>DUZF01000019.1 GCA_013349665.1 Rhodospirillaceae bacterium | reverse complement strand
GCCGCCGCCGATTTCAAGGCCAAGATGATTGCCGAGCGGCCCTCCTGGGCCAGCCGCAAAGCCTCGCAGGAGGCACTTGAGCAACTGACCGCCGCCGTTCCCGAGCTGATCGGCGGGTCCGCCGACCTCACCCATTCCAATCTCACCATCACCAAGGCCACCCGTCCGGTCACCCCCGAGGATGCCGGCGGCCGCTATCTGCATTACGGCGTGCGCGAGCATGCGATGGCGGCGATCATGAACGGCCTGGCGCTGCATGGCGGGTTCATTCCCTATGGCGGCACCTTCATGGTGTTTTCCGACTATCTGCGGCCGGCGCTCAGGCTGTCGGCGCTGATGGGGCTCAGGGTCCTCTATGTGATGACCCACGACTCCATCGGCCTCGGCGAGGACGGCCCGACCCATCAACCGGTCGAGCATCTGGCATCGCTGCGCGCCATGCCCAATCTTCTGGTCTTCCGCCCCTGCGATCCGGTGGAAACCATGGAGGCCTATGAAGTGGCGCTGGAGAATACCGCCGGCCCCAGCCTGTTGTCGCTGTCCCGTCAGAACCTGCCGACCTTGCGCAGCGACGGAGGTGAGAACCTGACGGCGCTGGGCGGCTATGTGCTGGCCGAGGCCGAGGGACCCCGGCGGGTGACGCTGATCGCCACCGGCTCCGAGGTTGAACTGGCGATGCAGGCCCGCGATATCCTGAAGTCCCGCGGCGTCGCCGCCGCGGTGGTGTCTATGCCTTGCTGGGCGTTGTTCGACCGCCAGGACGGCGCCTATCGTCAGCGGGTGCTCGGACCGGGCACCGTGCGGGTGGCGGTCGAGGCGGGCGCCCGTTTCGGCTGGGAACGCTATGTCGGGCCGGAAGGCGCGGTGATCGGCCTCGACAGTTTTGGCCTGTCCGGTCCCGCCGGCGAGGTTTACCGCCATTTTGGAATTACCGCCGAGGCCGTGGCGGAAGCCGCCCTGGCCCGGATTTAAGGAGGGAAGACAATCATGTCTATGGTTTCATTGCGTCAGTTGCTCGACCACGCGGCCGAACACGGTTACGGCCTGCCGGCCTTCAACATCAACAACATGGAGCAGATGCTGGCGATCATGGCGGCGGCGAAGAAAACCGATTCGCCGGTGATCCTGCAGGCCAGCCGCGGCGCCCGCGCCTATGCCAATGACGTGGTGCTGAAACATCTCATCCAGGCCGCCGTCGAACTTCATCCCGACATTCCGGTCTGTATGCACCAGGACCACGGCAACAGCCCGGAAACCTGCATGTCGGCGATCACCAGCGGCTTTACCTCGGTGATGATGGACGGTTCGCTGAAGGACGACGGCAAGACCCCCGGCGATTGGGACTACAATGTCGGGGTTACCTCGAAGGTGGTGGAACTGTCCCATATGGTGGGCGTTTCCGTCGAAGGCGAGCTGGGGGTGCTGGGCTCTCTGGAGACCGGCAAGGGCGACAAGGAGGATGGCCACGGCTTCGAGGGCACCCTCGATCACAGCCAGTTGCTGACCGATCCGGCGCAGGCGGTGGAATTTGTCATGAAGACCAAGGTCGACGCGCTGGCCGTCGCCATGGGCACGTCGCATGGCGCCTACAAATTCAGCCGCAAGCCGACCGGCGATATCCTGGCGATGCATGTGATCCGGGAAATCAACCGACGCCTGCCCAACACCCATCTGGTGATGCATGGCTCGTCCTCGGTGCCCCAGGAGCTGCAGGACATCATCAACCAATACGGCGGTGAAATGCCGCAGACCTTCGGGGTTCCCATCGAGGAGATCCTGGTCGGCATCAAGCATGGCGTGCGCAAGATCAACATCGACACCGACTGCCGGATGGCCATCACCGGCCAGATCCGCAAAGTCTTCGCCGAGAAGAAATCGGAATTCGACCCGCGCAGCTATTTCAAGCCGGCGATGGCCGCCATGCAGAAGCTGTGCGAAACCCGCTACGAGCAGTTCGGCACCGCCGGCCAGGCGTCGAAGATTAAGGTGCTGCCGCTGTCCGACATGGCCAAGCGCTACAAGGACGGATCCCTCGATCCGAAGTCCAGGTAAGCTTATTTCCGTCACCCCCGGGGCAACCCGGGGGTAACGGCTTCAGCCGCAGGTGAACCCCGCTCATGACCGTGAAGATCGCTCCTTCCATCCTGTCCGCCGATTTCGCCCGCCTTGGCGAAGAGGTTTCGGCGCTGGACGCCGCCGGTGCCGACTATATTCACGTCGATGTCATGGACGGTCATTTCGTCCCCAATCTGACCATCGGCCCGGCGGTGGTCAAAGCCCTGCGCCCGCATACGGCGAAGCTGTTCGATGTGCATCTGATGATCGAGCCGGTGGATCCCTTCATCCAGGCCTTCGTCGAAGCCGGCAGCGACATCGTCACCGTGCATGTGGAAGCCACCCGTCATCTCGACCGGTCCCTGCAGCTGATCCGCTCGCTCGGGCGCAAGGCCGGTGTATCGCTCAACCCGGCGACCCCGGACAGCGCCCTGTCCTATGTGCTCGACAAGGTTGACCTGATCCTGGTGATGTCGGTCAACCCGGGGTTCGGCGGGCAGAGCTTCATCCCCGCCGCTCTCGACAAGATCCGCCGTCTGCGCGACATGGTGGGGCGCCGGCCGATTGAGATCGAGGTGGACGGGGGGGTCACCGCCGCCAACGCCGCCGAGGTGATCGCCGCCGGTGCCGACGTCCTGGTGGCCGGCAGCGCGGTCTTTTCCACCCCCGATTACGCCGCCAACATCCGGGCGCTGAGGGGCCGGCAACTGTAACCAAACTTTCATCCAACTGTCACGGATGGCCGCTATTGTCGCGGGCGTAACCGCTCCCCCAACCGGAGGTCCCATGACCCGACAGTTTCTCGGTACCGCGGCGTTGGCATTCCTTACCATGGCCTCCGCCGCCCAGGCCCGCGACCAGATCCGCATCGTCGGCTCGTCGACGGTATATCCGTTTTCCACCGCTGTGGCCGAGCAGTTCGGCAAGACCTCCGGCTTCAAGGCGCCGATCGTCGAGAGCACCGGAACCGGCGGCGGCTTTAAGCTGTTCTGCGCCGGCGCCGATGAGAACAGCCCCGACGTCACCAATGCGTCGCGCCGCGTCAAGCAGTCCGAAGTCGACGCCTGCGCCGCCAATGGGGTCAAGGATATCACCGAGGTGGTCATCGGCTTCGACGGCATCGTCATCGTCAATGCCAAGGCCGGCCCAAGTTATGTCCTGACGCGCGAGGACATCTACCGGGCGACCGCCAAGACAGTGCCGGTCGGCGGCAAGCTGGTGGCTAATCCTTATACCAAATGGAACCAGATCGACGCCAAATTGCCGGCCGAGGACATCGTCGTCTATGGCCCGGCCTCCAATCACGGCACCCGCGACGCCTTCATCGAGCTGATCATGGACCCGGCCTGCGAGAAGCAGCCGGAAGTGGCGGCTCTGGCCGGTGACGAAAAGAAGAAAACCTGCCAGTCGGTCCGTGAAGACGGCGCCTATGTCGAGGTATCCGAGAACTACACCGTCATTCTGCAGAAGATGATCTCGCAGCCGCATGCGGTGGGCGTGCTGACCTTCAGCTATGTCGACCAGAATGCCGACAAGATCAAAGCGGCCACCGTCGACGGCGTGGTGGCAACCTATGAAAACATCGCCACCAGCAAATATCCGGTATCCCGCCCGCTGTTCTTCTATGTGAAAAAATCTCATGTCGGGGTCATACCGGGCATCCGCGAATACATCGCCGAATTCACCTCGGAGAAAGCCTGGGGCAAGTCCGGATATCTCGCCGAGAAAGGCCTGATCGCCATGCCCGACGCCGAACGCAAGGCCGAAGCGGCCAAGGCGAAAGACCTGGTCAACCTGAAGCTGTAGTCTTTACCATGCAGGTCCTTCTCGTTCTCCTCCTGCTGCTGGCGCTGTCGGCCTCCCTCTACCAGGTGGGCCGGAGCCGGGCATTGCGGGCGGCGGGCGGAAGGACCGGCATCCTTCATTCCCTGCCGTCCTATTACGGATATTATGTCGCCCTATGGTGCGGCATTCCGGCGGCGATCCTGATCGTCGCCTGGCTGGCGGCCGAGCCGACGGTTCTCCGGGCGATGGTGATCAATGTATTGCCGGCCGAGCTGCAAGGTCTGCCGCCGGCGCGCCTGTCGCTGTTGATCAACGAAGTCCGGCAACTGGCTTCGACCGGTGACTACCGCTTCGCCTCGGGGCCGGAGACCAAGGCGGTGGCGGAACAGTACCGGGCCCTGCAGGGCATCAGTTTCAAGGCGATGGTCGCCGGCATGCTGTCCCTGGGCATTGCCGGCGGAGCCTTCGCCCTCCGCGCCGTCCGCCCCTCGTTCAGGGCGCGCAATATGGTCGAGGGCGCCGTCCAGGCCTTTCTTATTCTCAGTTCAGTGCTGGCGATTCTCATCACGGTGGGCATCGTGCTGTCGCTGCTCTTCGAGTCGTTGCGCTTTTTCGCCATCGTGCCCTTGAACGAATTCCTCTTCGGCCTGTCCTGGAGCCCGCAGATGGCGATCCGCGCCGATCAGGTGGGGTCGTCGGGGGCGTTCGGTGCCGTGCCGCTGTTTACCGGGACTTTGCTGATCAGCCTGATCGCCATGCTGGTGGCGGTGCCGGTCGGCCTGCTTGCCGCCATTTATCTGGCGGAATATGCAGATCCCCGGTTTCGTGCCGTCGCCAAACCACTGCTGGAGATGTTGGCCGGGATCCCGACGGTGGTCTACGGCTTCTTCGCGGTGGTCACCGTATCGCCGTTCCTCCGCGGCCTCGGCGCCAGCCTTCACCTGTCGGTATCGTCGGAGAGCGCGCTGGCCACCGGGATCGTCATGGGCGTGATGATCATCCCCTTCGTCTCGTCGCTATCCGACGACGTCATCTGCGCGGTGCCGGAAAGCCTTCGCCACGGGTCCTTTGCCATCGGCGCCACGCAGGCGGAAACCGTCATGCAGGTGGTGATCCCGGCGGCCTTGCCGGGCATTGTCGGCGGTATCCTGCTGGCGGTGTCGCGGGCCATCGGCGAAACCATGATCGTCGTCATGGCGGCCGGCCTGTCGGCCCATCTGACCGCCAATCCCTTCGAATCGGTCACCACGGTGACGGTGCAGATCGTCACCCTGCTGGTCGGCGATCAAGAGTTCGACAGCCCCAAGACCTTATCGGCCTTCGCCCTGGGTCTGATACTGTTCCTCGTCACCCTGGCGCTCAATGTGGTTGCCCTCAATGTCGTCAAGAAATACCGGGAAAAATATGACTGAAATGGTCGAGCCGCTGACCGCCTCGGTCACCGTCGCCGGCGTCAATGCGCGGCTGCGGCGCCGCTATGCCGTCGACCGGTGGTTCCGCGCCTTGGGGGTATCGGCCATCGTCGCCGCGCTGACCTTCCTCATTCTGCTGCTGGGAACCATTATCGGGCAGGGCTATACCGCCTTCGCGCAAAGCCAGATCCGCCTCGCCATCACCTTTGATGCGGCGATCCTCGACCCTGACGGGCGGGGTGATCCCGCCGTTCTCGGCACCGCCGATTACGGCCGGCTGATTCGCCAGTCCCTCGAGACGTTGTTTCCCGACGCTACCGAGCGGGCGCAACGCCGCGAGTTGTCGCGGTTGATGAGCCCGGGCGCCGATCTCGAATTGCGCGGCATGCTGCTGGCGGATCCTTCGCTGATGGGCAGGACAGAGGAAATCTGGCTTCCCACCTCGTCCCCTGTCGACCAGCTGGTCAAGGGGCATACCGGGCGTACCGCGGAGGAAGGCGGCCAATTTACCGACGGCGAGTTGCGGCGCATCGACCGCCTGCGGTCGGATGGCCGGCTGGCGGCGCGGTTCAATAAATGGCTGTTCACCCAGGGCGATTCCCGCCAACCGGAGCTGGCCGGTCTGGCCGGGGCGGTGGTGGGCTCGTTCTATTCGCTGCTGGTGACGGTGCTGCTGTCTTTTCCCTTGGGGGTGGCGGCGGCCGTTTATCTCGAGGAATTTGCCCGCCAGTCCCGCTGGACCGACATCGTCGAGGTCAATATCAACAACCTCGCCGCCGTACCGTCCATCGTCTTCGGGCTGCTGGGCCTGGAGATCTTTCTCAATGTGCTGGGGCTGCCCCGCTCGGCGCCGCTGGTCGGCGGCCTTGCCCTGACCCTGGTGTCGCTGCCGACCATCATCATCGCCGCCCGGGTCGCCCTCAAGGCGGTGCCGCCCTGGGTCCGTGAGGCGGCGCTGGCTCTCGGCGCCTCGCGCCTGCAGATGGTAACCCATCATGTGCTGCCGCTGGCGATGCCGGGCATTCTCACCGGCACCATCATCGGCATGGCCCGCGCGGTCGGCGAGACGGCGCCGCTGCTGATGATCGGCATGGTCGCCTTCGTCGTCAACGTGCCGGCGACGCCGGTGGATCCGGCGACGGCGCTGCCGGTGCAGATCTATCTGTGGGCGGCCAGTCCCGAGCGGGGTTTCGTCGAGCGGACCTCGGCGGCGATCATCGTGCTGCTGTGTTTTCTGGCGGTGATGAACGCCGCCGCGATCTATTTGCGCAAGCGCTATGAACGGCGGTGGGGATGATGTCGAATTCCGATGGCGAGCCGGTGGCGTCCGCCAAAATCAAGGTGGTGGCCCGGGACGTCAACGTCTTTTACAGCGACAAGCACGCTCTGAAGGCGGTGAACCTGGACGTTCGCGCCAATGAGGTGACCGCCCTGATCGGCCCCTCCGGCTGCGGCAAGTCGACCTTCCTGCGCTGCCTCAACCGCATGAACGATCTGATCGATGGCGCCCGGGTGACCGGTACCATCGCTATCGACCAGCAGGACATCTATCTGAAGGATCTCGACGTGGTGCAGCTCAGGGCGCGTGTCGGCATGGTCTTCCAGAAACCCAACCCTTTTCCCAAGTCGATCTTCGACAATGTCGCCTATGGCCCGCGCATCCATGGCCTGGCCGGGACCGGTGCCGAGCTCGAAGAGATCGTCGTCACCAGCCTGAAGCGCGCCGGTCTGTTCGAAGAGGTCAAGGATCGCCTGAATGAAGCCGGGACCGGCCTGTCGGGGGGGCAGCAGCAGCGGTTGTGCATCGCCCGCGCCATCGCCGTCAGTCCCGAGGTGATCCTGATGGACGAGCCCTGCTCGGCCCTCGATCCCATCGCCACCGCGAAAGTGGAGGAGCTGATCGATGAACTGCGGCAAAACTACACCATCATCGTCGTCACCCATTCCATGCAGCAGGCGGCGCGGGTGTCGCAGCGCACGGCGTTCTTTCATCTGGGGGAACTGGTCGAAGTCGGCGATACCGAGCAGATTTTCACCAATCCCAACCATAAATTGACCCAAGGCTATATCACTGGCCGGTTCGGCTGAGGAGGCGACGGGGATGACCGAGCATACAGTGCGCTCCTATGACGAGGAACTGTCGCATCTGAACAACCTGATCGCCCGCATGGGCGGTATCGCCGAAGCCCAGCTGGACGCCTCAATCCAAGCCTTGATCCGCCGCAACAGCGAACAGGCCGGCAAGATCATTGCCGCCGATGCCAAAGTCGACGACATGGAGCATGAGGTGCACGCCTTTACCGTCCGCCTGCTGGCGTTGCGCCAGCCGGTGGCTCATGACCTGCGGTTCATCGTCGGCGCTCTCAAGGTGTCGGGCGACCTTGAACGGATCGCCGATTATGCCGCCAATGTCGCCAAGCGGGCGCTGGTGCTCAACCAGTTGCCGCCGGTGCCGCCAATGGCGGCGGTTCCGCGGCTTGGCCGGTTGGTGCAGGAAATCCTCAAGGATGTGCTGGACGCCTATGTCGACCAGAACCAGGAAAAGGCGCTGAGGGTGTGGAAGCGGGATGAGGAGGTGGACGATATGTACACCGGCCTGTTCCGCGAACTGATCACCTATATGATGGAAGACCCGAGAAACATAACTCCCTGTATTCATTTGATGTTTATTGCCAAGAATATCGAAAGAATCGGCGACCACGCGACCAATATCGCGGAAACGATCCACTACCTGGTGAACGGCACGCCATTGCTCGACGCTCGGCCCAAGGGCACGAGCGTATTGCCCGAACCACCTCCCGCCGGCGAGGGTAACTGATGGACCGCGAGACATCGGTCAAGCCGCTGGTGATGGTGGTCGAGGACGAGACGGCGCTGGTCACCATGCTGCGCTACAATCTCGAAAAGGAAGGGTATCGCGTCTGCGAGGCGCTGGACGGCGAGGAGGCGCTGACCGTTCTGGCCGAGCGCGAGCCGGACCTGGTGCTGCTGGACTGGATGCTGCCGGTACTGTCGGGTATCGAGGTCTGCCGGCAGATCCGCCGCAAGGCCAAGACCCGCGACCTGCCGGTGATCATGTTGACCGCCCGCGGCGAAGAGGCCGATAAGATCCGCGGCCTCAATATCGGCGCAGACGACTATCTGACCAAACCGTTTTCACTGCCGGAGCTGATGGCCCGGGTGCGGGCATTGCTGCGCCGGGCGCGGCCGGTGCAAAGCAAGGGCGTTTTGCACTATGAAGACATCCGCATGGACCAGACGACCCATCGGGTGACGCGAGGGTCCCGCCACATTCACCTGGGGCCGACGGAATACCGCCTGCTGCAGTTCTTCCTTCAGCATCCCGGTTCGGTGTTTTCCCGCGAGGATCTGCTGAACGGGGTCTGGGGACCGGATATTTATGTCGAGCCGCGGACCGTCGATGTGCATATCCGGCGGTTGCGAATCGCGCTGAACGGCGACAGCGACGTCGACGTCATCCGCACGGTGCGGGCGGCGGGCTATGCCCTCGACACCGGCATGCCGCTTACCCCCTGAGCGACATATCCTTTTAGACCGTTGAGAGCTTCGCGGGTCATGCTCAGGTTATAGGCCATTGGCTTATGACATGAGGTGATGAGGTGGAAATGCCGGCGAACCACACGGCGAAAGGCAGGTTGATTCTCGTTTCCGGCCCCAGCGGCGCCGGCAAGGATGCGATCATCGACGGGGCGCGTCGGCGCCTGGCCGGCGATGCCGGGATGGTCTTTCCATTGCGGACCATCACCCGTCCGGAAGGGTTCGGCGGGGAGATCCATGTTGCGGTGACGCCGGCGCAGTTCGACCGTCTACGTCGCCTCGGCGCCTTTGCCCTGTGCTGGGGGGCCAGGGGTCTCAATTTTGCCATTCCGGCCAGTATCGATGCCGAGCTGGCCTCGGCGGCGACGGTGGTGGTCAATGTTTCCCCGGCGGTGCTCGGCGAGGCGCGGGAGCGCTATCCCCTGGCCTCGGTGGTCTGGGTGACGGCATCGGTGCAGACCTGCCGGCGGCGCCTGTTGCTCCGTGGCCGCGAAAATGCCGACGAGATCGAGCGGCGTCTTGCCGATGCCGAGGAGATCTGCATCGAGGAGGATGTGGACCTGCTGGTCAACGAAGGCAGTCTCGACGAGGCCGTCGGCAGGCTGCTGGCCATGCTGCGGCAGCGGATGCCGCTGCCGCTGGCAGGGGGCCACCTCCCGGCCCCGATGGCGCTCTACTCGTCGTAAGCCACCATTGAGGTCACCGGCACATCGAGCTTGCCGCGGCCGCCGAGGAAGGTGAGTTCGATGATGCAGGCGGCGCCGACGACCTCGGCGCCCATCCGGCGCAGCAGGTGGATGGCGGCGTTCATGGTGCCGCCGGTCGCCAGCAGGTCGTCGAGGACCACCACGCGGCGCCCTTTGATCGGCGCGTCCTCTTGGATTTCGATGATGTCCGAGCCGTATTCCAGCGCATATTCATGGCGCACGGTCTTGCCCGGCAATTTGCCCCGCTTGCGGGCCATGATGAAACCGCAGCCCAGTTTCAGGGCCAGCGGCGCGGCGACCAGGAAGCCGCGGGATTCGATCCCCACCAGCAGGTCCGGCTGTTCGGCGCGCACCGCATTGGCCAGGCGGCCCATGGTCACCTGCCAGGCGTCGGCATGCGCCAGCAGGGTCGAGATGTCATAGAACAGGATGCCGGGTTTGGGAAAGTCGGCAATCTGCCGGATATGGTCCTTGATATTCATGCGCCGGGTCCGTTCGACTGTGCTGGATGTGCCCGGATGCTACCGCGAAATCAGAGTGCTGTCATGGCCATTGACCGGCTGTCCGGTTCATGGGACGACATGCGCCATGATGAAAAAAGCGCTGGCGCTGATCCTCCTCCTTACCGGCGGCCTGGCCGTCGCTGCGGCCTCGGCGCCGGCGCGCAACCTGATCCTCGGCAGCGGCGAGGTGGCCGGCATGTTTTTTCCGGAAGCCGGGGCGATTTGCCGGGTGGTCAATCGTGATCAGCTTCGTCACGGGCTGCGTTGCCTGGTCGAACCGAGCGGCGGATCGGCGGCCAATCTGGCCGCATTGCAGAGCGGCGCTCAGCAGCTGGCAATCGTCCAGTCTCGGGTTCTGGCGCAGGCGGTGGCCGGCACCGGGCCGTTCGCCAGGACGCCGATGACCAATCTCAGGACCCTGATGAGCCTGCATGGCGAGGCGGTGGTGGTGGTGGTCGGACCCTCGTCCAAGATCCGCTCGCTTGCCGACCTCAAGGGGAAACGCGTCAATCTGGGCCATGCCGGCGGCTTTCAGCGGACCATGGCGGACCTGTTGCTGGGGGCCGTCGGCATGGGTGCCGCCGACCTCGGCGCGGCGCTGGAAATCGAACCGGCCCGGGTGATCCAGGGATTGTGCCGCAACGAGCTGGATGCCGCGGTGTTCGCCGGCCTGCATCCGATTGCCGAGGTCCAGGAGGCAATCGACGAATGCGGAGCCGGCCTGCTGTCGCTCAAGGATCCCGGCCTGGACGGATTTCTCAAGGGCAATCAGGCGTTCGTCCGCCTGGCGGTAAACGCCGACAGCTATCCGGGCCTCGCCGGCAAGGTGGCGGGTCTGGGGCTGCGGGCCGTCCTGGTGGCCGCCGACAGCCTGGCGGCCGAGGTGCCTATCAGGTGGTCAAGGCGGTGATCGACAATCTGCCGGCCTTCAAGGCCATGCATCCGATGCTGGGGACGCTGACTAAAAAGCAGATGGCGCACGAAGCACTGGTCGCCCCCTTGCATGAAGGGGCTGAGCGCTTCTATCGCGAAAACGGATTGATGTAGCCCCCCTTGTCCGGTGCGGCGATGCCGCACCGGGGTCCGGCCGGTCAGTTACACTCGGGCTTGCCTTTGATCGCTTTCAGGAAGGCGATCACCTGTTTGCGCTTCTGTTCGTCCTTCAACTGAAAGAACATCGCGTTCTTGAGGTCCGTGCCATTGAATTTGGTGAGGAAGGCCTTCGGGTCGGCAAGGTAGTCGAAGATCTTGTCCTCGGTCCAAACCAGACCTTTGCCAGAGGCCATGGTCATTGCCTCGGAATATTTCGGGAAGTCTTTCCGTACCACCGCTTTTTCGCCGAAGACGTCATGGATCGTCGGCGCCGTCGGGCGCGACGGCTTGTCGGCTTCAAAGGCGTGACAGGCTTTGCACTGGTTGGAAACGGTTTTTCCGGCCACCGCATCGGGCGGCAGGGAACATTCGGCGGCCACCGCCGACCCGGCGGCTGCCAGAGCGACCACCAACACACCCGCCATCGTCTTGATCAACATCGGTTTCCTCCGAAAGGGTTAGGAGCTGCTGGCGGTATTATCATTGAGGTTTGGCCCCGAGGCAACCCGTGATAGGCGTTTCACGCCAAAGTGGAGCGGCGGCACGATTGCGGCGGTGTCGGCGGTTGGGCGCTGCTTTCCTACCCAGCTTGGGGCAGAGTGCCGGGCGGATCGTCCCCTTGAAGAGGTATGGCAAGCTCATGCGGAAAATCGGCAACAAGCCCCACCGGCAGAGGCGCTGGCTGGGGATCGGGATCGCCGCCACCATCTTTTGGATCCTGGCGCTGGGCATGGTGGTGGAACATCGACATGCGGTGCCGTCATTGCTGGCCTTCAAGGGCGCGGTCGCCAATCTGCAGGCCTGTCCGAGCGGTGACATCCGGCTTGCCAATCAATGCCTCGACGACCGCTACGAAGCCCTGCTGACGTCCTGGCGACAGGACGCCGCCACCGTTGTCGTGCTGCCGCCGATGACGCTGTGGATCCTGGCCCTGCTGGGCAGCCTGGGGGCCTCCGCCGGCACATTGCAGCGGCGCGCCTGAGGCCCGGACTGTTTACAAAAATTTCCAAATAAGATACATCTCCGGGCGGTTCTGTCGGGTCGGGAGACGTCGCGGGTGGTCAGTGGTCGGCGGTGGGTGTGGGTTCTGGCCGGCGGCGCGCTGCTGTCGTTTCTGGCCGCTTGCGATCCGCCGCCACCCAGCCAGGAGCGGGTCATGCGGGTCGCCAAGGGCGATAACGCCATGGATGAAGCCATCCGAAAATCCAGTCACCAGTTGGATAAACCGCCGGCGGCGCGATTCGGCATCGCGCCGGCGACGCTTGATTTCCCGTCGCTGGACGCCGGCGGCTCGGCGAGCCGGGCCGTCGAAGTGGTCAACAACGGGGACCTCGCCGCCCCCCTGATGAGGATCCATGTCGCCGGGCAGGCATCGGCGTTCCATATCGGCGGAGACTGCGTCGACGGAATGGAAATAGGCCCGGGCGGGCATTGTGCCGTCCTGGTGACGTTTCTGCCGCGGACGGCCGGTCCGGCAAACGCCGAGCTGGTGGTGGTCCTGGGCGATGCCGAGGGGACGCGCTTTGTGCCTCTCTCCGGCGTCGGCCGGGGTGCCCTGCCGCCGCCGGCCCAGCCGGCCCCCAATGCCGAAGCCTCGCTGGCCTTTCTGCGCTCCCGCCGGTCGGCGGGGTTGGCCCTGGACGGCGATCCGCCCGTCGATCCGCCCGGTGGTGGCGGAGTGGCCGCCCCCGACTACACCGATGCCGGGCTGCCGGGCGTGGTGTCCGGGCTGCCGGTGGACCGTCGGCGGGTGATCACCGCCGACCGCTACATCCCCGCGGTTCTGGAAAGTGATATCGACAGCCTGCTGGCGGGGCGGGCTATCGCCGTGGTGGAGCGCAATGTCTACGGCGCCGACGGCCGGCTGGCGCTGATCCCGGCCGGGTCGCGGGTGATCGGCGCCTACCGGACCAATGTCAAGAACGGCCAGGCCCGGCTCGAGGTCGCCTGGTCGCGCATCTTCCGGCCCGACGGCGCCACCATCAACATCGACGACCTCGGCGCCGACGTCATGGGGCGGTCCGGCCTGCCCGGAGAACTGGACAGCCGGATGGTGGAAAAATACGGCGGCTCCCTGCTGACCAGCGTGGTGGCGGCGGCCGGCGACTGGGCCCTGGGCGGCGACAGCACCACCGTGCTGTCGCCCTTCGGCGGCACCAGCCAGTCGCTGAGCGGCAAGCAGCGGGCGGCCAATCGCCTGGGCAATGATCTCGACGGCCTCGGGCAGCGGATGATCCAGGACAATATCGACACCCGTCCGGTCCTGATGGTCGCCGCCGGCACCCGTCTCGACATCATTCCGTCCGAGGACATCTGGCTGCAGGACCCGCGCCATCTGCGCCCGGTGACGCCGCCGAAAGCACAGTCAACGGCGGCGCGCCGGCCCGACGCGGTGGCCGATCTGCTGCCCGGGCTGATCGAACTGGTGGCGCAGAATCCGGGGGTGGCGCGCCTGGCGCCGCAGACCACCCAACAGGTCATGCAATCCACTCTGCTGCAGCAGCTGCGCGACGGCAATTATTCCCTTCCCCGGCCGCCGGCCGCCGGAGGAAACGCCCCGTGACCCTGCTTCTGGATGCCACCTTGACGGCCTTGGTCCGTCATTACGCCTCGCCCGACGTCGAGGAAGTGGCGGTGAACCGCCCCGGCGAGGCATGGGTGAAGCGGGCCGGCGGCGGCTGGGAGGCGAGAGCGGACGATGCCCTCAGCGAGTCCTATCTGCTGTCGGTCTGCCGGCAGTTGGCCAATGTCAGCGGCCAGCTCTTCCATCCCGAACGCATGCCGCTACTGTATGCGACGCTGCCGCAGGGGCACCGCTTCACCGCGGTGGTCGGGCCGGGGGTGCGCTATGACATCGGCGACCAGCGGGGGGTGGCCGTCACCATCCGGCTGTTCAATCCCGAGCGCCGGGTATCCTTCGAAGGCTACGGGCTGTCGGCCGAGGGGCGGCTGGCGGAGGCGGCGGCAAGCCCCGGTCACCGGCGGTACCGGCTCTCACCGCTCGAAGACCTGCTGGAGGCCATCGCCCAGCGCGAGGCGATCCTGGTGTCCGGCGCCACCGCCTCGGGCAAGACCACCTTTCTCAATGCGATGATCCGGCATCTGCCGACCGACTTGCGGCTGTTGACCGTCGAGGACGCCCGCGAAGTGGTGGTGCCCCATGCCAACCGGGTGCATCTGGTGGTGTCGCGCACCGAAAGCGGCGGCGGCGTCGATTTCATGCGGGTGGTCGACGCGGTGGTGCGGATGACTCCCGACGTCATCGTCTGCGGCGAGATCGGCATCGGCAACGCCACCGGTGTGTTCCGCCTGATGACCACCGGACACACCAATTTCATGGCCACCATCCATGCCGGCAGTCCGGCCGGCGCGCTGCGCGCCTTCTACCAGAATCTGGCCCAGGCCAATCCCGGTCTCGACGCCCGTGCCGCCGTCGAGATCATCGCCTCGTCCTTCGGCCGCATCGTGCAGATCGACCGCTTAGGGGGGCGCCGCGTGGTCACCGCCATCGACATTCCCGACCTCGCCCGCGCGTCCCTTGTCTCCGCATCTGGCCATGAATGACGAGCGGCGCCTTGCCTGGCGCTGGTTGGCGCTGACCATGACGTTGGCGCTGGCGCTGCTGCTGGCCGGGCTGGTGATGACGCTGCCGGTTCTGGTGCTGGTCGAGCAGGGGGTCAGTCTCGCTACCCTGTCCTGGGTCGAAGGCTATTTCGCCACCCTGCTGCCTTATCCCGATTACTGGTGGGCGGTGCATCGCCAATGGCTGGGTGACGCCGTCGCCGGCGGGCGGATTCCCTGGGCGTTGGCCTGCGGCCCGCTGCTGGCCGGACTGGCGGGGGTGCTGGGGACGGCGCTCAACCCCTATTCCACCCTGCCGACCATGCACGGCTCGGCCCGCTGGGCCGGGCCGCGGGACCTGCGGCGCATGGCCCTCGACGGCGGCTTCGTCATCGTCCTCGGCCGGTGGCGGGGGCGCCTGCTGCAATTGCCGGAAACCCTGTCGGCCCTGTGCATCGCGCCACCGGGAACCGGCAAGACGGCCGCGGTGGTGGTGCCGACCATCCTTTCCGGGGACGGCCTGTCGATGGTGATCAACGACATCAAGCCGGAACTGCATCAGCTGACCTCCGGCTACCGACAGACCCTGGGCCCGGTCTACCGCCTTGACTGGGCGGCCGTCGACGATGCGGCGCGGGGGATCAGGCATCCACGCTGGAATCCGCTGTCGCCGCGCTCGATGCCGCCGGCGGGGCCGCACCGCGACCTTTATGTCGATCGTCTGGCAAACATCCTGATCGCTGATCCGGCGGGCGGCGCCGACCCGCATTGGAGCAAGCGGGCCCGTGCCGCCCTGGCCGGATTCGTGCATTTTCTGCTGAGTAAATGCGAGGCCGGTCATTTCGCCGGGTTGCCGGCCGTCTGGCAGGATCGCGAGGCCTGCTTTCCGATGCTGGTCGACTGGCTGGCGGCGGCGACCGCCGACGTCGGTCAGGCCGTGCAGGATCCCGGGATGTCGCCGCCTGCCGACCCTCTGCAGGAGGTCCTGCTGGCGGCGGTCGAGGAAGCCCGGCAATTCGGCTACGCCCATCGGGCGTTCCTCGAACTGTCCCAACTGGCCGGCATTCCGGATCGGGAGCGGGGATCCATCCTGTCGACCATGGACGCCGCGCTGACGGTGTTCAAGAACGCCGCGGTGCGCGAAAGAACCGTTGCCTCCGATTTCGATTTTGCCGATTTCCGCGGTATGCGCGATCCGCGCTGGGCATCCCCGCGGCCGGTTACCGTTTATCTGACGCTAAGTCAGGCCAATGCGCGGGCGCTGGGGCTGATCAGCGGTCTGTTCATCGAAGCCCTGTCGGCCTATCTGATCGCCCATCCGCCGGGCGGTCTGGATTGGGCCGGACGGCAAAGCGGCCCTTATCCCGGCCTGTTCGTGCTCGACGAATTTCCCCAGATGCCCAAACTGCAGGCGCTTATCGACGGACCGGCGGTCGGCCGCGGGCAGAAGCTGTCTTATCTGCTGATCGGCCAGGATTTTGCCCAGATCGAGGAAAAATACGGCAAGACCGGTCTCGAGACGCTGCTGTCGACGACGGCGGCGAAAATCATCCTGCCCCTGAACAACGAGGCGGTGGCCAAGCGGTTCTCCGACATGGTCGGTCCCCGCACCCTCGAAGCCCGGACAAAAGGCCGTCTTCATGGATGGTCGAAACAGGTCAATCCTTTCGCCGAAACCATCAACCGCAGCCTGACCGGGGTGCCTTTGATTCATCCGGCGGATTTCATGGCGATGCCGGCCGGCACCCATGTGGTGCTGATGCAGAAATTCATCAACCGGCCGATCAGGGCGGCGACGGTTTTCTATTTCAAGGACCGTGTGTTCCGCCGGCGATGCCATGGCGGCGGTGGCGGCCCGGCCCCGGCGCTCCCCTTGCCGCCCTGGCTGCGGGACCGTCGTTGACCCGGCTGCTGCTGGCGGTCTCGGCCGCCGCCGTCGGGGTGGCCGCGGTTCGTCTTGCCGTCTGGTTCGATGCCCATATCACGGTGCTGCTGGACGAGGGCTGGCGGACGGCGCTGCGGCGGCCGGCCCGGCGGGCGGCCTCCGCATGGGGCCTGCGGCCGGTGGACGTCCCGGCAGCTGTCCTGGCGGCGGCGGTTGTTCCCGCGGCGGACCGGCCGGCCGCCGCTCTGGCGGCGGTGGTTCTCGGCGGGTGCCTGGCCGTTTCGGCCTGGATCGACTGGCGTCACCGGATCATTCCCGATCTGCTCAGCCTGCCTTTGCTGGCGGCCGGGTTGGCGGTTTCCGCAACCCCGGCGGCCCTGGCGGACTGGTCGGCGGCCTGGCCGGGGGCGCTGCTCGGCCTGGCCCTGGGCGGCGCGGTGCGATGGTTGGGTGGCGGCCTTGGCTGGGGCGACGTCAAGCTGCTGGCAGCGATCGGCGCATGGGTCGGAGCGGTGGCGATCTGCCCGCTGTTCCTTCTCAGCTGCGGACTGATGGCGGTTCCCTTGGCCTGGCGCCGCCAGAGCGGTGGGGAGGGTGGCCTGCCGATGGCGCCGATGCTGGCTTTCGTCACCCTGCCGGTCGCCCTGGTCCTGGCTGAAACTAGAGCAAACGGCATATACCTGTCAAACAAGCTCTATAGTATTATATTTTTGTCATGTTACCCTTAAACAAGTATTCATCTTAGGTTGAAGGGGGAATAAATGAGCAATATCTCACTAACGGAACGTTACCAGGCATTAAAAAATACTTTGATAACTCGAATGATGCTGGGGGATGCGGAGGATAAATGCCAAAAAGATTTGGACGATATCTATGATCGGATCGTTCATGCGCCGGTCGACACTATTAACGCAGCCATCGAAAAACTCAGCTTCGCCCATCATTGCCTGACCGAGGAGCAGGATCTCAAGGAAACCGCCAACCTTCTGTGCCAGGTCCGCGACGCCCTGGAAAGCTTTGAAAAGCGGGATTGACGCGTCATGGACTCAGAAGACTCCCTGGAGGCGGAAGAACCGATCATCGGAGTTGCCGCCCGCGCCGCCGGCCATCGGGAAAAGCCACGGAACCCCCGGCGCCAGTCGGCCGAACAGGCGATCCTCGGGATCCTCGACGGCGGCGTCGACGACAAGCAGATTTCCGCCCGCCTGGACAAGTTGCCGGCCGCCGACCTTGATCGTCTGGCCCGGCTGACGGCGATTGCCCGCGCCGGGCAGGAGGCGCCGCCGGCGCCGCTGGTCGATCGCCTGGCCAAGCAACTGGACGGCCGGCTGATCCATCTCGAGATCGGCGGCAACAACAATTCGGTCACCATCGACCTGGGCCAGGAGCGGTCGCCGGCCGCCGCCGGTTGGCGAAACCGCGGCGATGGGCCGCCTTCCCGATGGAAAGACCGCCGGGACTGGTCGTCCGCCGGGTTCAGAAACAGCTGGGGGCGGCGGGTCGCCGGTCCGCTCAAGGGCTTCCTCAACGGTCGCTGACCTTGAATTACCGCCCGGACAGGTTAAATCTTGCTCGGCTATCCGCTTGCGCAGCCTCCGCGAGCAGCGGACCACCAGGAGAATGTGGCGATGACCCCCCAGGAAAGAGATCTTATCCAAGGTGTTTTTGACCGTCTGGCGCGGGCCGGTACCGGCCCCAAAGACCCCGAAGCCGAGGCGTTGATCCAGGACGGCCTGCGCCGGCAGCCGGATGCTACCTATGCCCTGGTGCAGGCGGTGATCGTCCAGGAAATGGGCCTGAACCAGGCCAGCCAGCGCATCAACGAGCTGCAGCGCCAATTGGATCAGGCCCGCGCCGCGGCCCCAGCGCCGGCAGCCGGCGGCGGCAGTTTCCTCGGTAATGCCAGCCCCTGGGCCGGCGGCTCGGTGCCGCGGTCCGGCCCGATGCCGGCCGTGCAGCCTCAGCCGCAGGCGCCGAGCGCCGCCTGGGGGCAGCCGCAGCCGGCGGCCCCGGCCGCCTCTCCCTGGGCCGGCCAGCCGCAGCAGCCTTCGCCGATGGGCGGATTCCTGCGTAACGCGGCGACCATGGCGGCGGGTGTCGCCGGCGGCACCCTGATCGCCGAAGGCATCAGCAGCCTGTTCGGCGGCCATCATTTCGGCGGTGGTTATGGCGGCGGTTTCGGCGGCGGCATGGCCGGCGGCAGTCCGTGGGGCGGCAGTCCGGGCGTGGTCGAGGAGAACGTCACCGTCAACAATTACTACGGCGGCAATGACGGCCAGGACGCCGGCGCCCAGGACAGCGGGGTGGCGGACGCTTCCTACGACGACAGTTCCTTTGACGACGGCGGCGGCAGCTTCGACGACACCAGCGACGCTTAGGCCAACAAACGGTTAGGTAAAGTCAACGGTTGTGTTCCCAATGGGCGTACGGCATGATGGTCGCCGTCCCACTGAAATCAGCATGCCGTGGGGAGGAGACCCGCCAATGGCCCAGACACCCGTTCACGAACAGCGCATCTCCATGCGGGTGGATGCCGAGCAGAAGGCGTTGATTGAGCGGGGGGCCAAGGCCCGCGGCCTCAGCATAACCGATTTCATGCTGACCCTGGCCCTGCGGGAAGCCGAGAGCGCCTTGGCGGAACGCTCGTTGTTCAGCCTCGACGACGACTCATACAACCATTTCCTGGCCGTTCTCGATCGGCCGGGCCGTGAAAAACCGGAGGTGCGGCGGCTCGTTGAAAAGAATTTAGGGGGAAATTGGAAATTCGGCGGCTAGACCATCCGCCGTTGCAGGCACATCATGACGTCGAATCCTTTAACTGCGGCGTAGAGTCGCTGAACAGCTTTCTCGCCCACCATGCCCTGACCGCGCCAAGACACGGCCTGTCGCAGACCTGGGTCAGCGTCACCGATGCCGGCAGGATTGTCGCTTACCATACGTTGTCCATCGCCACGGTGACCAGGGCCGAGGCAACGCCGCGTCTCGCCAAGGGCATGCCCAATTACGACATCCCCTGCGTTTTGCTGGCGCGGTTGGCTGTTGATCGATCGATGCAAGGCCAAGGCCTGGGGGCGATGGTGCTGGAAGCGGCCATGCGCAAGGCCCTGGCGCTCGGTCATAGGCCAAAGTTGGCCGACGGAACCCCCGGCTTGCCGGTGCGGGCATTGATTGTTCACGCTCTTGATGCCAAGGCTGCCGGCTTTTACCGGCATTACGGCTTCGAAGCCTTCGCGACCGAGCCCTTGCATCTGCTCATGTTGCTCAAGGATCTGGCGTTGTCTTTAAGCTAGAGCATCCTGCGTCAAATCTGACGCAGGATGCGATTGCGGCCGTTGAGGCCGCGGCCAAGCAGGCGGAGCCTGCGCCCGGCGAGGGCAAATTTGAAACAACTAAAGCGTGATGCAGATTTAAGGCATCACGCTTTAAATTACGCCGGCTGCAGCCCCAGGCGTCCGAACAGCGAGCGGTCGGTTTCCGGCGACGGATTGCCGGCCGTCAGCAGGCGTTCGCCGCAGAACATGGAATTGGCTCCGGCAAGGAAGCACAAGGCCTGCATCTCGTCGCTCATCGACTGGCGGCCGGCCGACAGGCGGACATGGGACCGCGGCATGAGGATGCGGGCGACGGCGATGGTGCGGACGAAATCGAAGGGGTCGGTTTCGGCGACGCCGTCCAGGGGCGTGCCAGGGATCTTGATCAGCAGATTGATCGGCACGCTTTCGGGATGGGTCGGCATATTGGCCAAAGTGCGCAGCATCTCGGCGCGGTCATCCCGCTTTTCGCCCATGCCGACGATGCCGCCGCAGCACACCTTCATCCCCGCCTCGCGGACATGGTCAATGGTCTCCAGGCGGTCGTCGAAGCTGCGGGTGCTGATGACGTTGGCATAATGCTGGGGCGAGGTGTCGATGTTGTGGTTGTAGTAATCGAGGCCGGCGTCCTTCAGCTGATGGGCCTGCTCGGCGTTGAGAAGTCCCAGACTGGCGCAGGTTTCCAGGCCCAGGGCCTTGACCCCCTCGACCATCCGCAGCACCTGGTCGAAGTCCTTGCCGGGGCCACGCCAGGCGGCCCCCATGCAGAAGCGCGAGGCCCCGGAGTCCTTGGCGGCGCGGGCGGCTTCCAGCACTTCCTCGAGGGCCACCAGATCCTCTTTTTCCAGTCCGGTGTCGTAATGGGCGCTTTGCGGGCAATACTGGCAGTCTTCCGGGCATTTGCCGGTCTTGATGGACAGCAGGCGGCTGATCTGGATGCGATTGGCATCGAAATGCCGGCGATGAACGCTTTGCGCCTGGAACAGCAGGTCGTTGAAGGGCTGGGCCAGCAAGGCCTCGATTTCGGCCGTGCTCCAGTCATGTCGCAGGCCATCCGCGACAGGTGGGGCGGCGACAGGCGGGGCGGCGTGGAGACTCTCAGCGACGACAGCCATATGGGGAACCCTCTGCTGATTCTGTGGCGGGGTTAATAGCATCTTTGCAACCCCGAAAAAAACCCTTTAGATCGCTGTATGTCGTTCACTGACTTCCCAGACCGTTGGCTCTCCTGCCTGTCCGACCTGCAAGCGGCCGGGCGGCTCCGCCGTCTGCGGCCGGCACGGGTGCTGGCCGACGGGCGACGCGATCTCGGCGGCGGGCCGCTGCTGGATTTTTCCTCCAACGACTATCTGGGGTTGTCGCGCCACCCACTGTTAATCAGCCGATCTGTCGAATATGCGCAAGGCTGGGGCGCCGGTGCCGGCGCCTCGCGCCTGGTTACCGGCGATCTGGCGCCCTTTGCCGAGATCGAGGCGAAGATTGCCGCCGGCAAGGGGACCGAGGCGGCGCTGGTGCTTGCTTCGGGCTTTCAGGCCAATGCCGGCCTGCTGCCGGCGCTGCTCGACCGGCGGGTGCTGGGGGCGGAACCCCTGGTCTTCGCCGACCGGCTCAACCATGCCAGCCTGATCCAGGGCTGTCTGGCTGCCGGGGTCAGGCAGATCCGTTTCCGCCACAACGATCTCGACCATCTGCGGCAACTGCTCGATCGGCACGGCGATGACGGGCGGCCGAAATTCATCATCAGCGAGACGGTGTTCAGCATGGACGGTGACCGCTCGGACGTCGCCGGTCTGGCGGCGCTGGCGGCGGCCAGCGGCGCCTTCCTCTATCTGGACGAGGCGCATGCCACCGGCGTGCTGGGCGAGGGCGGCTTCGGCCTGGCCAAGGGGCTGGCTCCCGGCCGCAGCCTGGTCATGGGCACCTTCAGCAAGGCGCTCGGCGGCTTTGGCGCCTATGCCGCGATGAGCCGGCCGCTGCGCGATTTTCTCGTCAACCGCTGTGCCGGCCTGATCTATGCGACGGCGCTGCCGCCGGCGGTGCTGGGGGCGATGGCGGCGGCGCTCGACCTGCTGCCGGGGCTGGAGGAGCAACGGCGTCACCTGGCCGCCATCGCCGCGAGATTTCGTCAGCAGGTGACGGCGGCGGGGCTTGACACCGGGTCCTCGACAACGCAGATCGTCCCCGTCATCCTGGGCGCGGAACGCCGGGCGATGCGCATGGCGGCGGCACTGGAGGCGGAAGGCATGTTGGGCATCGCCATCCGGCCGCCGACCGTGCCGGCCGGCCAGAGCCGCATCCGTTTCGCCTTTTCCGCCGCCCATGACGAGGCGCAGGTGGACCGCTTGAGCGAGGCGGTGATCCGCCTGGCCGGGCAGATACATGAGGCATGATGACCCCCGACCGCAAGAACCGCATCGTCAACGCCTTCTCCCGCCGCGCCGGCGGCTACGACATGGCGGCCGACGTGCAATGGCTGGTGGCGCGGCGCCTGGCCGAGCGCATTGAGGCGGCGCCGCTGGGGCGCGCCGGACGCATCCTGGAAATCGGCTGCGGCACTGGATTCTTAAGCGCCCAGCTGGCCGACGCCTTTCCCGAATCCGGGCTGGTGCTGACCGACATCGCCGCCTCCATGCTGGCCCGTTGCCGCAGCCGGGTCGGTGAGCGGCCGCGCTATCAGGTGGTCGACGGCGAGCGTCCGGAGGGGCTGGACGGGCAGTTCGACCTGATTGCCTCCAACCTGGCCTTTCAATGGTTCGTCGACCTCGCCAGGGGTCTGGAGCGGTTGGCTGCCTTGCTGGCGCCCGGCGGGCGGCTGATGTTCGCCACCCTGGGCCGCGAAACCTTCAGCGAATGGCGTGCCGCCCATCAGGCGCTGGGCTTCTCCTGCGGGACCCCGCTCTATCCCGGGGCCGATGACTTTCCCTGGCCGGCCGGCATGGTCTGCCAGATGGAGGAGGAGGTCATCCGCCAGCCCTATGCCGACGGCCATGACTTCGTCCGCACCCTGAAGGGCCTGGGGGCGGGTGAGCCGGCCCCCGGCCATCAGCCGCTGTCGGCCGGCGCCATGCGTCGCCTGCTGGCCTCGCTGGAAGGCGGCTTTACCGCCAGCTACCATATCCTGTTCGGCGAAATCGTCGCATGACCGGGGTCTTCGTTACCGGCACCGGCACCGGCGTCGGCAAGACCCTGGTCGCCGCCTGGCTGGTCCGCTCCTGGGCCGCCGACTACTGGAAACCGGTGCAGTCGGGCACCACCGAGGGATGGGACGCCGAGGAGATCCGCCGGGCGGCGCCGGCGGCGACTGTCCATCCGTCCCGCCATGCCCTGGCGGCGGCGCTGTCGCCCGACCAGGCGGCGGAGCGCCAAGGGCTGCGGATCGAGCTCGGCGACTTCCAGCCTCCGCCGACCTCGCGGCCGCTGGTGGTGGAAGGGGCGGGGGGTGTCCTGGTGCCGCTCAACGACCGTCACCTGATGGTCGACCTGATGCGGAGACTGGCCTTGCCGGTGGTACTGGTGGCGTCCGGTACCCTGGGCACCATCAATCACAGCCTGCTGTCTCTGGAAGCCCTGCGCCGGCGCCGCCTGGCGGTGGCCGGGGTGATTGTCAGCGGCGCCGCCGAGGACGCCAACTGCCGGG
>DUZF01000018.1 GCA_013349665.1 Rhodospirillaceae bacterium | reverse complement strand
TGCTGAAGGCCGGGAACCCGCATATCCTCACCCTCAGCCCGCCGCTGTCGATGGAACCGCGGTGGTTCGGTCCGCATTGCGCCTATACCATGAGCAAATTCGGCATGAGCCTGGTGGTGCTGGGGCTGGCCGAGGAGTTCAAGGACCAGGGGGTGGCCGTCAACGCGCTGTGGCCGAAGACGGTGATCGCCACCGCCGCCCTGGCCATGCTGGGCGGGCTGGTGAAGCCCGAGTTCTGCCGCAAGCCGGAGATCATGGCCGATGCCGCCCATGCGGTGCTGACGCGGTCCAGCCGGTCCTGCTCAGGCCGCTTCCTGATCGACGAGGAGGTGTTGGCCGAGGAAGGGGTGAAGGATTTCGGGTCTTACGCGGTGGTGCCGGGGAACCCGCTGCTGCCGGATCTGTTCACGCCCGAGTTCGGAGGGGTGTGAGAAACATTTTTATCCGGTCAGGGTCGGAAGAGAGCGGCGAAGATTCCCTCGCCCGCTCGCGGGAGAGGGTGGCGCGAAGCGCCGGGTGAGGGCCTGTCGGATTATCGGCATTGCCGAGTGGGACATCAGCAGGTGATCACCACGAAGGCGCGAAGGCACGAAGACCCTCCGAAGGAATCTTCGTTTTTCATGGTGCGGCTCGCTTTGGTATAATGGCAGCGAGGCCGGCCACGATCCTCAGGAGGCTCACGTCATGACCCTGTTCTCCCTGCGCATTTCCGACGATATCAAGGAAGAAGCGAGCCGTCAGGCGAACGCCCTGGGGATCAGCCTGAACCAATTTTTTGCCGGTGCGATCGCATCTCGGGTTGGCGCTCAATCTGAAGCCGGGCGCTATTTTGCCGCGCGAGCCGCCCGCGTTCCGCCAGGTACCGCAAAAGAAGTGCTGTCGCGGATCGGTCAGAACGTCCTTCCCCGGGACGACGACCGCATCGATTAAACTCCCCTCCAGGACCGCTGCCCGACCTCTTCACCCCCCTAGTTCGGGCAACAGTGAGGCGGTTCACAGAGGTCGTCGCCGCCGGGTGCTAACGTTCCAGCCAGGTTCATTTTCCTGGTCGGAGGGTGCCATGGCAATACGGGATATTTTTCACATCCGGTCATTCGGGCGTCCGCCGCGCCAGCCCATCGACGAGGAGCAGCTGTTCTTCGTGCGCGCCATGTCCCATCTGGTGGAAGGCAATCCGTCGCTGAACGCCCGCATTCATCTGCTGTCGGTGCCGCCCGGCGCCGAAGGCCGGGCGCGCGGCTTTATCGCCGCCCAACTCGACCGCATGCAGCTGTTCGCCGAACTGGACCGCCACACCTATGTACTGGCCATGCCGACCCTGAGCGAAGAAGAGGCGGAACGGCGGATCGGCGCCATTACCGGCTGTCTGGCCGCCAATGCCGTCAAAATACCGTTTGCCGATGCGGCGCGCCGCTGGGGCCGCCTGGCCCAGGAAATTCAGCGCCCATCCTGTTCGCCGTGATAGGCCTCCAGGCGCGCCACCTCATTGGCCGAGCCGAGGATGACGCCGACCCGTTGGTGCAGGCTGGTCGGCTGTACCTCGAGCAGCCGCTGGCGGCCGGTGCTGGCCCGCCCGCCCGCCTGCTCGATGATGAAGGCCATCGGATTGGCCTCGTACATCAGGCGCAGCTTACCGCCCTTGGCCAGGTTCTCGCTGTCGGCCGGATAGAGGAAGACGCCGCCGCGGCACAGCACGCGGTGTACCTCGGCCACCATTGAGGCAACCCAGCGCATATTGAAATTGCGTCCCCGTGGCCCGTCCTTGCCGGCCTTGCATTCCTCGACATAGCGGCGCACCGCCGGTTCCCAATAGCGCTCCCGCGAGGCGTTGACCGCGTATTCATCGGTGTCGGCGGGGATCCGCATGTCCGGATGGGTCAGCACGAAGACGCCGACATTCTGGTCCAGGGTGAAGCCGTTGACGCCCTCGCCGGTGGTCAGCACCAGCATGGTGGAGGAGCCGTAGAGGGCATAGCCCGCCGCCACCTGCTGCACTCCCGGCTGCAGGAACGCCTGTTCCGAGGAAGGGTCGAGGCCGTCGGGCAGGCGCAGGATGGAGAAGATGCTGCCTACCGAAATATTGACGTCGATATTGCTCGAGCCGTCCAGCGGGTCGAACAGCAGCAGATAGCGTCCGGCGGCGCCGTGCACCTGATGCACGCCTTCCAGTTCCTCCGAGGCCATGCCGGCATAGCTGCCGCCCAGCTCGTTCATATGCAGGAAGATCTCGTTGGCCAGCACGTCGAGCTTCTTCTGCTGTTCGCCCTGCACGTTCTCGGCGCCGGCGGCGCCGAGATTGCCGGCCAGGGCGCCGCGGTTGACCTCGTGCGAAATCATCTTGCAGGCGGTGCGGATGTCGGTCAGCAGCGTGGTGAAGGTGCCGGTGCCGCCCCGGCGGCGCTGTTCCTGCAGCAGGAAATGGGACAGAGTGACGCGCTTGTATGACATGAGGGCCCCCGGGAAATTTCGTCCTCACTGTTACCCCGGAATGCCTTCGCTGTCACCGACTTGCCGGGATTGCGGACGCAAGGCTGCGTTTCGTCCGGCGCAATTGTTCTCGCCGCGGGCATGACAATAAAACCAAATAGAGGCATATTTTGCCCCCTGTGCGGGCGGCCCCTGAAGAGTGCTGGCGAGAACTTCCCTGATTTCCTTAGCTGAAGGAAATTCTATTTTTACGAGCGTTGTGAGCGACGGCGCCCAATTTTGGAAGCTCAAGTAACCTTGCCAGCGGTTAAGCGGAAGACCCTGAGCCCAGTGACGTTGAAATCGACCGGGGGAAAGCGATATGGTAATCCAAGGTAACACCTGGGAGCACCATATTATGGCCGCATCAACGACAAGCCTGAAACTCGACAAAGAGTTGAAGGGCAGGGTACTGCGGCTTGCAACGGCCCGGCGCCGTTCGCCGCACTGGATCATGCTCGAGGCCATTGGCCAATACATAGAACGCGAGGAAATGCGCGAACAGTTTCGGCAGGCAGCCATCGCATCGTGGAACGACTATCAAGCGACCGGACTGCATGTGACGGTGGACGAGGCTGATACTTGGCTTGCCAAGCTCGAAAATGGCGACGACGTCGACCCCCCTGAATGCCACGGCTGATCTGGTCGCCTCTGGCGTTGCGGGACATCGCGCGGCTCCACGCGTTTCTGAAGGCGAAAAACCGGGAGGCGGCGTCGCGCGCGGTGCGGGAGATCCGCGAAAGCGTGAAGATCCTGGCGGCGCACCCTGAAATCGGCCGGCCAGTTGACGACATGGAGCCGGAGTTCCGTGATTGGCTCATCGAATTCGGCGGTAGCGGCTACGTGGCGCGCTATCATTATGATGGGCGGGATGTCGTCGTGCTTGCCGTGCGTCACACAAAGGAAGCGGGATTCTGAGGCGTGACGACTGCGCCTGACGCCGCGATAACGGCCCGGATCGCGCGACATGACGCTCTCCGATCTTGACGAAACCACCGGCTTGGGCGTACAACGCCGTCCTCTCAGTCGTCTGAGAAACAGTGGTCTGCCCCCAGGATGGGCCGGCCGGCCGGTCCGCGAGGGTTCGCGCACCGGCCCGATGTCGTTTGGTGCAAAGGCTTGCCGGGTTCATGTTTGAAAGTCTGAGTTCACGTCTGGGCGAGGTGTTCGATCGGCTGAAGCGGCGCGGCGCGCTGTCCGAAGCCGATGTCGGCGAAGCCCTGCGCGAAGTCAGGGTGGCGCTGCTGGAAGCCGATGTCGCGCTGCCGGTGGTCAAGGACTTCATCGCCAAGGTCAAGGAACGCGCCGTCGGCCAGGAGGTGGTGAAGAGCATCACCCCCGGCCAGATGGTGGTGAAGATCGTCCATGACTGCCTGATCGACACCCTGGGCCAGGCCGAGGAGCTGAGCTTCCAGGCGGTGCCGCCGGTGCCGGTGCTGATGGTCGGCCTGCAGGGCTCGGGCAAGACCACCACCTCGGCCAAGATCGCCCTCCGGCTGAGGACCCGCGACCGCAAGAAGGTGCTGCTGGCCTCGCTCGACGTCTACCGTCCGGCGGCGCAGCAGCAGCTGGAGATTCTCGCCGGCCAGGCCGAGGTCGGCTCGCTGCCCATCGTCGCCGGCGAACTGCCGGTGGCCATCGCCCGGCGCGCCATCGAGGTCGGGCGCCGCGAAGGTTATGACGTGGTGATCCTCGACACCGCCGGGCGCATGCATATCGACGAGGCCCTGATGGCCGAGGTGGCGGCGGTAAAGGCCGCCGTGACGCCGGCCGAGACGCTGCTGGTGGTGGATTCGATGACCGGCCAGGACGCCGTCACCCTGGCCCGCGAATTCAATGACAAGATCGGCGTCACCGGCCTGGTGCTGACCCGCGTCGACGGCGACGCCCGTGGCGGCGCCGCGCTGTCCATGCGGGCGGTGACCGGCCGGCCGATCAAATTTCTCGGCGCCGGCGAAAAGCTCGACGCCCTCGAGGTGTTTCATCCCGACCGGGTGGCCGGACGCATCCTCGGCATGGGCGATGTGGTGTCGCTGGTGGAAAAGGCCATCGACAGCTTCGAGCAGGACTCCGCCGAGAAGCTGGCCGCCAAGATGGCCAAGGGCAAGTTCGACCTCGAGGATCTGGCGGCGCAGTTTCGCCAGATCAAGAAAATGGGCGACCTCAAGGGCATCGTCGGCATGCTGCCGGGGATGGGCAAGATGAAGAAACAGATCGATGACGCCAATATCGATCCCCGGGCGATCAATCGCCAGGAAGCCATCATCCTGTCGATGACCCGCTCCGAGCGGCGTCATCCCGACATCATCAAGGCCAGCCGCAAGCGCCGCATCGCCGACGGCGCCGGGGTCTCGGTGCAGGATGTGAACAAATTGCTGAAGCAGTACCAGCAGATGGCCGACGTCATGAAAAAGGTCAGCAAGATGGGCCAGAAAGGTTTGATGCGCCATGGTCTTGGCGGTCTGCTGCCGCCGGGCGGCGGTGGCGGTCGGTTCGGTTTTTAAGTGTTAACCCAGTCGTGAGGAACTAGATGTCTCTGAAAATCCGTTTGTCCCGTGGCGGCGCCAAGAAGCGCCCGTTCTACAAGATCGTTCTGGCCGATTCGCGCAGCCCGCGGGACGGCAAGTTTCTCGAGAAGCTGGGAACCTATAATCCCATGCTGCCGCACGACCATGAGCAGCGGCTGGTGCTGAAGGAAGAGCGCGTCAAGCATTGGCTGTCGGTCGGCGCCCAGCCCACCGACCGGGTCGCCCGCTTCCTGGCCGCCGCCGGCTATATCGCCGAACGGCCGCGCGCCGAGCAGTCCCGCAAGCCGCAGCCCAAGGCCAAGGCCCAGGAACGGCTGAAGGAACAGCAGAAGGCCGCCGAGGCTGCCGCTGCCGGCGCCTGAGGCGATGCGCGGGCGTCTGTGTGTCGGCGTCGTCATCGGCGCGCACGGCATCAAAGGCGCGGTGCGCATCAAGAGTTTCACCGACCAGGCCGCCGATGTGGCGGCCTACGGCCCGGTGGAAGACGAGGCCGGCCAGCGGCGCTTCCTCCTGCACCCGCAGGGGGCGGTGGCGAAGGGCGGCACGGTGACGGCGCGGATCGACGGTGTCGACAGCCGCGACCAGGCCGAGGCCCTGAAAGGGACCCGGTTGTTCGTGCGGCGCGAGGCGCTGCCGGCGACCGCCGAGGACGAGTTCTATTATTCCGACCTGGTCGGGCTGACCGCGGTGGCGGTCGACGGCCAGGAGTTGGGGACGGTGAAGGGCGTATTCGATTTCGGCGGCGGCGACGTCATCGAGATCAGCGGGCCGCAGGGCCCGACGATGTTTCCCTTCACCCGCGCGGTGGTGCCGGTGGTCGATCTGCCGGCGGGACGACTGGTGGTTGATCCGCCGGCCGAGGTGATCGCGGACGATGGGGCGGCGGATGGAGACTAGGCCCGTATGGACCGTCACCCTCCTCACCATCTTCCCCGAAATGTTCCCGGGGCCGCTAGGTCAGTCGCTGGCCGGCCGTGCCCTGGCGGAGGGTGTGTGGGCGTTGGAAACGGTGGACATTCGCGCTTTCGCGCGCGATAAACACCGCTCCGTGGACGATGCCCCGTTCGGCGGCGGCGCCGGCATGGTGATGCGGCCCGATGTGATCGGCCAGGCGATCCTGGCCAGCCATAAGGGCGGACCGCTGATCTATCTGACGCCGCGCGGGCGGTTGTTGGACCAGGAACGGGTGCGGGCTTTGGCCCGCGAGCCGCGGGTGACCATCCTCTGCGGCCGCTTCGAGGGGGTGGACCAGCGGGTGCTGGACGCCCATGGCGCCGAGGAAGTCAGCCTTGGCGACTTCGTGCTGTCGGGCGGCGAGCCGGCGGCGCTGGCGATGATGGACGCGGTGGTGCGGCTGTTGCCCGGCGTGGTGGGCAAGGAGGCGTCGCTGGCGGAAGAGAGTTTCGAGTGGGGCTTGCTTGAGTATCCCCACTATACCCGGCCCCAGGAATGGCAAGGCCGGGGGGTGCCCGAGATATTGCTTTCGGGTCACCACGAGAAGGTTCGAGCCTGGCGCCGTCGTCAGGCCGAAGAGGTAACCAGACAGCGCCGTCCGGACCTGTGGTCCCGGTATGTCGCTGACGACAGTCGGAAAGAGGATTGAAACATGAATATTCTCCAGACGCTCGAACAGGAGCAGATCACCAAGCTCACCGCCGGGAAGGCCATTCCCGACTTCGCTCCGGGCGACACGGTGAAAGTCAGCGTCAAAGTGGTGGAAGGCAGCCGTGAACGCCTGCAGGCCTATGAGGGCGTGGTGATCGGCAGGCGCAATGCCGGGTTCAACAGCTCGTTCACCGTGCGCAAGATTTCCTATGGCGAGGGCGTCGAGCGCGTCTTCCCGCTGTATTCGCCCAATGTCGCCGAGATCGAGGTGGTGCGCCGCGGCGATGTGCGCCGCGCCAAGCTCTACTACCTGCGCTCGCGGCGCGGCAAATCGGCTCGTATCGCCGAGCAGACCACCGGCTATTCGGCCAAGGTGGCGGCGGCCGAGCGCGACGCCGTGGCGGCCGAGAAGAAGGCCGACAAGGCTTAAACACTTTCAGCCGGTGGGTTGACGATGGCCAAAGCGCGCACGCTGTTCGACAAGATCTGGGACGCCCATCTGGTGGACGTCCAGGAAGACGGTACCTGTCTGCTCTATATCGACCGTCATCTGATCCATGAGGTCACCAGTCCGCAGGCCTTCGAAGGCTTGCGGACGACCGGACGGCCGGTGCGCCATCCGGGCTCGACCTTGCTGGTGGCCGACCATAACGTGCCGACCACCGACAGAAGCAAGGGCATCGAAAACGAGGAGTCGCGCATCCAGGTGCAGGCCCTCGAGGACAATGCCCGGCATTTCGGCCTCGAATACCTGGCGATGGACGACATCCGCCAGGGCATCGTCCATATCGTCGGTCCCGAACAGGGCTTCACCCTGCCGGGCACCACCATCGTCTGCGGCGATTCCCACACCTCGACCCATGGCGCCTTCGGGGCGCTGGCCTTCGGCATCGGCACCTCCGAGGTCGAACATGTGCTGGCCACCCAGACTCTGGTGCAGCGTCCGGCGAAGAACATGCTGGTGCGGGTCGACGGGGCCCTGCCCGAGGGAGTCACCGCCAAGGACCTGGTGCTGGCCATCATCGGCCGCCTGGGTACCGCCGGCGGCACCGGCTATGTCATCGAATATGCCGGCGAGGCGATCCGCAAGCTGTCCGTGGAAGGCCGCATGACGGTCTGCAACATGACCATCGAGGCCGGGGCGCGGGCCGGGCTGATCGCCCCCGACGAGGCGACCTTCGACTATGTCCGCGGGCGCCCGAAGGCGCCCAAGGGCGCCGCCTGGGAGGCCGCGCTGGCCTATTGGCGGACGCTGAAGACCGATGACGGCGCCCATTTCGACGCCGAGGTGGTGATCGACGCGGCGGGTTTGGTGCCGATGGTCACCTGGGGCACCAGCCCCGAGGATGTGCTGCCGATCACCGCCGTCGTGCCCGACCCGGCGGCCATCCAGGATCCGGCCAAGCGCGCCGCGGTGGAACGGTCGCTGGCCTATATGGGTCTGGTGCCCGGCACCCCGCTGGAACAGGTCAAGGTGGACACGGTGTTCATCGGTTCCTGCACCAATGGCCGCATCGAAGATCTGCGCGCGGCCGCCAAGGTGCTGGAGGGCCGCAAGGTGGTGGCGGATGTCCGCGTGCTGGTGGTTCCCGGCTCCGGCCTGGTCAAGGAACAGGCCGAGCAGGAGGGCCTCGACAAGATCTTCCTCGCCGCCGGTGCCGAATGGCGCGAACCCGGCTGTTCCATGTGCCTGGCGATGAATGCCGACAAACTGGCCGAGGGCGAGCGCTCGGCGTCCACCTCGAACCGCAATTTCGAGGGCCGCCAGGGACGCGGCGGACGCACCCATCTGGTCAGCCCGACGATGGCGGCGGCGGCGGCCGTCACCGGCCATCTGACCGATGTCCGCAAGTTGGTGTGAGGGGAACGACAGATGGAAAAGTTCACCAAGCTGACGGGTGTGGCGGCGCCGTTGCCGATTCTCAACATCGACACCGACATGATCATCCCCAAGCAGTTCCTGAAGACCATCAAGCGCACCGGGCTCGGCAAGAACCTGTTCGAAGAGATGCGCTACACCGGCGACGGCAAGGAAAATCCCGATTTCGTGCTGAACCGCCCGGCCTATCGCAAGGCTTCCATCCTGGTCACCGGGGCCAATTTCGGCTGCGGCAGTTCGCGCGAACACGCCCCCTGGGCTCTGGCCGATTTCGGCATCCGCTGCGTCATCGCCGCCAGCTTTGCCGACATCTTCTACAGCAACTGCTTCAAGAACGGCATCCTGCCGATCAGGCTCGATCAGGCGGATGTCGACAAACTGATGGACGATGCCCAGCGGGGCGCCAACGCGGTGGTGTCCATCGATCTGGACAAGCAGGAGATCACCGGACCCGACGGCGGCTGTATCCGCTTCGACATCGATCCGTTCCGCAAGCATTGTCTGCTCAACGGGCTCGACGATATCGGCCTGACACTGCAAAAGCAGCCCAAGATCGAGGATTTCGAGAGCCGTCGCAAGCTCGAGCAGCCCTGGCTCTGACGCAAAAGAGGTAAGCATGGCCAATAAGAAGCTTCTGATCCTGGCCGGTGACGGCATCGGCCCCGAGGTGATGAGCCAGGTGCTGCGGGTCGTCGACTGGCTGGCAAAGAAACGCAACCTCGTCTTCGACATTTCGGAAGGCCTGGTGGGCGGTTGCTCCTACGACAAATTCGGCACCCCGCTCAGCGACCAGACCCTGGAGGCGGCGCTGGCCGCCGACGCGGTGCTGCTGGGCGCCGTCGGCGGCCCGAAATGGGACAGCCTGCCGTTCGAGGTCAAGCCCGAGCGTGGCCTTCTGCGTCTGCGCAAGGATCTGAAGCTGTTCGCCAATCTGCGGCCGGCGTTTGTTTTCGATGCCCTGGCCGAGGCCTCGTCGCTGAAGACCGAACTGGTGACCGGGCTGGACATCATGATCGTCCGCGAATTGACCGGTGGTGTTTATTTCGGCGAACCGCGCGGCATCGAGACCCTGCCCAACGGCGAGCGCCGCGGCGTCAACACCCAGGTCTATACCACCAGCGAGATCCTTCGCATCGCCGAGGTGGCCTTCGAACTGGCCAAGAAGCGCGGCAACAAGGTCCATTCCGTGGAAAAAGCCAATGTCATGGAATCCGGCCTGCTGTGGCGGGAGGAAGTGCAGAAGCTGCGGGACGCCAAATATCCCGAAGTGGCGCTGGAACATATGTATGCCGACAACTGCGCCATGCAGTTGGTGCGCAATCCCAAGCAGTTCGACGTCATCGTCACCGACAATCTGTTCGGCGATATTCTGTCCGACTGCGCGGCGATGCTGACTGGCAGCCTCGGCATGTTGCCCTCGGCTTCCATCGGCGCCGCCGACGCCAAGGGCAACCGCAAGGCGCTCTACGAGCCGGTGCATGGCTCGGCGCCGGACATCGCCGGCCGCGATATCGCCAATCCGCTGGCCACCCTGCTGTCCTTCGCCATGATGCTGCGCTACAGCTTCGACATGGAAGAGGACGCGCTGCTGCTGGAGAAGGCGGTGAAGACGGTGCTCGACGGCGGCTTGCGCACAGGCGACATCATGCAGCCGGGCAAGGCCAAGGTGTCCACCTCGGTGATGGGCGAATCCATCGTCCGCGAGCTGAACAAGCTGGTGTAAGCCCCCGGAAAAGAGTGGCACGGGCGTCCCTGCCCGTGGCAAAGATCCACGGGCAGGGACGCCCGTGCCACGAATATTTTTTGACGACCCATCCCGTTACGTGTACCTTCAGCTGCAGCAGAAACGATGGTGTGTGCATCGTGATTGCTCCATGAAGGGGCCGGCCAGACCATCTGACCGGCCTTTTTCTTATGACTGAAGGCTGGCTGTAAAACAACTATGACGAGTGTTTATGGCGTCGTGCCGATGGCCAGGCGTTCGGGCGAGGCCTTGGCCTGCTTTTTCAATTTGGCGATGCCGCCGCTGATTTCGTCGATGCTGTGAACGGCGCGTCCCGCCGGCAGATGCATCACCGCGGCGCTGACCGCCAGCAGGCCAAAGCGGCGCGGTTCGCCGCCGCGGTCGTAGCCGCTGACCCATCCCTGGTGACGCGTCTCTTCGTCATAGAAGCTTTCCACCTCGCGACCGAACTGGCTGATCAGGCGATTGGTCTCCCGCAGCACGCTGTCCAGGGGCATGCCATGGAAGCCGACAAAGAAGTCGTCGCCGCCGACATGGCCGGCGAAGCGGTTCTGCCGGGACAGCAGCTTGGCGATCAGTTCGGCGAAGAGCACGATGGCGCGGTCGCCGGTGCGGAATCCGTAAAGGTCGTTGAACGGCTTGAAGTTGTCGAAGTCGAAATAGACCAGGATCCATTCGGTCTCGGTGCTTTCGAGGGCCTTGGAAACATATTCATGGATGGTGTTGTTGCCGGGCATCTTGCTGAGCGGGTTCTGTTCCCGCGCTGCCGCCAGGTCCTTGTCGTTGATCACCCGGAGCAGGGACTTCGCCGACAGGAAGCCTTTGTATTTCATGTCGTCGACAATGATGATTCCCTCCGAAGAGTCGACGGTGGAATAGAACTGAAGGATCTGCTCGGCCTTGGTATTGATGTCGGCCATCGGGCAACGGATCAGGAAATCCTTTAATTTGCGTCCCAGCCGCTTGTTGGCCATCAGCGACTGGCCAAAACGGGAAAAGGCATAGGATTTCAGTTCCTGCTCGCGGACGATGCCGAGCGGTTCGCCATTGGCGTTGATCACCGGAAAGAAGGTGCGTTCGCGCTCGACGCGGAAACGCTCGAAGACCTCGTCCATGGCGGTATCGATGGCGATCGGCACGACGGGATCGACCTGCTCGCTGATCAGTTTGTGGTCGGAACTGACGGAGCGGCGTTCGCTCAGGCTCAGCCGCCCGATCGTCTCGTATTGGCTGCGCAACTCGGCGGTGTTGGTGGTCGGTCGCTGGATGAAATAGCCCTGCAGCAGATCACAACCGACATCCTTGCAGACGAAATATTCGCGCTCGGTTTCCACCCCCTCGGCCAGCACCACCACCCCCAGCAGATGGGCGATGGTGACGATCTGCGAGAGGAACAGACGCTTCTTGGCGTTGGAGGCGATGTCGGAGATGAAGAAGCGATCGATCTTGAGAAAGTCCGGCTCGGCGAAATACAGCATTTGCAGGCCGGAAAAGCCGGTGCCGAAATCATCGATGGCCAGACCGAAGCCATGGTCGCGGAACTGCTTGGGGATGCCGCTGACCACCGCCGGCGGACCGAGGGGGTGGCGCTCCGAAATCTCGAAGACGATCGCCGGTTCACCGATGCGATAGGCGTCGAGGACGGTTTTGGTGCCGGCGAACAGGGTATGGTTGGTCGTCAGCAGGCGGTTGTCGAGGTTGATGAACAGCTTGGCGCGGTCGTGATCGGGCAGGCCGGCGAATTTGCCGATGCTTTTCTCGCGCACCGCCATTTCCACTTCCGCCAGTCGTCCCGCCCGATGGGCCGCTTCCAACAGCTCCAGCGGCGAGGCGAAGCCGGATTCGGCGAAATTTCTCAACAATGCCTCATAGCCGAAGCAGGCGCCGGTATGGATGTTGACGATCGGCTGCAAGGCGATGTCGAGGCGGCCGAGGATGAACGGCCAGGGGCCGATGCCGGGCCCGGCGCTGCCCCGGAGCGGCAGGTGCGGCTGGCGGCGGTCCCAGGGCTTGGCCTCGCCGCCGGAGGCCTGACCGACCATGGAGGCCGGGCGCAGCGGATCGCTGTCGGGAAGGATCTCGATACTCACGCGCCATCCTCTCTGAAGGCCAGATTGGCGACGAACTGCGCGGTCACCGTCGACCAGGAGAACAGTGCCGCATGGGCGACGCAGCGTTCGGCGTCAATATCCAGTGCCGCCAGGGCGGCGGAGCGCAGATCCTCGGAGAGGACGCCGGCGCCGGACCCGCCGATGACGTCAAGCGGACCGGGCACCGGGAAGGCGGCCACCGGCACGCCGCTGGCCAGGGCCTCCAGCATCACCAGTCCGAAGGTGTCGGTGCGGCTGGGAAAGACGAAGGCGTCGGCGGCGGCGAAATAGCCGGCCAGCTCCTCGTCGCCGTCGGCGATGATGAAGCGGGCCTCGGGATAGCGTCGGATGAGCGCCTCGCGGCTGGGCCCCGAGCCGACCACGACTTTGCTGCCCGGCAGGTCGAGGTCGAGGAAGGCGGGCAGGTTCTTGTCGATGGTGACGCGGCCGACGAACAGGAAGATGGGGCGCGGCAGATCGCCGAAGGCGGTCTTCGGGCGGGGATGAAAGATCCGCATGTCGACGCCATGGCTCCACAGGCGCAGTCTGGTGAAGCGCCAGCTTGCCAGTTCCGCCTGCACGGTGGGCGTGGGCACCAGGACGCCTTGCGACGGCGCGTGAAAGCGTCGCACCACGGCATAGGGAACCGCCAGCGGCAAGCCGGTGCGGGCCCGGACATATTGGGGAAACTTGGTGTGATAGGCGGTGGTGAACGGGCGCCGCCGCTGCAGGCACCAGGCCCTGGCGGCCCAGCCCAGGGGACCCTCGGTGGCGATATGGATGGCCTCGGGGCGGGTGTCGTCGAGCCATTTGGCCACCCCCCGCCGCGGCCACAGGGCCAGCGGGATCTCCCGGTAGGTAGGGCAGGGAACGGTGAAAAAGTCGTTCGGCGACAGCACCCGCACGTCATGTCCGGCGGCTTGCAGATGCTCGCGCAGGGTGGCCATCACCCGCACCACGCCGTTGGGCTGCGGATGCCAGGCATCGGTGACGACGGCGATCCGGCGGCCGCTCATGGCGTTACCAGGGTGATGGATCTGTCGGACAGGCTGGCCTCGATGGGCAGCGCCGCCACCAGGTCGCCGTCGGCCTGGACCGGCGCTCCCAGCGGACCGTCGATGGCCACCCGGCGGCCGGGAACGATCCTGACGCCGGCGGTCACCGGCAGGCGCCCGGACACCAGTCCGAGGCCATAGCGCAGCAGCGCTTTCAGCCCGCCGTCCTCCAGCAGGATCACCTCGAAGCGCGGTTCGGAGAGGTCGGCTTTCGGCGCCGCCAGGAAGGGCCCGCCATAGCAGCGGGCCTTGCATACCACTACCATGCGGGCCTCAAAGGCGGCGCCGTCGATGGTGACGGCGAATGGCGGAAAGTCATAGGCCAGGGTCTGGCGCAGGGCCTCGACCGCATAGGCGAGCTGGCCGGTATGGCGCTTCAGCACCAGGTCGACATGGCGGACCACCGCGGCATCCAGCCCGGCGCTGGCCATCAGCAGGAAATGCCGGCCGTCGACGCGGCCCAGGCGGATGCTGCGCCGGCGGCCGCCGCCGATCATCGCCAGCACCGCCTTCGGCGTGGCGGCGAGGCCGATCTCGGCGGCCAGGACATTGGCGGTGCCGAGCGGCAGGAAAGCCAGGGGCAACTGACTGTCGGCGGCGGCCAGGCCGTTGGCCAGCTCATTGACCGTGCCGTCGCCGCCGGCCGCCACCAGCAGGTCGAAGCCGCCGTCGATGGCCATGCGGGCGGCGTTTTCCGCGTCTCCCGGCATGGCCGTGCGGAACAGCTCGTAACGGCAGCCCAGGGCGCCGAGTCCGTCCAGCACCGCCTCCAGACGCCGCAGACGTCCGCGTCCGGCGGCTGGATTGAAGACCATCAGCGCCTTTTTAAAGCCGCCGGCAGGCGCGGTTTTCGGCTCGCTCATGCCGTCCGGTATGACCTGTCGGAGGGTCCGAAAAAAATCAAATATTTGTGACAGGCCGGCTAGCGTTACCAGGTATAGTCATAATTCTTTAATTTGACACTATAAGCTGTTGCTGGGACTTTCGAACACCATAGTAATCGAGGTCCCAGCGGATGAATGCCGAAGTGCGGCCACGCAAGTACAGGGCGATCTGGATTTCCGATGTTCATTTGGGGACAAAGGGCTGTAAGGCGGAATTTCTTCTCGATTTCCTGCGCGCCAATGAAAGTGACTACCTTTATCTGGTGGGGGATATTATCGACGGCTGGCGGCTGAAGCGCGGCTGGTTCTGGCCGCAGCCGCATAACGACGTCGTGCAGAAGATCCTGCGCAAGGCCCGCAAGGGCTGCCGGGTGATCTATGTGCCCGGCAATCATGACGAATTTGCCCGCGATTATGTCGGCCAGAGCTTCGGAGCGGTCGAAGTGGTCGACGAAGCCATCCACCGCACCGCCGACGGGCGGCGGCTTCTGGTGGTGCATGGCGACGGCTTCGACGGTGTGGTGCGCTATGCCCGCTGGCTGGCCGTGCTGGGCGACCATGCCTATACCCTGGCGCTGAACGTCAATCGCTGGTTCAACCAGGCCCGGCGCGTCCTCGGCTACCCCTATTGGTCATTTTCCGCCTACCTCAAATACAAGGTCAAGAACGCAGTGAAATTTATCGGGGATTACGAGGCGGCGGTGATGGATGCGGCGCGCCATCGCGGCGTCGACGGGGTCGTCTGCGGCCATATCCATCATGCCCAGCTGGCCCCCGGGGAGGGGTTGCTTTACGCCAATTGCGGCGACTGGGTGGAAAGCTGCACCGCCCTGGTCGAAGATTTCGACGGGCGGCTGGACATCATTCATTGGCCGCAGGTGATGGTCGAGCCGGCGGGGGTTTCCCAATGCGCATCGTGATCGTCAGCGATGCCTGGTATCCGCAGGTCAACGGCGTCGTGCGGACCCTGACGGCGCTGGGCGGCGAACTCGAGGCGGCCGGTGTCGAGGTGCGGATGGTGACGCCGGCAAGTTTCCGCACGTTGCCCTGCCCGACCTATCCGGAAATCCGCCTGTCGCTGTTTCCCCGCCGGCGGGTGGCCAGAATGATCGAGGCGGCACGGCCCTGCGCCATCCATATCGCCACCGAGGGCCCGCTGGGCTGGGCGGCGCGGGCCTATTGCCGGTCGCGGCGACTGCCCTTCACCACCGCCTATCACACCCGCTTTCCCGAATATGTGCGGGCCCGTTTCCGCATCCCGCTGTCCCTGTCCTACGGCGTGGTGCGCCGCTTTCACGGCGGGGCCTCGACGGTGATGGTGGCCACCCAGAGCATCGAGGACGATTTGCGTCGGCGCGGCTTCGACGGCATCCGCCGGTGGACCCGCGGTGTCGATACGGCGTTGTTCCGCCCCGGTACCGACAAGGTCTACGACCTGCCGCGGCCGATTTTCCTGTATGTCGGACGGTTGGCGGTGGAAAAAAACGTCGAAGCCTTTCTCGCCCTCGACCTTCCCGGCTCGAAGGTGGCGGTGGGCGATGGACCGCAGGCCGCCGCCCTCAGGCAGCGCTACCCCGAGGTGCTGTTCCCGGGGGCCAAGCAGGGCGCCGAGCTGGCCGCCCATTACGCCGATGCCGACGTCTTCGTCTTTCCCAGCCGCACCGACACCTTCGGCCTGGTGCTGCTCGAGGCCATGGCCTGCGGCCTGCCGGTGGCCGCCTTTCCGGTGCCCGGTCCGCTGGATGTCATCGGCGACAGCGCCGCCGGTTGCCTCGACCAGGACCTGCGACAGGCCTGCCTGGGCGCCATGACCCTGTCGCCGGCTGTTTGCCGAAGCTTCGCCGAAACCTTTTCCTGGCAGGCCAGTGCCCGGCAGTTCCTCGACAATCTGGCGCCGTTCGGCACCTCGGCCTGGGCCTGATTTATCAGGTCTTCTTCTTCGCCCGGGCGAAGGCGTCGGCCAGGGCGCCGCCGGCCGGCGGTGGCGGCGTCTTCGGCATCTGCGCCTGGCGCACAGGGGCCGGTGCTGGTGCCGGTCGGGCCGGGGCCGGTGAGGCGTCCTTGCGCATGGTGAGCGCGATGCGCTTCCTCGGCAGATCGACCTCGATGACCTTCACCGACACCACGTCGCCCGGCTTGACCACCTCATGGGGGTCCTTGACGAAGCGGTCGGCCAGGGCCGAGACATGCACCAGCCCGTCCTGATGCACCCCGATATCGACGAAGGCGCCGAAATTGGTGACATTGGTCACCACCCCTTCCAAGCGCATGCCGGGCTTGAGGTCGGTCATGCTTTCCACCCCGTCCTTGAAGGTGGCGGTCTTGAATTGCGGACGGGGATCGCGGCCGGGTTTCTCCAGTTCCTTGAGGATGTCGCGCACCGTCGGCTCGCCGAAACTGTCGTCGGTGAAGTGCTGGGGGTTCAGCGAACGCAGGAAGGCGGCGTCGCCGATCAGCGCGCCGACGCCGCGGCCGGTGGCGGCGACGATGCGCTCGACCACCGGATAGGCCTCGGGATGCACCGCCGAGGCGTCCAGCGGGTTGCCGCCGTTCATGATGCGCAGGAAGCCGGCGGCCTGTTCGAAGGCCTTGGGTCCCAGGCGGTCGACCTGCTTCAGCGCCTCGCGGCTGGCGAAGGCGCCGTTGCGGTCGCGGAATTCGACGATGTTGCGGGCCACCGTCGGCGACAGACCGGCGACCCGGGCCAGCAACGGCGCCGAGGCGGTGTTGACCTCGACGCCGACGGCATTGACGCAGTCCTCCACCACCGCGTCGAGGCTCTTGCCCAGGCGCGGCTGGTTGACGTCATGCTGGTACTGACCGACGCCGATGGATTTGGGGTCGATCTTGACCAGTTCGGCCAACGGGTCCTGCAGGCGCCGGGCGATGGAGATGGCGCCGCGGATGGTGACGTCCACCGTCGGGAACTCCTCGGCGGCCAGGGCGGAGGCCGAATAGACCGAGGCGCCGGCCTCGCTGACCACCAGTTTCTCCAGCTTGACAGCCGGGCGCCGGCGAATCAGTTCGCCGGCCAGGCGATCGGTTTCACGGCTGGCGGTACCGTTGCCGATGGCGATCAGCCTGGGCTGGTGGCGGTCCACCAGGGCCTCCAGGGTGGCCAGGGTCCCCATCAGGTCGTTTTTCGGCGGAAACGGATAGACGGTGGCGGTTTCCGTCAGCTTGCCGGTGGCGTCCACCACCGCCACCTTGACCCCGGTGCGGATGCCGGGATCGAGACCGAGCACGCCATGCGACCCGGCCGGCGCCGCCAGCAGCAGGGCGCGCAGATTGCGGGCGAAGACATGGATCGCTTCTTCCTCGGCGGCGTCCCGCAGGCGGTTCATCAGCTCCACCTCGAGATGGGTGTGGATCTTGACCCGCCAGGCCCAGCGCACGGTTTCGCCCAGCCAGGCATCGCCCGGGCGCCCGCCGTCGACGATGGCGAAACGGCGCGCCACCATGCGCTCGCAGTCGGTGGCGGCGCGGGACGGCGCTCCCTCGGATGCCGCCGCTTCGTCGGCGGTCAGCAGCTTGAGGGCCAGTACGTTTTCGTTGCGGCCGCGCAGCAAAGCCAGGGCGCGGTGCGACGGGATGGCCTTGAGCGGCTGGCGGAAGGCGAAATAGTCGGAAAACTTGGCGCCCTTGTCCGCCATGCCCTCGGTCATCGTCGAGGTCAGCACGCCGGTATCCCACAGATGGTCGCGCAGGCGTCCCAGCAGGTCGGCGTCCTCGGCGAAGCGTTCCATGAGAATCTGCCGGGCGCCGTCCAGCGCCGCCTTGACGTCGGCGACGCCGTGCTCGGCGTCGACATAGGCCGCCGCCGCGTCCTCGGGCTGTCGTCCGGGATCGGCCAGCAGGGCGTCGGCAAGCGGTTCCAGCCCCTGCTCACGGGCGATCATCGCCTTGGTGCGGCGCTTCTGCCGGTACGGCAGATAGAGGTCTTCAAGGCGGGCCTTGCTGTCGGCGGCGGCGATGTCGGCGGCCAGCTGCTCGGTCAGCTTGCCCTGTTCGGCGATCGATCCGAGGACCGCGGTCCGCCGTTCCTCGAGTTCGCGCAGATAGCCAAGCCGTTCCTCCAGGCTGCGCAACTGGGTGTCGTCGAGGCCGCCGGTGGCCTCCTTGCGGTAACGGGCGACGAAGGGAACGGTGTTGCCGTCGTCCAGCAGCTGGACGGCGGCGGCGACTTGCGCTTCGCGGACGTTGAGTTCGGCGGCGAGGCGGGCGGGGATCGGCGGCAGGGAGGTCATCGGGCTCGCGGTCGGTTGCTGGGGCCCCCGATGTACCCCATTCCGGGATGCCGGCTCAACCGCCCTGTTCGCTGCCGTCCGCCGGAGAGATTATTCGTCGGCCGGACGCCGACCGGTTTTTTGGTGACCGGAAAGGGCATTCGGCGATGAGTCCGGCTTGCGTTCTGGCGCCGTCTCCCCAATTGTAGGATCCGTTTTTCCATTGGAGCACAGTTTTGCCTATGCCGCCGGCTTTGACAGGGCGTTCGGTCCTGAAGTTCCTTTACATGAACGGCGGCAGTTCCTCGCCCGGCGGCCTGGCGACGGGGCTCGGCGCCGACACCGAGATCGTCGGCCGTCTGGTCAAGTCGCTGTTGGCGGCCAAGCTGGTTTTTCAGGATGGCGAGGGCTGGACGCTCACCGACGCCGGTCATCGCTGGTGCGGAGCCGAGTTGAAACTGACGCCGCCCGCACCTCCGCCGCCTGCGCCGGTGCGGGCCGCGCCGCCTCCACCACCGCCTCCACCACCCCCGCCGCCACCCCCGCCGCCACCCCCGCCGCCACCGGGCCGGGCGGCGCCGCTGTCGCTGTCACCTCGACCTCCTGCTGCTGTCGCTCCGCCGCCGTTACCCCCGCAGCCGGTTGCGCCACCACCATCGGAGGCCTCGAAGGTAATGGTCGACGGCGACGGTTTCGTTACCCATATCAACGGCAAGAAAATTTATTGACCGGCTGCGGCGGTTGACGGTTTCGGGCTTTCCGGTTATGTTACATGTAACAATATCGCGAGACGCCGTCATGCCGACACCAGTCACCGAACGGGTTCAGAAGCGTCGCGCCGCTCTCCGCGCGGCGGGGCTCCGCCCGCTGCAAATCTGGGTACCCGATATTCGCCGCCCGGGTTTCATTGAGGAATGTCGCCGTCAGTCTCGGGTGGTGGCGCAAGCCGATGAGGCGGACACCGACATGCTGGACTTCCTGGATGCCGCCTTGCATGACCTGGACGACGAGGACAAGGCGTGAAGCGTGGCGATCTTGTGCCCGTCGCCATATCCGGTGACTTCGGTAAGCCGCGCCCGGCTCTCCTCATCCAGTCCGATCAGTTCGACGGCACGGCCACGGTCACGGTTCTGCCGCTGTCCGGGACGTTTGTCGATGCCCCGCTGATCCGGCTCGATGTCGAGCCGAGCCCGGAGAACGGCCTGCGCAAACGGTCCCAGATCATGGTGGACAAGGCCATGACCGTGAAACGGGACAAGGTGGGAGAGCCATTCGGCAGGCTCGAGGACGCCGTCATGGTCGCCGTCACCCGCTCCCTGGCCCTGTTTCTCGGCTTCGTCTAAGCTGCTTTATCCTTGCCTTGCCGGCGGGCCTCGGGTAATCCAACCAGGCTCGCGGATGGTTCCGGCGGGCCTTTTCCACTCTGCAGGTCCGGGCGCCGAGTCGCCAGGACGGAGACGGTCGTGATGGGGTACAAAGTCGCAGTGATCGGCGCCACCGGCAATGTCGGGCGCGAAATGCTGAACACCCTGGCTGAACGGGCCTTTCCCGCCGACGAGGTGGTGGCGCTGGCCTCCGAGCGGTCGGTGGGCCGCGAATTGTCCTATGGTGAAAACAGCGTTCTCACGGTCAAGGACCTCGCCAAGTTCGATTTCACCGGCATCGATATCGCCCTGTCCTCGCCGGGCGCCAAGATTTCAGCGGTGCACAGCCCCCGCGCCGCCGCCGCCGGCTGCGTGGTGGTGGACAACACCTCGCATTTCCGCATGGACCCGGATGTCCCGCTGGTGGTGCCGGAGGTCAATCCCAAGGCCATCGCCGGCTATCGCAAGAAGGGCATCATCGCCAATCCCAATTGTTCCACCATTCAGATGGTGGTGGCGCTGAAGCCGCTGCATGACCTGTTCCGCATCAAGCGCGTGGTGGTCTCGACCTATCAGTCGGTATCCGGGGCGGGCAAGGAGGCGATGGACGAGCTGTTCAACCAGACCCGCTCGATCTATGTCAACGATCCGGTGCAGCCGCAGAAATTCACCAAGCAGATCGCCTTCAACGTGATCCCCCATATCGATGTCTTCCTCGAGGACGGCTCGACCAAGGAAGAATGGAAGATGGTGGTTGAAACCAAGAAGATCCTCGATGCCGGTATCGAGGTGCAGGCCACCTGTGTCCGGGTGCCGGTGTTCGTCGGCCATTCCGAGTCGCTGACCATCGAATTCGTCAAGCCGGTGGACGAGGAGGCGGCGCGGGCGGCGCTTCGCAAGGCGCCAGGCATCGTGGTGGTCGATCATCGGGCCAATGAGGGCTATGTCACGCCGGTCGAGGCGGCCGGTGAGGACGCGGTCTATATCAGCCGGCTGCGCCGTGATCCGACGGTCAAGAACGGCCTGGCGCTGTGGTGCGTTTCCGACAACCTGCGCAAGGGGGCGGCGCTCAACGCCGTGCAGATCGCCGAATTGCTGGTCCGCGACTATTTGAAAAAATAGGCGTTTTCCGGCATCGCGACGGCAATCAGGATCGCCAGTCCGCTGAGCAGCAGGACCAGGCCCGAGCCTTTGTTGAGGCGGCCCATCCAGGCCGCCGAGACCTTTTGCCGGGCCGCTCCGGCGGCCCCCGACAGCACCAGCCACCACAGGGCCGAGCCGGCGAAGACGCCGACGATCAGCATTCCCGACGCGCCGGCCGGGTGGTCCCTGAGGGCGCCATAGGCGGCGAAAACGCCCATCGAGGCGAGAATGGTCGCCGGATTGGTCAGCGTGATCAGAAAGGTCGAGAAAAAATCCCTGATCAACCCCGGCCCGGTCATCGGCGCCGGATCCAGGTTCGGGCGCCTCAGCATGGTGATGGTCCCCAGGACCAGCATGAACAGGCCGCCCACCAGCCGCAGCAGCGTTTGATAACTGTCGAGGAAGGACGATACCGCGCTGACCCCGAACACCGCCACGAAGCCGAAGAACGTGTCGGCGCAGGCAGCACCCAGGCCGGCGATGAAGGCGGCATGGCGGCCATCGGCCAAAGCGCGGCGGATGCACAGCACGCCCACCGGACCGACCGGCGCGGCCAGCACGAATCCCACCGCGACTCCGCGCAGAAAGAGCAAGGACTCCATGGCTCCCTTTTTTTCCCGTTACTCGGGATTGAACAGGTCGTTGATGGCTTTTTGCGACATAACCTCGTGCATGTCGATTTTCTTCTGCTTGGGCGAGGCGGTGGCGCCCCGCTTGTCTTCCCCCTGAAACTCGTTCTTTCTGCGGCGGCGGTCCGGCCCGAAGAATTCCCCGATATGGACGAACGGGCGCGGTTTTTCAACGATGGCCTGGATGCGGCTGAACAGCGAACTGGCCGACAGCGGCTTGACCAGGAACTCGGTGACGCCGGCGTCGCGGGCCTGGAACACTTTTTCGCGTTCGGCGAATCCGGTCATCATGATGATCGGCAGAAAGCGATTGGGACTGTTGGCACCCTTACGCAGGAAATGGGTCAGTTGCAGGCCGTCCATGGGGCCCATCAGCCAGTCGGTGATCAGGATGTCCGGCACCTCGACCTTCAATTCCGAGATGGCCGCCGAGCCGTCGACCGCCCCGCGCACCTGTTCGACGCCCATGCCGTTGAGCACACGCCGAACCAGCCGGCGCATGTGTTCATTGTCGTCGACAACGAGAAAACTCAGTCCTTCGATCTTCAATCCCATGGCAAAACTATGGCAGGGTTTGTCCGAAAGACAACTCTCAACCGCTGACAGCCTCGGCCCGATAGATGGCCGGAGGATCAGCCAGGGCCGCCTGCGCGCCGACCAGGGCGATCTCATCGCCGTCGACGGTCAGTTCGAGGACGCGAAAGACCGCGTTGACGGCCCGCTCGAGGGCCGTCGGCGGGGCCAGGCCGGACAGCAGGGAGCCCAGCAGATGGGCGGTGAACAGATCGCCGGCGCCGGCCGGTGAGCGGCGGAAGGCCAGTTTTGGCGTGTCCACCAGCCAGGCGCCGTCGGCGGTCGTCAGCAGACTGCCGATCCTGCCGGCGGGCAGCGCCGGCTCGCCGAGACTGGTCACCGCCACCAGGCGCGGGCCTGCGGCCCGGAGGACGGCGGCGGCGGCCAGGCATTCGTCCAGCCCGTGCGCCGGCAGGCCGGTCAGCTGCGCCAGTTCGAAGCGGTTGGGGGTCGCCAGGTCGGCCGCCGGAATGGCGCGGGCGGCGAAAAAAGCGGGAAGGTCGGGGCCGACGAACAGTCCGCGGCCGTCGTCGCCCATCACCGGATCGCAACAATAAAAGGCGTCGGGGCGGATGGCGCGCAGCCGCCCGAGGATGTCCAGCACCGCCGCCCCGAGGCCGGCGTCGCCGAGATACCCCGACAGCAGGGCGTCGCAGCCGCCGAGCAGGCCGGAGAGGTGGAGACCGTCGGCGAGGTCGGTCAGATGGTCGGCGGCGAAGCGCTGGCCGCGCCACCCGTCAAAGCCGGTATGGCTGGACAACTGCACCGTATGCATCGGCCAGGCCTCATGCCCCAGCCGCTGAAGGCAAAAGACGGCGGCGGAATTTCCCACATGACCGAAGACGACAGACGATTGGATCGAAAGAATATTCATTTTACTTACCGGATTACGACCGAATATTGCGCCTGACCCTTGCCAGAAGGCAAGCCATGCGGCTATTTTGCCGCCTCGCAGAACTCACATCGGGAAAACACTCTCATGCCAGCGTCCATTCGTCCCCGCCGCAGCGTTCTTTACATGCCCGGTTCCAATCCGCGGGCGTTGGAAAAGGCGCGCGGACTGGCGGCCGACGCGCTGATCCTCGATCTCGAGGACGCCGTCGCCCCCGACGCCAAGGAAACCGCCCGCGGCCAGGTTGTACAGGCGCTGGCGGCCGGCGGCTACGGCCAACGCGAACTCCTGGTCCGCGTCAACAGTCTGGCCACCCCCTGGGGCCATGCCGATCTGGCGGCCGTCGCCGGCTCGGGCGCCGATGCCGTGCTGATCCCCAAGGTCGAAAGCGCCGAGGCGGTCCGTCAGGCGGAGGCGGTGCTGGTGGCCGCCGGAGCGCCCGAATCACTGGCCCTGTGGTGCATGATGGAGACGCCGCTGTCCATCCTCGGCGCCGCCGACATCGCCCGGGCGACGCCCCGGATGGCCGGTTTCGTCATGGGCACCTCGGACCTGGCCAAGGACCTGC
>DUZF01000017.1 GCA_013349665.1 Rhodospirillaceae bacterium | reverse complement strand
CAAGCGGGTGCGCGGCGACACGCTGGGCTATCTGCAGCGGTCATTCGTCGGCTGTGTTTCCGACGTCGATCAGCGGGAAGCCCGCGAAGTCGGCGAAAGGCGGTGCAATACGCCATGTGGGGCGACCAGGACGGCTCGGTGACCATCCAGCGCACCGGCTTCTATTCAGTCGATTACAAGCTGCTGCCGCTGGCCATGGTGGCCGGCCGGACCCGCATCATGCCCGATGAGTTCATCGCCCAGTCGGGCACCGACATCACCGACGCCTTCCGCCTGTATCTGCGTCCGCTTCTCGGTTCGGGCCTGCCCGATGCCTTCAGGCTGCGCCACGAAAGCAACGCGGTGCCGAAGATCCTGAAGAAATAGGTCAGTCGTTCCCCGCCGCGTCCAGGGCCTCATGGGCGGCGAACCAGGCCTCCTCGGCCGCCGCCAGGTCGCGTTCGGCGTCGGCCAGGGCCTTTTGCAGGGCGGTCACCTTGTCGGGCGGCCCCTGGTAGAGGCTCGGCTCGGCCAGCTCCGCCCTGAGGCGGGCGCAACGGTCGGTCAGGCTATGGGCCTTCTTTTCCGCCGCTTCGGCGGTTTTTCTCAACGGTGCCAGCTGGCTGCGGCGCTCGGCGGCCGAGCGCCGTCCGTCCTTGCGTGACTGTGCCGCCGCCTTCTGGTCGCGGCGACTGTCGCGGGCGCGGTCGAGCAGCAGCCGGCGATAGGCCTCGAGATCGCCGTCGAAGGAACTGACCCCGCCATCGGCCACCAGCCACAGGCGGTCGGCGGTCAGCTCGATCATGTGAGGGTCGTGGCTGATCAGGATCACCGCCCCGCCATAGGCGTTGAGCGCCGCCACCAGGGCTTCCCGGCTTTCGATGTCGAGATGATTGGTCGGCTCGTCGAGGATCATCAGGTGAGGGGCGTCGCGGCTCATCAGGGCGAACAGCAGGCGGGCCTTCTCGCCGCCGGACAGCGTGGTGACGGTGATGTTGGCGCGGTCCTGCCCGAAACCGAAGCGGCCCAACTGGGCGCGCACCTTGGCCGGCGGCGCCCCCGGCATCAGCGCCGACATATGGTCGAAGGGGGTCCCCGCCGGGTTCAGTTCCTCCAGCTGGTTCTGCGAAAAATAGCCGATCCGCAGCTTGGGCGAGATCCATAGGCTGCCGGCCTGCAGCGCCAGGCGTCCGGACAGGATTTTGGCCAGGGTCGACTTGCCGTTGCCGTTGGCCCCCAGCAGGGCGATGCGGTCGTCCAGGTCGATGCGGAAGGCGAGGTTCTTGAGCACAGGCCGGCCCGGCTGGTAGCCGGCCTGACCGCCGTCGATGGTCAGCAGCGGCGGCGCCAGGTCGTCAGGGTCGGGAAAATCGAAACTGACCGGCCGTTCCTCGATCACCGCCACCGGCGGACCCAGACGCTCCAGCATCTTGATGCGGCTTTGCGCCTGCGCCGCCTTGGTCGCCTTGGCGCGGAAGCGGTCGATAAACGACTGCAGCTTGCGGCGCTGTTCCTCCTGCTTGCCGGCCGCCTTGCCGGCCAGCTCCATCTTCTCGCGCCGGGTCTTTTCGAACCGCGAGTAGTTGCCGCCATAGGAGACCAGCTTGCCGCGGTCGATATGGACGATGCGCTGGGCGACATTGTCCAGCAGGCCGCGGTCATGGCTGATCACCAGCAGGGTTCCCGGATAGCCGGCGAGGAATCCCTCCAGCCACAGTGTCGCCTCGAGGTCGAGGTGGTTGGTGGGCTCGTCCAGCAGCAGCAGGTCGGGACTGGCGAACAGCGCTCCGGCCAGCGCCACCCGCATGCGCCAGCCGCCCGAGAAGCTTTCCACCGGGCGTTCCTGCGCCTCGCTGTCAAAGCCCAGCCCGGCGAGGATGGCGGCGGCGCGGGCCGGCGCCGCATGGGCGTCGATGGCGGTCATGCGTTCGTGAAGCTCAGCCAGATGGTGGCCGTCGTCATGCTCCTCGGCGGCGGCCAGCAGGGCGGTGCGCTCGTGGTCATGGGCCAGCACGCAGTCGAGCAGGCTTTCCGGCCCCTCCGGGGCGTCCTGGGAGACCGCCCCCAGGCGGGCCCGCGGATGCAGCTGCACCTGCCCGGCATCGGCCTGGGTTTCGCCCAGGATCAGGCGGAACAGCGTGGTCTTGCCGGCGCCGTTGCGGCCGACCAGGCCGACCCGCTGGCCGGCGGCGATGGTGACGCTGGCGCCGTCGAACAAAGGGCGGCCGCCGAGGCGCAGGGTAAGGTCGGTGATCTGCAGCATGGGCCGCCCAATAACACGGCCTGAGGCGTGACCACAAGGATCCCCCTACGCAGTCCGTTGCCAGCGGCGCGGCAAGGGGGTATAAACCGCCGTCTTCATCCTAAAAGGACCCTTACGCCTATGGCTACCGAGCGCACTCTGTCGATCATCAAACCTGATGCCACGCGCCGCAATCTGACCGGCAAGATCAACGCCCGGTTCGAGGACGCGGGGTTAAGGATCATCGCTCAGAAGCGCCTGCGCCTGACCAAGGATCAGGCCATGAAATTCTACGCGGTGCATGCCGAGCGCTCGTTCTTCAACGAATTGTGCGATTTCATGACCTCCGGCCCGGTGGTGGTGCAGGTCCTGGAAGGCGACAACGCGATGGCCCGCAACCGTGAAATCATGGGGGCGACCAACCCGGCCAATGCGGCACCCGGCACCATCCGCGCCGACTTCGCCGAATCGGTCGAGGCCAATTCGGTCCATGGGTCGGATTCCGTGGATAATGCCAAGGTTGAAATCGCCTTCTTCTTCAGCGAAACCGAAATCGTCGGCTGATCAAGAGTCTTTGGCGATCAATTGCCGGGCCTGGTCGCGCAGACCAGGCAGGTAATAAGCGAACAGAAGCCCGCCGGCGCTGCAGGCCAGGCCGCCGGCGGTGATGGTGGCGGGTGCTCCGATCCTGTCGGCGAGATAGCCGGACAGCAGGGCGCCGAAGGGGCTCATGCCCATGAACATCATTGAATACAGCGCCATCACCCGTCCCCGATAGGCATCGGGGACGATGGACTGGATCAGGGTGTTGGACGACGCCATATGGGTCATCTGGCAGAAGCCGACCAGCGCCAGCAGCGTCATCGACAGCCAGAACCACGGTGACCAGGCGAAGGCGATCAGCGCGACGCCGAACAGGATCACCGCGCGGGCAATCCTCAGGCCGATGCCGGCCAGTCCGGTATGGCTGGCCAGCATCAGGGCGGCCAGCAGGGCGCCGGCCCCGGAGGCGCTCATCAAGGCCCCCAGATGCTCGGGCCCGCCGCCGAGAAGGCGGTCGGCGATGATCGGCATCAGCACGGTGTAGGGCATCCCCATCAGGCTCATCAATCCGATCAGCAGCAGGATATTGCGGATCGGCATGGTGCCCAGCGCATAGGACAGGCCCTGGCGGAGCTGCGCCAGAACCCCCTCCTGCGCCGCCGGGCGCTGAGGGCGGGTCCGGCGCATCGCCAGCAGGCCGGCGATGACGGCGAGATAGCTGACGGCATTGGCGAAGAAACACCAGCCCTCGCCGATCGCCGCCACCATGATGCCGGCCACCGCCGGCCCGATCAGCCGCGCGGCGTTGAACATCGAGGAATTGAGGGCGATGGCGTTTTGCAGGTCCTGGCGGCCGACCATTTCGACGACATAGGCCTGGCGGGTGGGGATGTCGAAGGCGTTGACCACCCCCAGCAATCCGGCCAGGGCAAAGATCTCCCAGCTGCGGATGACGCCGAGAAGGGTCAGCGCCGCCAGCGCCGAGGCCAGAACCAGCGAGGCGATTTGCGTCAGCACCAGAATGCGGTGCCGGTCATGGCGGTCGGCGAAGGCACCGCCGAGCTGGGCCAGAAAGAACACCGGCGCCTGCGAGGTGAAGGCCACCAGGCCGAGCAGTTCGGCCGAGCCGCTGAGCCGGTAGACCAGCCAGGCCTGGGCCGCCGTCTGCATCCAGGTGCCGATCAGCGACACCAGTTGGCCGGCGAAAAACAGACGATAATTGCGATGACGCAAGGCTCGGCCGAGATCGGTCAGATGGTGTATGCGGGGGGGTGATGCCATGTTTTCTTTAAGCAGAATAACCTGAAGTCATAAACTTCGGAATGGCTGAGCTGGCCGTCATCGTCGCTGTCCTCATCGGCCGGTCGCGAAAGTCTGTTCTATGATCAAGACGTTATTTGGCGCTCTGCGTAACCGGGGCATATCCCTTACGTCGTAGTGCGACCGCCCTCCCGGTTATGCTATTACCCGCATTGGCTGCATGACTGAATAGAGTCCAACCATTGCGATTGGATCGTCGGCGAATTGCCGGCGGACGGAAATGCGGCGCCATCCGCATATAGGGAAAATCATGAACTATTATTTTACCCCGGATTTCTCGGACTGTTTTCCGGCCGAACTGGAGGAGAATCGTCTTCGCAACTGTGCTTTTCTCAACGAGCACATCAAGAAAGATCTGAAGGCTCTTCAGAAAAAATACAAAAAACCGACTACTGTGTATATAGATCTAAGAAAATGTAAAAATGAAAAGGATTTAAAAAAAACTCTTGAAAAATTTAAAAATCATATGAAGAATTCTCGGAATAACGAGATTTTATATGAGACTCAATTGGTCATACATAATTTTAATTTTTTGGCCAACCAAACTGTGGGAAGTTCATTGACGGATGAGCAAAAAATTCAGTGCTCGCGTTTTTCCAATCTTCTGAGAATTGCCCAAAGAGAAGTTCTTGTTGAGCTGGACCGTTGGGTCACCGATGCCATGCCCGCAGCTATCGGACATCTCAAGCTGTAGGGTCCACCGGCCTTGCGGCCGACCATGAAACTTAGTGGCACGGGCAGGGACGCCCGTGCCACTCAGGTTTGCAGGTGGACCTGCTTAATGATTTTACCCAAAACGGACGTCGACGATCTCGTAGGAGCGAGAGCCGCCGGGGGTGCTGACCTCAACCGACTCGCCCACATGCTTGCCGATCAACGCCCGCGCCAGCGGTGAATGCACCGACAGGCGGCCCGACCGGATGTCGGCCTCATGGGCGCCGACGATCTGGTAGACGGATTCGTCGTCGCTGTCCTCGTCGGCCAGGGTGACTTTGGCGCCGAAGCGGACGATGCTGCCTGACAACTGGCTGACATCGATGACCTGGGCGCGGCTGATGATGTCCTCAAGTTCGGTTATGCGGCCTTCAATAAAGCTCTGGCGTTCGCGCGCCGCATGATATTCGGCGTTCTCCGACAGATCTCCATGTTCCCGTGCCTCGGCGATGGCGCGGATGACGGCCGGGCGTTCCACCGACTTCAATGACCTCAATTCATCCTCCAGGGTTGTCAGCCCCCCTGGAGTCATGGGGATCTTTTCCATCCTAAGTTCCTGAAAATCAACAAGAAAAAATGCCGGTACGCCTACCGGCCGGTGTGGTTCCTCTAGAACGAACCACTAAAATACGACTGCAGCGGGGCGACATCAAGAGTGCCCGCGCGTAACGCCTCAATGGCGTCCACTGCCGCCCGGGCGCCGGCCAGGGTCGTGTAATGGGCGATGTTGTGGGTCAGCGCGGTGCGGCGGATCGAAAAGCTGTCGGCCACCGCCTGGGCGCCGTCGGTGGTGTTGACCACCAGTTGCACCTGGCCCGACAACATGGCGTCGACGCAATGTGGCCGGCCTTCCAGCACCTTGTGGACGACGCCCACCTCGATGCCGTGCCGGCGCAGCAGCAGGGCGGTGCCGCTGGTGGCAATCAGTTTGAAGCCGAACTCCACCAGGCGCCGGGCGACCACCACCAGTCCTTCCTTGTCGCCGTCACGCACCGACAGGAAGGCGGTCCCTTCCGCCGGCAGGCGAGTGCCGCTACCCAATTGCGACTTGGCAAAGGCGCGGGGAAAATCGCTGTCGATGCCCATTACCTCGCCGGTGGACTTCATTTCCGGGCCAAGCAGAATGTCGACCCCGAGGAACCGGGCGAAGGGAAAGACCGCCTCCTTGACCGCCACATGGCCCAGCGGCCGGTCGACCAGGGCGAAGGACGCCAGTTTCTCGCCGGCCATGACCCTGGCGGCGATCTTGGCGATGGGGATGCCGGTGGCCTTGGCGACGAAGGGCACGGTGCGGCTGGCCCGCGGATTGACCTCCAGCACGTAGATATCGCCGTCCTTGACGGCGAACTGGACATTCATCAGACCCACCACCTTCAACTCGCGGGCGAGCATGGTGGTCTGGCGCTTGATCTCGGCAATCACCGGCGCGCTGAGGCTGTGCGGCGGCAGCGAACAGGCGGAATCGCCGGAATGGATGCCGGCTTCCTCGATATGCTCCATGATGCCGGCGACGAAAACGCTTTCGTCATCGGCCAGGCAGTCGACATCGACCTCGGAGGCATCGGAGAGATAGCGGTCGATCAATACTGGATTGCCGCCGGTCACCAGCACCGCGTCCTTCATGTAGCGGGCCAGGCCGTCCTGGTCGTGAACGATGCGCATGGCCCGGCCGCCGAGGACATAGGACGGGCGGATGACCACCGGATAGCCGATCTGGTCGGCCACCGCGACCGCCTCCTCGAGGCTGCGCGCCGTGCCGTTGGCCGGCTGGCGCAGGCCAAGGCGCTGCAGCAGGACCTGGAAGCGCTCGCGGTCCTCGGCCAGGTCGATGGCGTCAGGCGAGGTGCCGAGAATGGGGATCCGCGCCTGTTCCAGGGCGGCGGCCAGTTTCAGCGGCGTCTGGCCGCCGAACTGGACGATGACGCCGAGCACCCGGCCGCGAGATTGCTCGCGGCGCACCAGTTCAATCACCGTCTCGGCGGTCAGGGGTTCGAAATACAGGCGGTCCGAGGTGTCGTAATCGGTGGAAACGGTCTCCGGATTGCAGTTGACCATGATGGTTTCCCGCCCCGCCTCGGACAGGGCATAGGCGGCATGGACACAGCAATAGTCGAATTCGATTCCCTGGCCGATGCGGTTGGGTCCGCCGCCGAGAATGATCACCTTGTCGCGGTCGCTGGGATCGGATTCGCAATCCGCCGGCGTCACCCCGTCTCCTTCGTAGCAGGAATACATGTAGGGGGTCTTCGATGGGAACTCGGCGGCGCAGGTGTCGATGCGCTTGAACACCGCCTTGACGTTCAGCACCTCGCGGCGGAAGGCGGTCTCGACCGGCGTCTTGCCCGACAGGGTGGACAGGCGCAGATCGGAGAAGCCCATCTTTTTCAACCGCAGCAGGCCCGGCGCGTCGATCGGCAGGCCGTCGCGGCGAACCTCGTTCTCGGCGTCGACGATGCCTTTGATCTGTTCAAGGAACCAATGGTCGTAACGGCAGCAGGCATGCACCTCGTCGATCGACAGGCCATAGCGGAAGGCCTGGGCGATGACCAGCAGGCGCTCGGCCCGGGGCTGCGACAGGGCGGCCTTGACGGCGTCGCGGTTGCGCCCCTGGTCGGCGCCGGCGATCTCCACCTCGTCGAGGCCGGTCAGCCCGGTTTCCATGGAGCACAGGCCCTTCTGCAGGCTTTCCTGGAAACAGCGGCCGATGCTCATCGCCTCGCCCACCGATTTCATCGAGGTGGTCAGCATGGGATCGGCGCCGGGGAACTTTTCGAAGGTGAAGCGCGGAATCTTGGTCACCACATAGTCGATGGTCGGCTCGAACGATGCCGGGGTGACGCCGGTGATGTCGTTCAGCAATTCGTCCAGGGTGTAGCCGACCGCCAGTTTGGCGGCGATCTTGGCGATGGGAAAGCCGGTGGCCTTGGACGCCAGGGCTGAGGACCGTGAGACACGGGGGTTCATCTCGATGATGAGCATCCGCCCGGTCGCCGGATCGATGGCGAACTGCACATTGGAGCCGCCGGTATCGACGCCGATTTCCCGCAGCACGGCGATGGAGGCGTTGCGCATCAGCTGGTATTCTTTGTCGGTCAGCGTCAGCGCCGGGGCGACGGTGATGGAGTCGCCGGTATGCACACCCATCGGGTCGATATTCTCGATCGAGCAGATGATGATGCAGTTGTCGTGGCGGTCGCGCACCACCTCCATCTCGTACTCTTTCCAGCCCAGCACGGATTCTTCCACCAGAACCTCATGCACCGGGCTGGCGGCCAGGCCGCCGGCGACGATCTGCTCGAATTCCTCGGCATTGTAGGCGACGCCGCCACCGGTGCCGGCCAGGGTGAAACTGGGACGGATGATGGACGGCAGGCCGACATGGGTCATCGCCTCGCGCGCTTCGGCGAGGGTTTTCACCAGGCGTGAGCGCGGCGATTCGAGGCCGATATGGTCCATCGCCTGGCGGAACAGCAGGCGGTCCTCGGCCTTGGCGATGACGTCGCGTTTGGCGGCGATCATCTCGACGCCGTATTTTTCCAGGATGCCGGCATCGGCCAGCGCCATGGCGGTGTTGAGCGCGGTCTGCCCGCCCATGGTCGGCAACAGGGCGTCCGGACGTTCCTTCTCGATGATGCGGGCGACCACGTCGACGGTAATCGGTTCGATATAGGTGGCGTCGGCCAGATCGGGGTCGGTCATGATGGTGGCCGGGTTGGAGTTGACCAGGATCACCCGGTACCCCTCCTCGCGCAGGGCCTTGCAGGCCTGGGCGCCGGAATAGTCGAACTCGCAGGCCTGGCCGATGACGATGGGGCCGGCGCCGATGATGAGGATGGAGCGGAGGTCGGCGCGTTTAGGCATTGCGGGCTTTCATCAGCGCAATAAAGCGCTCGAACAGATAGTGGCTGTCTTCCGGCCCGGGGCTGGCCTCGGGATGATACTGCACCGAGAACACCGGCCGGTCGCGCAAGCTGAGGCCTTCCACCGTGCCGTCGAACAGCGAGCGGTGGGTAACCTGGACGCTGTCCGGCAGGCTGTCCTCGCGGACGGCGAAGCCGTGGTTCTGGCTGGTGATCTCGACCTTCGACGTCGCCAGGTCTTTGACCGGATGATTGGCGCCGCGGTGGCCGGTGTCCATCTTGTAGGTCTGGCCGCCGAGGGCCAGGGCCAGGATCTGGTGGCCGAGGCAGATGCCGAACAGCGGCAGGCCGGCGGCCAGGATCGCCTGGATGGTCGGCACCGCGTAGCGGCCGGTGGCCGCCGGGTCGCCGGGGCCGTTGGAGAGGAAAACGCCGTCGGGCCGATGGCCGAGGATCTCCTCGGCGCCGGCGGTGGCCGGCACCACCGTCACCCGGCACCCGCCGGCGGCGAGGCAGCGCAGGATATTGTGCTTGGCGCCGTAGTCGACGGCCACCACATGGAACCCGGGGGCAGTCTGGCGCCCGTAGCCCTGGCCGAGCTGCCAGCGGCTCTGGTCCCAGCTGTAGGTCTGGCGGCAGCTCACCTGCCGGGCCAGATCCATGCCCGCCAGGCCCGGCCAGGCCTGGGCCCGGCGCAGCAGTTCGGGCAGATCGAATTCGCCGTCGGGGGCGTGGATGATGGTGCCGTTGGGGGCGCCGGCGTCGCGGATGCGCCGGGTCAGGGCCCGGGTGTCGATGCCGGCGATGCCGGGAATGCCGTTGGCCTTCAGCCAGGCGTCCAGATGACGGGTCGAGCGCCAGTTGGAGGGTTCGGTGAGATCGGCCCGCACCACCAGCCCGAGGGCGGCCGGGGTCAGGCTTTCCTGATCTTCGCCGTTGGTGCCGACATTGCCGATATGGGGGAAGGTGAAGGTGATGATCTGTCCGGCGTAGCTGGGGTCGGTGAGGGTTTCCTGATAGCCGGTCATCGAGGTGTTGAAGACCACTTCGCCCACCGCCGAGGCGGGAGCGCCGATGCCTCTGCCCCACAACACCGAACCATCGGCAAGAATCAGGGCGCCGGTGGCTCCCGGCGGGCGGGAGACTGGCATTTTGGCGTCCGGCGTCTCGTGGCTCATAAGTGGTCCCTTGTGGCGGCGAACGGCGCGCGGATGCGGCGGCGAGGCACCTTTGATGGTGCGGCTCGTTCCGAGCGGCCGGCGGCGGGGCCACATGCGATAAGGCAAAAGTTTCGTGTAAATAGGCAAAACCGCAAGGCCCGTCAAGTGTTCATTGTTTTTTCGAATTCCATTGTTTTTCAAAGGGTTGGCAACTTGCATTTAGCGCCGATTTGCTGTAGCCTCCCAAGCTTCTGAGATTTCCGGATAGTGGGTGGTGGAATGTTGCGCCAACGGCTCAACGACACTTTGAAAGCGGCCATGCTCGGCAAGGAGGCCCGCACCGTCTCGACGGTGCGCCTGATCCTGGCGGCGCTGAAGGATCGTGACATCGCCGCCCGGCCTCGGGGCGTCACCACCGGGATCGGCGACGACGAAATTCTGCAGATGCTGCAGTCGATGGTCAAGCAGCGGCGGGAAAGCATTTCCCTTTATGAACAGGGCGGGCGTCTCGAACTGGCCCAGCAGGAGGCCGAGGAGATCGCCATCATCCAGCGGTTCATGCCGTCCCAGATGTCCGAGAGCGAAACCGTCGCCGCGGTCAGCGAAACCATCGCCGAGATCGCCGCCGCCGGCCTGAAGGACATGGGCCGCACCATGGCGGCTCTCAAGGAGCGGTATGCCGGGCGGATGGATTTCACCAAGGCCAGCGCCGCCGTCAAACAGCAGCTCGGCTGAGTGGTCCGCTGACGCCGCATGGCCTTCCCGCCGGGCTTTCTTGAAGACCTCCGGAGCCGCCTGTCGCTGGTCTCGGTGATCGGCCGCCAGGTCCGCCTGGCCCGCAAGGGCCGGGAGCATATGGGCCTGTGTCCGTTCCACAACGAAAAGACCCCCAGCTTCACCGTCAACGAGGAGAAGGGGTTCTACCACTGCTTCGGTTGCGGCGCTCATGGCGACGTCATCAGCTATCAGATGCAGGCCCATCGCCAGAGTTTCGTCGAAGCGGTGGAGCAATTGGCCGAGCAGGCCGGGCTGGAGGTGCCGCAGCAGGTTCCCGAGGAGCGCGAGCGGGCCCGCCGCGTCGCCTCGCTGCACGACGCCCTGGAGGCGGCTTGCGTGTTTTTCGAGCGCGAGCTGCGCGGGCCGGCCGGGCATGAGGGGCTGGACTATCTGCGTCGCCGCGGTCTCGACGAACAGACCATCGGCCGTTTCCGTCTGGGCTTCGCCCCCGACGGCCGGGGCGCTCTCAGAAGCGCCCTCAAGGGCCATGGTATCGACGAGGCGCTGGCGATCGAGGCGGGGCTGCTGGGCGTCGCCCGGGACCGCGGCGAAACGTTTGATTATTTCCGCGGCCGGGTGATGTTCCCCATCGGCGACCGCCGCGGCCGCGTCATCGCCTTCGGCGGCCGCGCGCTCGGCGACGCCCAGCCGAAATATCTCAACTCCCCGGAGACGCCGCTGTTCCACAAAGGCGCCGTGCTGTACGGGCTGGCGCAGGCCAGGGAGCCGGCGGCCAAAGCCGGGGCGGTGATCGTCTGCGAGGGCTATATGGATGTCATCGCGCTGCATCGCGCCGGCTTCACCAATGCCGTGGCGCCGCTGGGCACGGCGCTCACCGAGCAACAACTCGAACTGCTGTGGCGCCTCGCCGCCGAACCGGTGATCTGTCTCGACGGCGACGCCGCCGGCCAGCGGGCGGCGGCCAAGGCGGCACTGCGCGCGCTGCCCCTGTTGAAGCCGGGGCTGTCGCTGTCCTTCGCCGCCGTGCCGCCGCCGGAAGATCCCGACAGCCTGATCCGCAAAGGCGGTCCGGCGGCCATGCGCGAGGTTCTCGAGCGGGCCCAGCCATTGTCTGAATTCCTGTGGCGGATGGAATGGGCCGGCCGCCCCGCCGACACGCCCGAGCGCCGCGCCGCCATCGAGCACGACATCATGGAAAAGGTCGCCGGCATCGCCGACCGGGTGGTTCAGGATAAATACCGGCGACATTTCCGCGCCCTCCTGTGGGAGGCTTTCCGACCGCCGCCGCCGCCGCCGCGCGGACAGCGCAAAATGCCCCCCGGCGTGCACCGGCATTCCATCGATCGCGGCCCGGACGGCCGCTTACCGGGGTTGCCGCGACCCAATCCCTATCCCAATGCCGGCGGTGCCGAGGAGCAGCTGCTGCTGATGGTTATAGCCCATCCGGAGCTCCTGGAAGAGGTGGCCGAGCGACTAGGTCATCTTGAATTTACCGATTCCGATCTTGACAAGCTCCGCCAGGAGGTCTTAAAGCACCTCGATGGCTGGGCCAGCCTTGATTCAGAGGGTGTGCGGCGCCACTTAAGCGCATGCGGCTTTTCGCAGATATTGGACTGCCTTCTGGAAGCCAGAGCCCATGATCGGATCGCCTATCTCAAGCCTGATGCGCCACTCGAGGCGGTTAGGGCTTTGTGGGAACACGTATTCAATCTCTACACGCGAAAGGAAATCGGGGCTGAGCTGAGGCGGGCCGAGCAACAGGCGGGCGCCGAATTGTCCGATGAAACTTTTGCATATTTGAATGCCCTGTGGTCTTCGCTGACCCAAGGCATCGAGTCGTGAGCCGGGAAGGCTTTTAAGGCCGCCGCCAACTTGTGCGGCGGAGAGGTCTTCCTTATGTATCATCGCCAAACGGCAGGCGTCCCCGAGTGCGGGCGCTGCCGGTGGGGAGCGGACACCGGATGGCAAGCAAAGCAGCAAAGACGGCGGAAACCACTGAAACGCCGGAAGAAAACCTTGATGGACCGTTGCTCGACACGCTGGGCATCGCCGTCAAGAAGATGGTCGCCCGCGGCAAAGAGCGCGGTTACATCACCTATGACGAGTTGAACGCGGCCCTGCCGCCGGACGAGGTGTCTTCGGAACAGATCGAAGACACCATGGCGATGCTGTCGGAAATGGGCATCAATCTGGTGGAGAGCGAGGAAGGCGAGGAGGCCGCTCCCGCCGAGGAGGAATTGACCGGCGAAGCCGAGACCCCCGCCGCCGGCAATGTCGACGAGGAGGACCTCGGCCGCACCGACGATCCGGTGCGCATGTATCTGCGCGAAATGGGCTCGGTGGAGCTGCTGTCGCGCGAAGGCGAAATCGCCATCGCCAAGCGCATCGAAGACGGCCGCGAGATGATGATCGGCGGCATCTGCGAAAGCCCGATGACCATCCGTGCGGTTCTCGAATGGCATGACGCGCTGGTGGACGGCAAGATGCTGTTGCGCGACATCATCGACCTCGACGCCACCTATGGCAGTCCGCGGGCCGATATGTCCGAGGAGGAACTGGAGGCAGGTCCGCCGGAGATCGAGCCCGCCGCCGCCGGCGGCGAGATCCGCGAGGAGCCCGAGGCCGCCGAGGCGCCCGCCGGCGACGAGGAGCGTCCGGCCGGTGGCGAGGAAGGCGAGGAGAGCGGGGCCATCGCCGGGGAAGAGGGCGATGGCGAGGACAGCGGCATCTCGCTGGCCGCCATGGAGGCGGCGCTGATGCCGACCGTCCTGCAGACCTTCGAAACCATCGCCGAGACCTACGGCAAGATGCACAAGGTCCAGGAGCAGCGGCTGACCGTCCTGCAGAAGGGCGAGAAGGTCGCCGCGGCGACGGAAAAGAAATATGACCGTCTGAAGGGTGAACTGGTCGTGCTGATGGAGGGCGTGCATCTCAACAATGCCCGCATCGAACAGCTTGTCGACCTGATGAACGAATTAAACCGGCGCCTGATGGGGCACGAGGGCAAACTGCTGCGGCTGGCGGAATCATGCCGGGTCAAGCGCCAGGACTTCCTCGACTGCTATTTCGGCCATGAGCTGAACCCCAATTGGCTGGAAACGGTGGCCCAGCGGCCCGGCAAGGGCTGGAAGGATTTCGCCGGCAAGCATTCCGGCGAGGTCAACACTCTGCGGTCGGCCATTGCCAGCGTGTCGCAGGAAGCCGGACTGCCGGTCTCCGAATGGCGTCGGATCGTTTCCACCGTCCAGAAAGGCGAGCGCGAGGCCAGCAAGGCGAAGAAGGAAATGATCGAGGCCAATCTGCGCCTGGTCATCTCGATCGCCAAGAAATACACCAACCGTGGCCTGCAGTTCCTGGACCTGATTCAGGAAGGCAATATCGGCCTGATGAAGGCCGTCGATAAATTCGAATACCGGCGCGGCTACAAATTCTCCACCTACGCCACCTGGTGGATCCGGCAGGCCATCACCCGCTCGATCGCCGATCAGGCGCGGACCATCCGTATCCCCGTGCATATGATCGAGACCATCAACAAGCTGGTGCGCACCAGCCGCCAGATGCTGCACGAGATCGGCCGCGAACCGACGCCGGAGGAACTGGCCGACAAGCTGTCCATGCCGCTGGAAAAAGTGCGCAAGGTGCTGAAAATCGCCAAGGAACCGATCTCGCTGGAAACCCCCATCGGTGACGAGGAGGACAGCCATCTCGGCGATTTCATCGAGGACAAGAATGCCGTGTTGCCGTTGGACGCGGCGATCCAGGCCAATCTGCGGGAAACCACCACGCGGGTGCTGGCCAGCCTGACGCCGCGTGAGGAGCGCGTGCTGCGCATGCGGTTCGGCATCGGCATGAACACCGACCACACGCTGGAAGAGGTCGGCCAGCAATTCTCGGTGACCCGCGAACGCATCCGGCAGATCGAAGCCAAGGCGCTGCGCAAGCTCAAACACCCCAGCCGGTCGCGCAAGCTGCGAAGCTTCCTTGACACCTGAGCCGGCGAACTGCAGTTTCTCCAGGTGGGGCCTGTAGCTCAACGGTTAGAGCTGACCGCTCATAACGGTCTGGTTGGGGGTTCGATTCCCTCCGGGCCCACCAATTTTCTGTTTGCCGATGCCCACAGTCACAGTGGGCAACAGAAAATGCCGTCGGAGCGCAATTCTGTATATACAAAAACATTGATCATGCGTCTGGTGTCGTATATACATAAAATCGTGAACACCTGGGACGAAGCCAAGCGGACGAAAACCCTCGAAGAACGCGGATTGGATTTCGCGGATGCGGAGAAGGTTTTTGAGGGGACGGAAATCACGGTCCCCGATGATCGCAAGGATTACGGCGAAGATCGGTTCATCACAGCTGGGTGGATTTCCGGTCGGTTCGTCGTGTTGGCCTGGACACCACGCGATGGTGGTCGGCGAATTATCTCAATGAGGCATGGTCATGCAGACGAAGAAGCCTGGCACAGAGAGCAAATGGGTTGATCCTGATGACGCACCCCATTTGACCAAAGAATGGTTTGAACGAGGACAGGTCAGTGTCGGCGGCAAGGTGATTCGTCCAACTCGGCCGATTGGCCGGCCCAAAGCCGAGAGCCCGAAGGAGCCGATCAGCATCCGTCTGGATGCCGAGGTCGTGGAGTTCTTCAGGAAGGACGGTGCCGGCTGGCAGTCCAGGATCAACGAGGCGTTGAGGAAGGTGGCGGGGCTCTGAGACCGCGCTGTGATGTGCCCTGCCCGCCTGTTCGGTCTTGAAAAGTGTGATTGCTGTCGCAATGATGGCGGCGTCCCCGGATGTCGTCGCTTGCCCGGGAACAGTGATCGAGACCTCTCCACAAGATCAGGTACTCCATGACCCAGTTGGATCAGATCCCCGTCCCCACCGATGGATTACGCCGCATGCTGGTGCTGTTGCGGGCGGTGATCCACGAAGCGGGGTTGCAGGACCGTGAAGACCTGGTGGAATTTTCCGAGCGCTGCAAGGTGGTGGTCGAGGATGCCCTGCGGATCGGCACCAACTGATCAGTACACCAGTTCGTCTTCCGCGCTGCCTTCCGAGATGACGATCTGGCCGCTGGCCGCCAGTTCCTTGGCGGTGACGACGATCGCCGCCTGGGCCTGATCGACATCGCGCAGACGCACCGGCCCCATGGCATCCATGTCTTCGCGCAGCATCTTGCCGGCGCGTTCGGACATATTCTTGAAGAACAGTTCCTTGACCGCGTCCGAACCGCCTTTCAAGGCCATGCCCAGTTTGTCCTTTTCGACGCTGCGCAGCAGGACCTGGATACCGGCCATGTCGATGCGGATCAGATCCTCGAAGGTGAACATCAGCGCCTTGATGCGTTCCGCCGATTCACGGTTGCGCTCTTCCAGGGCGCTCATGAAGCGGTTTTCGGCATTGCGGTCGAGGTTGTTGAAGATATCGGCCATCATTTCGTGTGCGTCGCGCCGAGCCGTCTTGGCCAGGTTGGACATGAACTCGGTCCGCAGGGTTTTTTCGACACCGTCCAGGACGTCCTTCTGCACCGCCTCCATGCGCAGCAGGCGCATGATCACTTCCATGGCGAAGTTTTCCGGCAACAGAGACAGCACGCGCGCCGAATGGTCGGCCTTGAGTTTTCCCAGGACCACGGCCACCGTCTGCGGATATTCATTCTTGAGATAATTGGCCAGCACCGTCTCGTTGACGTTGCCCAGTTTGTCCCACATCGTTCGGCCGGCCGGACCACGGATTTCTTCCATGATCATGTCGACGCGGTCCTTGGACAGCGCTTTCAGCAGCAAACGCTCGGTGCTCGACTGGGTACCGACCAGCGACCCGGTCGAGGACAGCTGTTCGGCAAATTCGACAAACAGCCGTTCGACGATTGACGAGTTGATTGTGCCAAGATTGGCCATCGCCTGCGAGATTTCCTTAATCTCTTCGTCGTCCATCAAAGCAAATAACTTGGAAGATTGTTCTTCACCAAGAGACAGCATAAAAATCGCCGCCTTCTCGCTGCCTTTGAGCGTACGGTAGTCTTCTTTCGTGCGTGCCATGACAGAGACTCCCACCGATACGTCCAAACCCGAAGGGTGTGGTCGGCATTATTGTCGAAGGTCCCCGGCCTTCCAACCTACGTCCACTATTTACCTGGGGGGGCACCAGGTTTTGTGTTCCTCACCGATAACCAACCCCCAATTCTTGAGGGAAAGCCGCGTAGAGAACTCGCAGCAGCATCTACTATGAGGCTCGACGCTGCAATCGTCAATTCTTCGGGGCCCGGCGGGCCGGCTCGCTACCTGGCAAGGGCGGAATTTGGCCGTTTATCATAGCGTCCCACCGGTCGGACCTCGATCGGAAAACCATAAATAGAGAATGGTCAATAATATCCATGCAATGTCATTGGTATACAAAAGTATAGATAAACAATTAACATTAATCTAATGAACTGGTTGCGTATAAATTTTTGTATCGCTACAGATTTCATATGTTTTAGCGGTGTGGCGAATGGGTTATTCAAATGGACATGGCTGCTCGAATTTCGAAAAAATTAATAATAAAACTGAAAATACAAAAATAAAAAAATCTAAATATATTGGATTTATCGCCTATTTTTCGCCTGTAGAGAGGTTTTAATTAGGCTGTGTGGCGGATGCATGGCGTACAGGCATGGCCATACTTTGATTGATGCGAAAATAAATACATTCGTGTTGCTCTGAAGTGGCGCTTCCAGCCTGCGCTGGTCTTTACACCACCAGAGAAGATGGGAACAGGATTGACCAACGTCAATTCTATCGGAGGGATCCCCCTATACCGTTTTTCTCCGGAGCGGGCTGTTAAAAAACATCCGGAGGATCCCTCGCGAGGTTACGGCAAGTAAGAACGTCCATTGTGCTTTCTTGTTGAAAGCCGATCAACGTAGGGGAAATTAGAAAATGAAGATTGGCGCACGCTTAATGGCTGGTTTTGGCACCATCTGTTTGCTTCTTACTCTTATTGCAAGTGTGGCGGCGATTGAAGCTTGGCGTGTTAACGATCTGGTCAATGGTATGGCGACTTTCCGCTTGCCAGTGGCCCAGACCAGTTCGAGCATCGGCAAAGAGGTTTATGCCTCTCTGGCGGCGCTGCGTGGGTACCTGTTGACCGGCAAAGACAATTTTAAGCGCGACCGGACAGACGCATGGCTGGCGGTTGAGTCACTTTCTCAGCGCCTTGATGCTTTTGCTCCGCGCTTCAGCAATCCCCAAAATCGGCAGGCATGGCAAGACATCAGGCGACTTCTGTCCGAACTGAAGGCCGCCCAGGACCTTGCCGAACAAGCCGGTCCGGGAGAGGCCGCGGTGAAGATTCTTTCGGAGGAAGCGGTTCCCCGCGTGCAAAAGCTTTCAACTTTACTGGACGGTGAACCGGGCGCCGATGGGTTGCGGGTCGGCGGATTGATCGGCAATCAGCGCCGGATGCTCGACGAGAACGCGGCGGAGGCGACGGAAAGCACAAATATGCTCAAGCTGGTTTCCCTGGGAGGCCTGATCCTCGGGATCCTATCGGCGGCTCTGATCGTGGTGCGGACCCGGGCGGCGATCGTTCCGCCGATCATGTCCATCACCTCGGTCATGGGACAACTTGCCGCCGGCAACCTCTCGGTGACCGTTCCCGGTGCCGAAAGATCCGATGAGGTCGGTGAGATGGCCTCCGCCTTGGAGGTGTTCCGCATCGGCCTCGCCCGGCAGCGTGAGCTTGAAGCCCAGCAACAACGGGAAGATGAAGCCCGCAGGCAGCGTTCGCTGCGCATCGAGACCCTGACGGCGCAGTTTGACCGCTCCGCCGCCGGCGCGGTGCAGGCCGTCGCCTCGGCCGCCCAGCAATTGCAGGGAACCGCCGGAAGTCTCAGCGCCGCCGCCGCCCAGACCAGCCACCAGGCCACGGTGGTGGCGGTGGCGTCGGAACAGGCTTCGGCGAATGTCCAGACGGTCGCCTCGGCCGCCGAGGAACTGTCAGCCTCGATCACCGAAATCAGCGGCCAGGTAACCCGTTCGTCGCAGATTTCCAGCGCGGCGGTTGCCGAGGCAATCCGCGCCGAAGCCGTGGTGGCGGCTTTGGCCGAGACGGTTCAGAAGATCGGTGACGTGGTCAATCTGATCAATGACGTCGCCGCCCAGACCAACCTGCTGGCCTTGAACGCGACCATCGAGGCGGCCCGTGCCGGCGAAGCCGGCAAGGGGTTTGCCGTGGTTGCCAATGAGGTCAAGGGCCTGGCCACCCAGACCGGCAGGGCGACGGAAGAGATCGGCCAGCAGATCGCGGCGGTGCAGGAGCAGACGAACCGCGTGGTCGCGACAATCCAGGGGATCGTCAAGGTCATCGAGGAAGTCGGCGATATCGCCACCGGCATTGCCGGTGCCGTCGAGGAACAGAGCGCGGCGACCAGGGAGATCGCCTGCAATGTCGAACAGGCGGCTGTCGGCACCGCCGAGGTCAGCGGCAACGTCGTCGGCGTACAGGCCGCCGCCGACCAGACCGGTGGGGCCTCGCGGGAGGTGCTGTCGGCGTCTCGCGACCTGGCCTCGGAAGCCGATGGACTTAAGCAATTGATTGACGGCTTCCTGGCCGATGTTCGTGCTGCCTGAGACGGCTGTCGGGAGATGTCACGGAGCTCCTTGGAAATACTGATCTCCGGTGAGATATGAAGATCCGCTTCGTGCTGCCGTCGGTCATTTCGGCTCTGGCGGTGATGCTGATCCTTATCGCCGGCGAGATCTCCATCACTGCCCTGCAAAGGCGCGGCGAGGCGGATGCTTTCCTCAAAGTGAGCCATACCGTCAGCCTGCTGCTCACCGGCGGCGGCGCCTGGGCGGTGGAGCGCGGCCTGACGTCCGCGGCATTGAAGAATGATGGACTGGTCAGCGCGGCGGTCCGCGCCGATATCGACACCCAAAGGAGGATCGGCGATTCCGCCTTCCGGGAGGCGTTGACGGAATTGCGCGACGCCCCTGAACTGAAGGGGGCGTGGGCCGTGGTGGTCGATGCCGAGCGCAGCTTCTCGGATGTTGAGCAATTGCGGATCCGCCTGGATCAAGACCTGGAAAAAGGCAAGGCGCTCCGCAGCGCGGAGACGATCGACAGCGTGATCCCGTCGCTGACTGCCCTGATCGAAAAGACCGCTCTTCTGCGCCTTACCTACGAGACCGTGAAGCGGGCACCGTCCAATCAGCTGGCGCTGCTGAGCAGCCTGCGTGATCACGCGGCGGTGATGGCGGAATATGCCGGGCGGGAGCGCGCGCTTCTGACCTCATTGATCATGGACCACGCCAAGCTCAACGGTCCGGCACTGCAGGCGATTTCCGATGCTCGCGACCATGTCGGGGTTAGCTGGAACGCCATTTCCGTTGTCTGTGCCAGACCCGACACGCCGGAAGACCTGGTGCGGGCCATCAATGGGGTAAGAAACAAATATTTCGGCGACTATGAGACGTTGCGCAAAGCGGTATTGGCCGCCGGACCGGAAGGGCCATACCCCGTCGATGCCTTGCAGTTTTTCGAGCAGGCGACGGTCGGTGTCGGCGCCATCCTGCAGTTGGCGCAAAAGACCAGTGAGGTGGCCGACAGTTTTGCCGCTGTTGAAGTCAGGGACAGTACGGCGGGCACGGTCATCTCGACCTTCGTCCTGCTGTCCGCCGGAGGGCTCGCCGGCGTCGCCTTGTGGATCTCGGTACGCCATATTGTCCGGCCGATTCTCGGTATTACCAGCGCCATGGAGCGACTCGCCGGCGGTGACAGGACGGTTGACGTGCCCTCTCTCGGCATGAATGGCGAAATCGGTCAGATGGCGGAGGCGGTAAAGGTGTTCAAAGAGAATGCCATCCGCATCGACCGGATGACCGAGACCGAATTGCGGTTGGCCGCCGCGGCCCTGGAGGCGCATGAAGGGCTGGTCATCACCGATGCCGAGGGTGTCATCCTGCGTGTCAATCACGCCTTTTGTGAATCCTCAGGCTATTCCGCTGAGGAAATCGTCGGCAAGACGCCGCGGATCCTCAAGTCAGGGCGCCAGGATACGGCATTCTATGCGGAATTGTGGGGGACGCTTCTGCGCACCGGTTCCTGGCAGGGGGAAATCTGGAACCGCCGCAAGAACGGCGAAATCCACCCAAAATGGCTGAAGATCAAGGCGGTATACGGAGCGGACGGCGCCATCACCCATTTTGTCGCCAGTCATATCGACATCACCGAGAGAAAGGCGACCGAGAGAAAAATCAAGGATCTGGCTTTTTACGATCCTCTTACCGGTCTTCCCAACCGGCGTCTCCTCATGGACCGGCTGCAGCAGGCTTTCGCCTCCAAGTCACGCGATGGGCGTGAGCGAGCCCTGCTCTTCGTCGACTTGGATCACTTCAAGACCCTGAACGATACTCTGGGCCACAGCAAGGGCGACGTGTTGCTGCAGGCGGTCGGTCAGCGCCTGAGCGCCTGCCTGCGCAATGCCGATACGGTGGCAAGGCTGGGCGGCGACGAGTTTGTCGTTCTCCTTGAAACTCTCAGCGAATCTCCCGACGAGGCTGCCGCCCAGGCGGGGGCTATCGGCGAGAAACTGCGGCATGTCCTGGGGAAACCCTATCAGCTGGCTGATCTGGAGTTCAACATCACGCCCAGTATCGGCATCGCCTTGTTCGGAAATGACTGCGACGGTCCTGATGAGCTTCTGAAAAACGCGGATATTGCCCTCTATCAAGCCAAGGCCGTGGGCCGCAACACCGTATGTTTCTTTGACCCGGATCTGCAGGCGGCCAGCCAGGCGCGCAATGCCCTCGAGAAAGATCTTCGCCTGGGGCTGAAGAGTGACCAGCTTTTCCTGCTCTACCAGCCCCAAGTTGAAATGGGTGAGGTCATCGGCGCCGAAGCTTTGATCCGTTGGCGGCATCCCGAACGCGGCATCGTCTCTCCCGCGGAATTCATACCCCTGGCGGAGGAAACAGGCCTGATTTTACAAATGGGTCAATGGGTGCTGACCACTGTTTGTCAACAGCTTGCCCAATGGGCTCATCGGCCCGAGATGGCAAGCCTCACCGTCGCCGTCAATGTGAGCGCCTGTGAGGTCCGGCAGCCGGAGTTCGTCAATGACGTGTTGGCGGCGATCCATCGAGCCGAAGCTGATCCGAACAAGATCAAGCTGGAGCTGACCGAGACTATGCTGGTGAACGATGTCGAGGAAATCATTGCAAAAATGAATGCTCTCCAGAACCACGGGGTGAGGTTCTCTCTTGACGATTTTGGTACCGGCTATTCCTCCCTGTCCTACCTGAAACGCCTGCCGCTGAGCCAGTTGAAGATCGATCGCTCGTTTGTGACCGATGTTTCCACAAACTCCCATGACGCGGCGATCGCCAAGACCATCGTCGCCCTGGGGCAGACCTTGGGACTCAAGGTGATCGCCGAAGGGGTGGAAACGGAAGGGCAGCGACAACTGCTGGCAAGTTACGGCTGCCATACCTACCAGGGCTACCTGTTCAGTCGGCCCGTACCGAAGGAAGCGCTGGAAGACATCATGCGGCAGGGCGAACCGGTCAGCGCCTAAACCGTTTGAGCCAACCGTTGGCGCAATTTCGACCAGCGGCGACGGTCGCCGCTGCCCTTGACGGCGATGGCGACGGCCTTCTTCTGTCCCACCAGGATCACCAGGCGTTTGCCGCGGGTCACGCCGGTGTACAGCAGATTGCGGGCCAGCATGGCGTAATGCTGGGTCATTACCGGAATGACCACCGCCGGATATTCCGATCCCTGGGATTTGTGGATCGTGGTGGCATAGGCCAGCACCACCTCATCCAATTCGCCGAACATATAAACGACGGCGCGGCCATCGAAATCGATAACGATTTCATTGGCGTCGCCGTCGATGGCGGTGATGAAGCCGATGTCGCCGTTGAAGCAGTCCTTGTCGTAGTCGTTTTCGATCTGCATCACCTTGTCACCGACCCGGTAGGTGAAGCCGAACCGTTCTACTTCGATCTGGCCCGATAGCGGCGGATTGAGGGCTTTCTGCAGATCGGCGTTGAGCGCCCTGGCACCCGCCGCGCCGCGGTTCATCGGACATAGCACCTGGATGTCGCGGACATGGTCGAAGCCGAAACGGGCCGGGATGCGGGTCTTCACCATTTCGACGATCTTCGCCGCCGCCGTCTCCGGCTGGTTGGCCTCGACGACATAGAAATCCACCAGACCCTCGGCCGGCGCCGCCAGATCGGGCATCAGTCCCTGGTTGATGCGATGGGCGTTGACGATGATGCGGCTCTCCGCCGCCTGGCGGAAAATCTCGGTCAGGCGGGCGACGGCGATGGCCGTCGAGCCGATCAGATCGGCCAGCACCTGGCCCGGCCCGACCGACGGCAACTGGTCGACATCACCGACCAGGATCAGCGCCGCGCGGTCCGGCAACGCCTTGAGCAGCGAGGCCATCAGCGGCACATCGACCATCGAGCATTCGTCCACCACCAGCAGATCGCAATCCAGCGGATTGTCGGGGCCGCGCTTGAAGCCGCCGGTCTTGGGGTCGAACTCCAGCAGCCGATGGATGGTTTTGGCGACCACGCCGGTGCTTTCGGTCATCCGCTTGGCGGCGCGACCGGTGGGGGCGGCGAGCGCCGGCCTGACCCGTTTCGCCGTCAGGATGCCGAGGATGGATTTGACGATGGTGGTTTTACCGACGCCCGGTCCGCCGGTGATCACCAGCAGCTTGGCGGCCAGGGCCGCGGCCACCGCGTCCTTTTGCCCGGCGGCCAGGGTCACCGCCAGCCTGGCTTCGATCCAGGGAATGGCTCGCTCCGGCTCGATGGCCTGCCACGGCAAGGCATGACGGGCAAGCACCGCCAGACGTTCGGCAATAGTTTTCTCGGCATGCCAGAGATGGGGCAGGAACACGCAATCCCGGCCGTCGATGTCGTCGGCCACCACCTGCTGGTCGGCCAGTTCGAGGGCCAGGGCTTCGGCCAGCAGTTCCTGCGGGATCTCCAGCAGGGCTTCGGCCTTGGCCAGCAGGTCTTCTTTGGGCAGGGCGCAATGGCCGTCATTGATGGCCTCGACCAGGGCATAGGCGATGCCGGCGCGCGCGCGCAGCATCGAGGTCTTCCCGATACCCAGTTTCAGGGCGATCTGGTCGGCGGATTTGAAGCCGATGCCGCGGATGTCGCGGGCCAGCCGATAGGGATTTTCGGTGACCAGCGGCACCGCATCGGCGCCATAGGTCTTGAAGATGCGCACCGCCCGCGCGGTGCCCACCCCATGGGACTGCAGGAACAGCATGATCTCGCGGATCACCTTCTGCTCCGCCCAGCCCGAGGTGATGCGCTCAAGGCGGACCGGGCCGATGCCTTCGACCTCCGACAGGCGCCGCGGGTCGCCTTCGATGATGTCGAAGACCTTGTCGCCGAAGGCTTTGACCAGTCTTTTGGCGAATTGCGGACCGATGCCCTTGATCAGTCCGCTGCCCAGATAGCGTTCGATACCCTCCACCGTATTGGGCGGCGAGGTCCTGAGCAGGGCCGCCTTGAACTGCATGCCGTGCTCACGGTGCTGGTCCCAATGGCCGCTCGCCTGCAGGTATTCTCCGGCTTGAATGGACGCGGCCGAGCCGACCACGGTGACCGGCTCGCGATGGCCCCGGACCTTGACCCTAAGGACGCAAAAACCGGTGTCCGGGCTGTGATAGGCAACCCGTTCGACCAGTCCGGCCAATGCTTCCCGGTCAGCCGCCGGGGCTTCGCTCACGACCCCTTGGCGGTCCGCCGTTGTTCGAGGAATTTGAGCATGGTGTCGGCGTCCGAAACCTCGAAC
>DUZF01000016.1 GCA_013349665.1 Rhodospirillaceae bacterium | reverse complement strand
CTCGGCGGCACGGGCGGCGCCATCGTCGATCTTGATGGCGATGCCCAGGCCGCGGGCGGGCAGCATGGCCGATTGCACGCCCTCGGCGCCGCCCTTGACGACGATGCCGGGGATCGCCCGCATCACCTCGGTGCAGAAGCGGCCGCGTCCGGCCACCAGCTCGGGATGGGCGGTGATCGCCGCCAGCAGGCGGCGCGCCGCCGAGCGCCGGGGTTCGGCCAGGCCGTCGGCGGCGGCGAAGCGGGCCATGGCGGTGGCCAGCCCGGCCAGGGGAAAGGCCAGAGTGGGGATGCCGCAGCCATCGACCGCCCAGGGGGTGCCCGGCCAGGGGCTGCCGGTCAGTTGGCAGAGGATGGCGTTGATGCCTTGCTGCACCGGATGGGCGGCGTCGATATAGCCGGCTGTCGGCAGGCCCAGATGCAAGGCGGTGGTCAGCATGCCGCAATGCTTACCCGAGCAGTTGTTGTGGAGCGCCGAAGGCTCGCCGGCGCATTCCAGGTCGGCCACCGACAGGCCGAGGCGGGCCAGCCAGGCGCCGGCCAGATCGAGATGGCAGGGATCGGCGCAATGGGAGGCCGAGGCCAGCGCCAGCTCGCGGTCGGACAGGGCGAAGCGGTCGGCGGCGCCGCTCTCCAGCAGCGCCAGGGCCTGCAGCGGCTTGACCGCCGAGCGCGGAAAGACCGGGCGGTCGGTGTCGCCCCAGCAATCTATCAATTTACCATCTACATCACAGACGGCGATGGCGCCGCGATGCAGGCTTTCCGGCAGGTCGCCCCGGCTGACACAGACCAGGACGGGATTAACCATCACCAAGGTTGACAAGTCATGTTCTCCCACGCCATGCATACCCGCATAATCGAAAGGCAGATGCTCATGATGTTCGCCAGGCTCGCCGCCGTCACGCTGGTCCTGTTTGTCGCCGCCGTTCCGGCCAGGGCCGAGGCCCCGAAACTGCTGGCCAAGACCGGCGACTGGGAAAGCTTCGCCTATTCGGACAAGGCGGGAAAGGTATGCTATGCCGCCAGCCTGCCAAAGCGATCACTGCATGCGGCGAAAAATCGCGGGGCGGCCAATGTCACGGTGACCCATCGGCCGGCCGAGAAAAGCATCGGCGTGGTCAGTGTCGCCGGCGGCTACGCCTATAAGAAGGACGCCATCGCCGAACTGGACGTCGACGGCGCCAAATTTGATCTCTTCACCACCGGCGAAACCGCCTGGGCGCGGGACGACAAGGCGGTGGTGCAGGCGATGCTGAAGGGCAAGTCCCTGGTCATGCACGGCACCCCGGCCAAGGGCGAGGCCACCGCCGACACCTATTCGCTGGCCGGCTTCGCCGCCGCCATGACCGAGATCGGAAAGGCGTGCGGCGTCAAGTGACTTGCCTCCGGGCGGTCCGGCGCCATATCTAACGCCTATGAGTGAACTGATCAATCTGGTCGGCCTGGCGCGCGACGAACTGGCGGCGGAAATGGCCGCCATCGGCGAGAAGCCGTTCCGCGCCAAACAGCTGTGGCATTGGATCTATAATCGCGGCGTCACCGATTTCGCCGCCATGACGACCCTGGCCGGGCCGCTGCGCGAGCGCCTGGCCGAACGCTATGTGGTGCAGCGGCCGCGGGTCGCGCGCGAACAGACCTCGGCCGACGGAACCCGCAAATGGCTGCTGGCCTTTGCCGACGGCAATGAGGCCGAGACCGTCTACATTCCCGAGGATGACCGCGGCGCCGTCTGTCTGTCGTCGCAGGTCGGCTGCACGCTGACCTGCAAGTTCTGTCATACCGGCACCCAGTTGCTGGTACGCAACCTGACCGCCAGCGAGATCGTCGGCCAGTTCATGGCGGCGCGGGATTCCTACGGCGAATGGCCCAGTTCGGATGACGGCGGACGGCTGCTGTCCAACATCGTGCTGATGGGCATGGGCGAGCCGCTGTTCAATTATGACAATGTCGCCAAGGCGCTGAAAATCATCATGGACGGCGAGGGCATCGCCGTCTCCAAGCGGCGCATCACCCTGTCCACCTCGGGCGTGGTGCCGATGATCCGCCGCTGCGGCGAGGAATTGGCCGTCAATCTGGCGATTTCCCTGCATGCGGTGACCGACGAGCTGCGCGACCGGCTGATGCCGATCAATCGCAAATACCCGCTGACCGAGCTGATGCGCAGCTTGCGCGCCTATCCGACCAACAATGCCCGGCGCATCACCTTCGAATATGTGATGCTGAAGGACGTCAACGACAGCCTGGCCGATGCCCGCGAGCTGATCCGCCTGATTGACGGCATCCCGGCGAAGTTCAACCTGATCCCGTTCAACAAATGGCCGGGCGCCGAGTTCGACTGTTCCGACCGCAAGGTCATCGAGCGGTTTTCCGACGAATTGTTCAATGCCGGCTATTCGGCGCCGATCCGCCAGCCGCGTGGCACCGACATCCTCGCCGCCTGCGGCCAGCTGAAATCCGACAGCCAGCGCATCCGCGCCTCGCTGGCCAGGGAACGGCTGGCGGCCGGCATCGTTGACGAGGATCATCTGCCTGTCCCTCAATCGCGATAGCAGATCGCGCGCTCAGCCGCTTGCTCTCCAGGGTTCTTGGCCTATACTGCGCCGCCAAATCAACCGCGCTGCCCAAGGTGTCCCATGAAAGGCGAAGTCAAAAAGGTCGTTCTGGCTTATTCCGGTGGACTGGATACTTCGATCATTCTGCGCTGGCTGCAGGACCAGTATGCCTGCGAGGTGGTGACCTTCACCGCCGATCTCGGTCAGGGCGAGGAACTGGAACCGGCCCGCAAGAAGGCCCTGATGATGGGCATCAAGCCGGAAAACATCTATATCGACGATCTGCGCGAGGAATTCGTCCGCGACTTCGTCTTCCCGATGTTCCGCGCCAACGCCCTCTATGAAGGCGTCTATCTGCTGGGTACCTCCATCGCCCGGCCGCTGATCGCCAAGCGGCAGATCGAGATCGTCAACGCCACCGGCGCCGACGCCGTGTCCCATGGCGCCACCGGCAAGGGCAACGACCAGGTGCGCTTCGAGCTGGGCTATTACGCGCTGAAGCCCGACATCAAGGTGATCGCCCCCTGGCGCCTGTGGGATCTCAATTCGCGCACCCGGCTGCTGGATTTCGCCGAGAAGCACCAGATCCCCATCGCCAAGGACAAGCGCGGCGAGGCGCCCTATTCCACCGACGCCAACCTGCTGCACATCTCCTATGAGGGCAAGGCGCTGGAAGACCCCTGGGTCGAGCCGGACGAGGACATGTTCACCCGCTCAGTCAGTCCGCAGATGGCGCCGGACAAGCCGACGGTGGTGGAAATCGAATTCGTCGCCGGCGACCCGGTGGCCGTCGACGGCGAGACGATGTCGCCGGCGACGCTGCTCACCCGCCTCAACCAGCTGGGCGGTGCCAACGGCATCGGCCGCCTGGATCTGGTGGAGAACCGCTATGTCGGCATGAAGAGCCGCGGCGTCTACGAGACCCCCGGCGGCACCATTCTGTCGGTGGCCCATCGGGCGATGGAAAGCCTGACCCTGGATCGCGGCGAGGCGCATCTCAAGGACGACCTGATGCCCCGCTATGCCGAGCTGGTCTATAACGGCTTCTGGTGGAGCCCGGAGCGCCTGGCCATCCAGACCATGATCGACCGGGTCAGCCAGAACGTCACCGGCACGGTCCGCCTCAAGCTGTTCAAGGGCAATGTCACGGTGGTCGGACGCAAGTCGCCGGTCTCGCTGTATCGCCTCGACTACGTCACCTTCGAGGCCGATTCGGTCTACAACCAGCAGGATGCCGAAGGCTTCATCAAGTTGAATGCGCTGCGCATGCGCCTGGCCAAGATGGCCAGGGGGTAAGTTTCAGGCTACCGGTTGATCCGCCGACGAATTCAGACAGGAAACGTCGGCGGAACAACGGTTGCGTTGCCTGAGAACGGTGCGACCTCGATCTCGCCCTCTCGCTTGCGGGCCTGGACGATGTCAAAGCTGTTTTGCATCCGCATCAAAGTCTCCATCGAAATCCCAAATGCTTTTTCGATCCGCAACGCCATTTCCGGCGAAAGATGCGCGCGCTCGTTGAGCAGGGCCGACAGTGCCGGGCGGGTGACGCCGAGCGCTCGTGCTGCGTCCGTGACCGACAACCCCAGCGCCTCGATGACTTCACTCTTCAGGAACCCTCCCGGATGGGCAGGATTCTTCATACGAATACCCTGTGTCGCCGCCATCGCCATCTCCTAATGATAATCTTCGTAGTTCAGGTCGATGATCTCGATCTCAGTCCGATCGATCCAGAATGTGATGCGCCAGTTCTTCGTAACAAGGAGGCTCCAGCTACCCTTGCGGTCACCGGCCAGTTGATGTGCTTTCCAACCTGGTACGGCACGCAATTCATTTTCTTCCTCCATTTCCTGAAGGAACGAGACGATGCGGCGGAGCTTCGTCACGACATCGGGTTGCACCCCAGTGGGGTCGTCGTCCTCGATCAAGCGGAGCAAGCCTTTATGGACGACGTTCCTGATCTTCATGCCAAATTGTACCAGCGGACCTGTCGCGTGTAAAGCGACACGAGACGGACGGGTCTGGGAAAATGAGGGGAGAAGTATTGTTCACCACGAAGACACAAAGGAAAACAGTAATTCTCTTTTATTTTCTTCGTGTCTTGGTGTCTTCGTGGTGCATCAAACAGATCGGCGAGCTGTCACTGGCGACGGTTGACTGCCGACAGCACCGCCTTCAGCGAGGCGGTGACGATGTCCTCGTCCATGCCGACACCGTTCAGCGTGCCGCCTGGGCCGGCGATCTCCACATAGGCCACCGCCTTGGCGGCGGCACCGCGGCCGATGGAATGCTCGTGGAAATCCACCACCTCTACGGCCAGTCCATCCTTGCTCAGGCCTTCGATGAAGGCGTCGATCGGACCATTGCCGCGCCCCTTGACGATACGTTCGCCGCCGCCGTCGCGCAAGGTGGCGGTCATGCGGCCGGGCTCGCCCAACTGATGTTCGAAATGATGGCCGAGCAGGGCCAGCGGGTTTCCGCGGTCGACGAATTCGCGGTCGAATTCCTGGCGGATTTCCGCCGGTGACAGCTCCTTGCCGGTGGCGTCGGCGCGCTTCTGCACCACCTTGGAGAACTCCACCTGCAGGCTGCGCGGCAGCGACAGGCCGTATTCCTGCTCGAGGACATAGGCGACGCCGCCTTTGCCCGACTGGCTGTTGATGCGGATCACCGCCTCGTAGCTGCGTCCCAGATCGGCCGGATCGATCGGCAGATAAGGGACTTCCCACAGATTGCCGCCTGATTGGCGCAAGGCCGCCAGCCCCTTCTTGATGGCGTCCTGATGCGACCCCGAGAACGCGGTGAACACCAGTTGGCCGGCATAGGGGTGACGGGGATGGACGCCGATCTGGGTGCATTCCTCGGAGACGGTGATGATGTGGTTGATGTCGGAAATCCGCAGGCCGGGATCGACTCCCTGGGTGACCATGTTCATCGCCAGGGTGACGATATCGACATTGCCGGTGCGTTCGCCATTGCCGAACAGCGTCCCCTCGATGCGCTGACCGCCCGCCATCAGCGCCATTTCGGCGGCGGCGACGGCGGTGCCGCGGTCGTTGTGGGGATGGATGCTGACGATGATGCTGTCGCGGTTGGCGATATGCCGGCAGAACCATTCGATCTGGTCGGCATAGACGTTGGGCGTCGACATCTCGACGGTGGCCGGCAGGTTGACGATCATCGGCTTGGCCGGGGTCGGCCGCCATTCCTCCATCACCGCCTCGGTGATGGCGACGGCGAAATCGAGCTCGGTGCCGGTGAAGCTTTCCGGCGAATACTGGAAGGTGATGTTGGTTTCCGGACAGCCGGCGGCCAGTTCGCGGATCAGGCGGGTGCCGTTGACGGCGATCTCGGTGACGGCGTCGCGGCCGGCGGCGAAGACGACGCGGCGCTGCAGTTCCGAGGTCGAATTATACAGGTGGACGATAGCGTTCTTCGCCCCCTTGATGGCCTCGAAAGTGCGGCGGATCAGCGGTTCTCGCGACTGGGTGAGCACCTGCACGGTGACGTCGTCGGGGATCAGCTTTTCCTCGATCAGCAGGCGCAGGAAGGCGAAATCGGTCTCCGAGGCGGCCGGGAAGCCGACTTCGATCTCCTTGAAATCCATGGCCAGCAGCAGATCGAACATGCGCCGCTTGGCGGCCGGGCTCATGGGTTCGACCAGCGCCTGGTTGCCGTCGCGCAGGTCGACGCTGCACCACTGGGGCGCCTTGTCGATGCTGCGGCCGGGCCATTGGCGATCAGGCAGGGCGACGGGAGTGAAGGGGCGGTATTTGCCGAAGGGCATCTTGTTCATGACGGTTCTCCTTGTTTGAAATCTGGGGTCGGACAGGAGAAACGTCAAAGTCGTGCGAGATGTCTTCTGCGCCCGACACTGAGTCGAATATGCCGACTGAACGGAGACTTGCGGGGAAACGGCGAAATCATGGTGAACAGATCCAGAAGCGATTGACGGCAACGACGAGGTCCCGGACTCACAACGGAGGCCGGGCCCTAAAGTCGAAGCAGAGACGTGCGAATCGCGTCGATCATGGCCCCACTCATAGCATTAGAGCGGTTCGCGATCAATTTGAATCGCTCCAGGGCAATAGGCGGGGCCGGGCCCCGCCGCCCACCGAAGACCGCGCTCGCTCAAGGCCCGACGGAATGGCGCACAGGGGGCGATGAGGTGACCGATCCCCTGGACGGCGGAGGTTATAGCTTTCATCCAGAAGTATAACTTAGAGCATAATACCCTTGCCATTTTGCATAGAGATTATCTGCCCAATAAAACAAATACTTGGGTGTTGCGTCGGTCTTCAGGGGCGCCAACGATCTCGATGGCAATCGGGGGCGGCTGGTCCGGGGTGATCGTCGGCGCTCTGCCGGTACGACAGAGCGCGAAGTGAGGCCGTCGGATGATGTCTGCGAAGCTCAAGGTGACAACATCAAAGGCCGCCGCGCTGGTCATCTTGCTCGGCGGAGGATTGCTGGCGTGGAATATTTATGACGACTACCGGTCTGTTCTCTCAAAGGAATTTTCCGCGCTCAAAACACAGGCGCGTTTGGCTGAGTCTCAAATTGCCGGATTGTTGCGAGGCGTGGATGTTGGTCTTCAGGCCCTTGTCGCCGATCAGCAGGCAACGCCGAGTATCCCGCCACAAATAATATCCCAGCGGCAGCTGACCGTCCTGAAGCAGTTTCCCGAAGCAAGAATTATATTTTCCACAAATTCTTCCGGAAATATCGTAACTGCTGAAAGCATAGAAGGGTCTCAGGATCTTGATGTGTTGCGTAAATTTAACGTGTCTCAGAGAGACTATTTTGTTTTTCACGAACAGTCAGATAAGTCCGATCTTTATAAATATCATATTTCCCGGCCATTCAAGGCGGTCACCAATAAACAAATCGTCACGATCTCCAGGGCGATCCGCGATGCTCATGATGAGTTTCGAGGTGTCGTGGTTGTCACATTGCTTTTGCGCGTTTTTGACGAGTCTCTTCAGGAGTTATTAGATAATAAAATTATCGATGCAGCTGCGGTGCATAATAGAGCTGGGGACATACTTTATCGTTTGCCGGATCCAGAAATCTATATTGGTAAGAATATTGCATCAGGGGCGGCTTTTCAAAAATACCTTCAGTCGACAGACAATATCACTTTATACCTTGGCGTTACTGCAACCGATAATGTAAAGCGCATTGTTGTTTTTGGGAAAGTCGGCGATACCGGGCTGGATGTCGCAATATCCAGTCAATATGACCGGATCATGGTCGAATGGCGCCGTCGGATAGTCCTGAAACTTCTGGTCTTTATCGTTTTTGCGGCCTTGTCGGTGGCGCTGTTCAAGGAATACGGGCGGCGGCAGATCGCCAGGGAAGCGGTGCACAAGGCCTCGCTCTATGCCCGCAGTTTGATAGAGGCCAGTCTGGACCCCTTGGTGACGATCAGTCCGGATGGAAAGATCACCGATGTCAATCTGGCGACGGAGAGAGCCACGGGGGTGTCGCGCGAGCTGCTGATCGGCAGCGACTTCTTCACCTATTTCACCGAACCGGAAAACGCGCGGGCAGGCTATCAGAAGGCTTTTGCCGAAGGACAGGTTACCGACTATCCGCTGGCCATCCGCCATGTTTCCGGTCGCGTCACCGACGTTCTGTACAATGCGGCGGTTTACCGCAACGCCGAAGGCGCGGTTGACGGCGTTTTCGCCGCCGCCCGAGACATAACGGAAAGGAAGGCGATCAGTGAAAAATTACTGGCTGTGAACAGCGAGCTTGAGCAGTTCGCCTATGTCGCATCTCACGATCTGCGCCAACCTTTGAGAATGGTCACCAGCTATCTCGGAATTATCGAGAAGAATGTGGGGCCCCAGCTCAACGACGACCTCAAGAAATATCTCGGTTTCGTCGTCGAGGGGGCCAAACGTATGGACCGCTTGATCGTCGCGCTCCTCGATTATTCCCGCACCGGCAAATACGGTGAATCGATACTGGTGCCGCTCGGCGAGGCGATCGCCGACGCCTTGCAAAACCTGGCAGTAGCGATAAGAGAAAGCGGTGCGAAAGTCTCCGTGACCGAAAAAATGCCGGTCGTATTCGGCGACAAGACGGACTTGATGCGGGTATTTCAGAATCTGATTAGCAACGCCATAATATATCGGTCACCGGATCGGCCTTGCCAAATCGAAATAGGCTGGTCCAGGCAAACGGACGACTACCTTGTCTGGGTCAAAGACAACGGGATCGGCATCGAACCCGAACAGCATGCGCGGGTATTTCTGATCTTCCAGCGGTTGGTTCCCAAAAACGGCCCGGACGGCTCCGGCATAGGTCTGGCCGTGTGTAAAAAGATCGTCGAACAGCAAGGCGGAAAAATCTGGATCGAGTCTGAGGTCGGCAAAGGCAGCGCCTTCTTTTTGACCTTTCCCGTGCCGCCAACAAGCCCTGAGGCGGGCCATTGACCCATCCGCGGACGGACCGCGGCCCGCCTGCGGACAGATCAATATCCTTAAACTTTACGCCGGCATCGGCTCATGGGTTTGGGCGCTCTTGCCGCAAACGGTGACGCAAGCCTCGCAGCCGATGCAATTGCCGGCATGTTCGAGAACCATGATCTTGCGGTTCGAGTCATCGTCGTCGTCATCCTGCGGGTCGAACAGTTCGCCGTCCTCGTTGATGCCCATCATCTTCATCACCTTTTGGGTGCAGACCTTGAAACAGCGGCCGCAGCCGATGCAGAGTTCCTTGCTGATGGCGGTGAGGTATTTGGGAACCCAGGGTGTGCCGTCGCGTTTGGTGAAGGTCAGGAATGCCATTGTACTCTCCTTTCAAAGGTTTCAAGCGGCTGCGACTTCGGGAAACTTGCCGATGACGGCAATGCCGTCGTCGATGATGCGGTTGGCTTTGGCGACCATGGCGTCGACGGAGTCGAAGCCGAAGCGGTGCAGGTCGCGGAGATAGGCGTTGATCACCACCAGTTTGCCGGCGGTCAGCAGCATGCGCCCCCAGCCCTCATGGTGGATGTTCATCATCGGCGCCGCGTTGATGCCGGTCCGCCGCTCGATGGCCAGGCCGATGGCGCCGTAGAACAGTTCGACCCGCCACAGGATGTCGGGGTCGGGGTCGCCGATCAGCGGGATCTCGCGGCGCTGTTCCTTGGTGACGACGAACGGCGCCAGCAGCACCTCGTCCGGCTCGCCGTCCCAGGCGCCGCTGCGGTCCTGGGCGCGAATCAGCATCACCAGGGAGGTGACGAAGGGGTCCTGGCCCGCCGTCATGACCGCTCTCCGTCATCATCGATGAAACGCTCGTCGCCGGCGTCACCGTCGCGCAGGGCCTTGCGCAGCCAGGGCGGCGGATTGCCCTTGAGCATGGTGCTGACCCGCTCGATCACCTGGCCGATCGGTTCGTCCGCCGGCAATTTGATGGGATGCACCTTGGCCCGCACGACGCGCGCCGCCGCCGGGCCGCCGATGGCCCGCACGAACAGCAATGAGGTGCCCTCCAATGCCGAGATCTTGGCCGCCAGGCGATCGTCGCCATCCTCCTGGTGATTGCCCGACTGGTCGCTGACATCGTCGAACTGAACGGCCTCCAGAAAGGCGTGGCCTTCCGGTCCGACCTCGTAGAAGAGGAAATTGCGGGCGCCGGCGAAATGCGCGTCGACCCGCTGGCGGTCGTGGGTGGCAAGGGCGATTCTCATATGCGCTCCTTTGAGCTTCGGGGCCGGGTCGGGATCAACCAGCCGCAGTCGCCGGGTGGCCATGGCTTCCTCCGTCCATCAGGATATTGCCGAGCTGGTTGACAAGGTCGCGGGTGCCGGCATAGCCGGCGGTGGTCACATGGGCGGCGCCGAGGCGGTCGAACACCGGAAAGCCGGCGCGGAAATGCGGCAGGCCGGTCTTGGCGGCCAGCTGGCGGCCATTGGAATTGGCGATGATCAGATGGCAATCGCCGGCCCCGGCGAGTTCCGTCTCGAGATCGGCGAAATCGCCGACCACCACCCGGTCGCAGGGCAGCCGGTCCAGTTCCGGCGAGGCCTCGGAGGTCACCACGGCAGCCAGCCTGGCGCCGAGGTCGCAGGCCAGGCGGCCATAGGCGGTGACCAGCGCCGGTTCGCCGGCCAGCGCCAGCGAGCGGCCGGCGAAATAGAAATGTCCGTCCAGCATGGCGTCGACCAATTGCGAGCGGGCGCGCCGCTGGCGGGGCGGCACCGCGACACCGGCGGCGGCGGCCAGGGTTTTCATCAGCTGGTCGACGGCGGCCAGCCCGGTGACCCGGTCCAGCAGGACGAAGGGCACGCCGGTCACCTCCTCCAGCGTCCGCGCCGAGATCCGCATATGCTCGCCGATGGCGATGGTCAGACGTGACCGTCCGAGGTCCCGCAACTGGGCAACCGAGGTGCCGCCCAGGGTCGTCGGCGTGTAACTGTCGGGGACATGGCCGTCCAGCGACTGGGCGAGGTCGGGCAGGACGATCGCCTCGAGGCCGAAATCGGCGATGATGTCCTTCAGCGCCGCCACATCCCCCGGAGTCAGATGGCTGCCGGGCAGCAGGGTGACCTGGTTCAGCGGTGCCTCTCCCGCCGCCGGCGGGCGGGCGCACTGGCGGATGATGGCGGATACCGCTTTGCCCCAGCCGGTTTCCAGCGAACCGGTAAAATCGGGCGCCGAGACGTCCACCACCGCGATTTCCGCCAGTTCAGGATTGCGGGCGCGGATCAGCTTGAGCTCGCCGGACATGTCCTCGCCGCGGGTTTCGGTCAGCGCCGTGGAGATGACGCCGATCATCTCCGGCCTGGCGCGCCGGGCGATGTTCAGCAGGCCCTGCTCGACCTGGTCCATGCCGCCGAGGATGGTGCTGATCTCGTTCATGGCGGTGGTCTGCAGGGGAATCGCCTCGCGGAAATGCCGCACCATCATCACCAGGGCGAAGGCGGTGCAGCCCTGCGAGCCGTGGAACATCGGCAGGCAACCCCGCATCCCCATGAAGGCCATGGCGGCGCCCAGCGGCGCGCTGATTTTCAGCGGGCTGGCCGACAGGGCCTTGGCGTGATCGATGATGACGCTCATGCCTCCTCCCAGGGTGCCGGGGCGCGGACCTGCGCCCAGATGGGATTGTTGATGGACAGGTCGATCTGGCGGATCAGCTCGACCATGCCGTCATAGGCGGCATAGCCGTGATGGCGTTCCTGGTTGATGTCGATCCAGGGCGTGCGGGCCTTCAGCGCGACGAATTGCGACCGCCCGCCGGACAGCATCATGTCGGCCTTGCCGTCCCTGAACATGGCGTACATGTCCCGCGGCGTGATGGCGTCGGCCAGTTTTTCCTCGTCGTCGCCGAGGCGGGCCAGGGCCTTTTGGCGGTCCGCCTCGGTGGCCTTGCGCACCGAGGTGCCGACCACCTCCATGCCGACCTCCTGCAGGGCCTGGATCACCGACCAGCTTTTGACGCCGCCGGTGTAGAGCAGCACCTTGCGGCCGGCCAGGCGGGCCTTGTAAGGCTCGAGCAGGCGCCAGGCCTTTGTTTCTTCTTCGGCGATCAGGATTTCCGTGCGCTCGGCCAAACCAGGATCGGCGCCCCGCTCGACCAGCATGCGGGCGATGTTGCGCAGCGCCTCGGAGGTGTCGGAAATGCCGTAGAACGACCCCTCGAAATAGGGGATGCCCCAGCGCTCCTTCATCTTGCGGGCCAGGGTGACCAGGGCCTGGCTGCACAGCACCATATTGGCGCGCGCGGTATGGGCCGCCGCCACCTCGGCATAGCGGGCGTCGCCGGTGATGGAGGTGCGCAGGCGGATGCCGAGGCGGGCCAGCAGCGGCCGGAACTGGTCCAGTTCGCCGGCGACATTGTATTCGCCGAGGATGTTGATGTCGGTGGGGCCGCAGTCGTCCGGCTCGACGGTGCCGATGACATGCTCCAGCAGCGCCTCGCCGGCCAGCCGGTTGCCGAGATTCTTGGAGCCGACGAAGCCCGGCGCGTTGACCGGCACCACCGGTCGGCCGAGGCGCTCGCTGGCGGCCTTGCAGACGGCGTCGATGTCGTCGCCGATCAGCGCCCCGACACAGGTCTGGTAGACGAAGACCGCCGGCGGGTCATAACGCCGGATGGCTTCCTTGATGGCCCGGTACAGCTTCTTTTCGCCGCCGGCGACGATGTCGAGATTGGACATGTCGGTGGTGAAGCCGACACGGTACAGGTCCGAGCCGCTGCTCCAGGAATTGCGGCCGTCCCAGGAATTGCCTTCGCAGGCGATGGGACCATGCACCAGATGCACGACGTCGGTCACCGGCTGCAGGGCGATCTTGGCGCCGTCGAAGGCGCAGCCACCGGCCGCCGCGCCCGGAACCAGCGACTTGCCGCAGCCCTTTTTGCGCTCGCCCGCGGATTTGGACTGATTGATCGAGCAGCCGGGCTCGTTCATCAGTTCCTGCACCTTGCGCTTCAGCATCGAAGACCTCCGACCGTTTGTCGGGTAACGCCTTCGCAAAGCCTGTGCCATGCGCAAAGCCGGCGGAAATGCTATGGTTGCTGATTGTTTCCGCGGGCCATTGTCGGATGTCCGACAACGCCATTGTCGGGAAAAGAGGGTCAGAGATGATTGCCGTCCGTGCGGCGCGACCGGAGGACAGCGCCGAGATCCTGCGCCTGCTGCGTCTGCTGGCGGCTTATGAAGGCGACCCCGGCGCTGGAGAATATTTCCACGCCATATCACGTTCCAGTTGGGCCGGAACTCGACTATTCTAGAGTTGTCGACGATCCAGATAGACGCCCATTCATAAATCTTTCGCTGAAGTTTAATTCCAAAAATGATCGCATTAGACGTATCTACCGCTACGCTATCTATGGGTTTCGTATTGGTTGCCCTCGGCTGCATGTTTCAAGGCAGTTGGCGTTCTGGGAAGGAACTCAGCATTGGGCGGCAATGGGCATTGGCTGCCATACTTTATGGTTTTGGGGATGTGTTTATCGCGTTCCGCGGCCAGCTGCCGCCGCTGGTTTCGGTGGTCGTCGCCAACACCCTGATTTTTGTCAGTGTGGCTCTGGTTCACCGTGGGACAATGGTATTTACCCGCACGAAGCCGTCGGACCAAGCCTATTGGCTGACCGGTGCCGCAGTGTTCACGTCTTTTTGTTATTTCACTTTTGCCAGTCCAAATATTGAAGCCAGAATCGTTATAATCTCTCTCTGTCGATTGCCGTTTTTCACTCACGCGGCCTGGCTGTTGTGGCGAACCCGGCCCGTGGGAAGTGTTCGGCTGCTGTCCTTTATTCTGGTCGTTTCCACGGCGTGGTTTACCTTCCGTGCTGGAGTGACGGAGTTCAACAACCAAAATTTGTCCGATTTTCTGAAGGCAGGAAGCTTTCAGGCGATGAATTTTCTGATTACCGCCGTTGTCACTGTCTTAATGGTCGCAGCCCAACTGCGTATAGAAAATGAACAAGTCCGTGCTGGTCTGGACCGGGAGGCGAATGAGCTACGCCTGGCACGGGATAATCTGGAGCATACGATAGCCGAACGGAATGCCGAATTGTTACAAGCCAACGCCGAATTATCACGGGCTAACTCCGAACTGGAGAATTTCGCCTATGTTACCTCCCATGATCTGCGCCAGCCGGTCAGAACCGTCATCAATTACCTTTCCCTGATCGAGAAGAAGCTTGGCCCGACGTTGGACGCCGACCTGACGAAATACTTTGGTTTCGCTTCCAACGGCGCTAGGCGTATGGACAGCCTGATCGTTGATTTGTTGGAGTATTCGCAAACGGGACATAAGACCGCGGTGTTCGAGCCGATATCTCTGGGCGCTGCGGTGAATGAAAGCCTTGAGAACTTGTCATCAATAATCGCCGATGCCCATGCTTCCATCCTGGTAGCAGGTGCCCTGCCGACTATTCTTGGCTGTCGTTCCGATCTGACCAGGCTTATGCAGAACTTGATCGGCAATGCCGTCAAATACCGGCATCCCGACCGCCTTCCCGAAATCGCCATAGGGTGCCGGGACGACAACGGCAGGTGGCTGGTCTGGGTTGCGGACAATGGCGTCGGCATTCCCCCCGAGTTCCGGGAGCGGGTGTTCGGTATGTTCCAGCGGTTGGTGCCAAAAAAAGACATTGAAGGAACTGGGATCGGTCTGACGGTCTGCCGAAAGGTGGTCGAGGCGCATGGAGGGCAAATCTGGGTCGAGGACGCCCCTCATGGCGGCTGTACCTTCATGATGACGTTCCCGAAAATTGATCAGGACTCGCTGAACACTGTCGCGTGATGGCGAAAAATTACCAGTTGGGTTTGTCCTGTCGCGGGTCATTGTCGGAAAGGGAGGGTCAGAGATGATTGCCATCCGTGCGGCGCGACCGGAGGACAGCGCCGAGATCCTGCGCCTGCTGCGTCTGCTGGCGGCTTATGAAGGCAACCCCGGCGCGGTGACCACCGACGAGCAGGCGATCCGCCGCGACGGGTTCGGGGCCGGGCGGCGCTTCGAGACCCTGCTGGCGGAAAGGGCCGGCCATGTCCGCGGTCTGGCCGTGCTGTTTGACGCCTATTCCAGCTGGCGAGGCGCGCCGACCCTGGTCATCCACGACCTGTTTGTCGAAGAGGCCGCGCGCGGCCTGGGTGCCGGCCGGGCCCTGGTCGCCGCCGCCGCCCGCCTGGCGGCCGAGCGCGGCTGCTGCCGCATCGACTTGAATGTGGTGGAGGGCAACGACGGCGGGCGCCGGTTCTACGAGGGTCTGGGGTTCAAGGCGGTGGCCGGCTGGCTGCCCTATCGTTTGAGCCGGGAAGATCTGGAGAGGCAGGTCACTTTGCCGCGCTAGTGTCCTTTTCGCCCGGTCACAGAACCCAACCTCAGGGTGTCTGAAATCTTGTAAATCCGCCTGGAGCTTGCCGAGATGCCACGAATCTGGCAAGAGACCCTGGTTGCTCGTCCACTGATTTGTTTGTGAATGAGGAGGAGCTTTTTGGGCACGATATCCGGACCGGCACATATCACCAGCGGGTTCTACAACGTCACCAGTGGTGACGGCAGCAATATCACCAGTGTTTCGGCCACGTTCACCTTCAACACCGTCCCAGCCGCCAGCAACGGACACGCCACCTATTTCGTGGCGCTGCAACCATGGGGCAACACGGGTAACACTGGTATCAACCCTGCCCTGTGGAACCAAGCCAACCAAACCTATATGGGCCTCCACACGCCGGGGCCGGTATGGTCTCTCACCAGTTCCACCCAAGGCTCTGTCGACGGTGCGACCTGGTCGACGGGCGCGGTCCCGTCGGGGGTCAACTCCGGGGCCTATTCCGACGGTGGTACCTCCTATCGGGTGTACTCGTCGGTCCCGCTGACCAACGGATCGACCTACACCCTGACAGAATCGTTCCAGGGTACGACCCTGAACTACTACATCACCGACGCCCAGGGTGTGACGACCAAGTATGGTTCCATGCAGAATATGGGCATCTCATACTTTCCAAGCAGCTACGGCTTTTCCATCTTTACTGAGTATACCAGCTCGACCATCGATACGTCTCAGCAGCCCCAGATCGACGTCACGGCATCGAACTTTCAGGTTAACGGACACGCCTCCGGGGCCGGGGTCTCCTACTGGCAGGCCCAGAACAACTACACCAACGTCGGAGCCCAGTTCGCGGAGGAGTTCGGGGCGAACTATTACGAGGTCGCGACCGGGGCCGGCAACAATGTCGTGGCCCTGGCCGGCACCAATATGACCATCCAGGGGAACGGGGCCGGCGCGACCCTGCGGTTGACCGCCACCAACCATGACCTGACGACCGACACCATATCAGGCATCGCCATTCTCGATCTGAACGGTCAGAGCGCCACCATGACCACGGCGCAATATCAAAGCTTTAGTTCGTTGCTCAATGGAACGACGGTTATCCTGAGCGACACAGGGAATGCCGTCACCGTAAGTATCGGTACTGTCTCTGGTCCGGTCGTCACCAACACCACAAGCAACCAAGTCACGTTAGTCGCTCCAACCGCAAATTCAACAGTTACGGGGGGAGGCAAAGATATCCTTAATCTTGCGCAAAACCCCATCGCGAATGTGTCCTCGGCCTATACGATGACATCGAGCCCTGACGGATCGATCTCCTTGGCCGCCGGGGGCAGTAGCGATCACGTTAGCGGCGTCATTCAGATCCAGTTCTCTGACAAGACGATTTCCATCGCCAATAGCGACAACGCCAATGTGGCGAGGCTTTATCAGGCTGCGTTTGGTCGTGCCCCGGATGCTTCGGGTTTAGCCGCTTGGGAGACCGTCTACAGCGCAGTTTCTGGTGCCGCTAAAGCCGCCGGGACGACCACGGCCCTTGCCATGACTCCGGTGGCGGGTTTGTCCAATATAGCGTCCGGTTTCACAAATTCTGCCGAGTTCCAGGCCAAGTACGGCACTTTAAACAATGATGATTTCCTGACGCAAATCTACAACAACGTCCTGGGAAGAGTGGCTGATACCGGCGGGTATAATGCTTGGCTGAATGCGATGAATACTGGCGGTTATACAAAGGAAATGGTGTTGGTCGGATTTGCGGAAAGCACTGAGAACATCACTAATACAAACTACTCCGCCAGTCATGCCACGGGCTGGCTGTTCGGGGTGTAAAATATCAGGTGCACCGACGCGCTCAGGTTTCGCGAGAGTGTGAGATTTGCGGGTTAACCCAGCCCTTCTCCCCCCATGGGGGGAGAAGGGCTGGGTCGTCAGGTTTGTTCTATCGCGTCAGGTCGAAGGAGATGTCCGAGGCGTCGTCGGCCACCTCGAAGATGCGGTCGAGGATTTCCACCAGCACCCTCAGAGCCCCCTGATAGCCGAAGGTCGGGAAGCGGTGATGGTGATGGCGGTCGAAGATCGGGAAGCCCAGGCGGATGAAGGGGACGCCGGTGTCCTTCTGCAGATATTTGCCGTAGGAGCTGCCGATCAGCAGGTCGACCGGTTCGGTGAACAGCAGCGAACGCATATGCCACAGGTCCTTGTTGCGCCATGCCTTGCCGGATTCGCCGAAGCGGGTGGTGGCCAGCAGTTCGGTGGTCTTCTTCTCCCAATCGGCCGAGCCGTTGGAGGCCAGCACATGCACCGGCTCCATGCCCAGTTCGAGCAGGAAGGCGGTCAGGCCATAGACGACATCGGGATCGCCGAACAGGGCGACACGCTTGCCGTGCAGCCAGGCGGTGCTGTCGGCGATGGCGTCGACCAGGCGTCCGCGCTCGATTTCCAGGGCTTCGGGGATCGGCTTGCCGGTCAGTTCCGAGACCTTCATCAGGAAGGCGTCGGTGCCCGAGATGCCCATGGGCGAGTTCAGCGCCGCCACCGACTGGCCCTTCTCGGCGCAGTAGGCGAGGGTCTTCTCGGTGGAGAACTCCTGCAGCGACAGGGTCGCCGAGGCATTGATGGCGGCCCGGGTGTCGTCGATGGTGGTGCCGCCGTAATACATCTTGTAGGTGCCGTCGGTGGGGCTGTCGAAGGTGTCGGAGACGTCGCAAACCAGGGTGTAGTCCACCCCCATGAGGTCAAGATAGCGCTTGATCTCGCGGTTGTTGGCCGGGGCGTAGCCGTCGAAGCCGGGGATCACGTTGATCTTGCTGACGGGGGTGCGCACCAAGACCTTCTCGCGCTCCCAGAAGTAATGGAAGATGCCCTTGATCATGTTGTCGTAGCCGGTGGTATGGCTGCCGACAAAGGACGGCGTATGGGCGAAAGGCGTCGGCAGGTCGGCGGGGATGGCCTCTTTTTCCTTGGCGGTGTTGATGAAAGACGACAGGTCGTCGCCGATCACTTCGGCCATGCAGGTGGTGGAGATGGTGATCATTTTCGGCTTGTAGAGCGCATTGCAGTTCTGCAACCCGTCCACCAGGTTGTTGAGGCCGCCGAACACCGCCGCGTCCTCGGTCATCGAATCCGACACGCAGACCGAGGCATCCTTGAAATGGCGCGACAGATGCGAGCGGAAATAGGCGGCGCAGCCCTGGGAGCCATGCACATAGGGCATGCTGCCTTCGAATCCGGCGGCGGCGAACACCGCCCCCAGCGGCTGGCAGGCACGCGGCGGATTGATCACCGCATGCTGACGGGCGAAGTTCTTTTCCCGGTATTCCCAGGTCTTGCTGTATTCGAGCTGTTTGGCCACCTCATCGTCACTGTGGCGGCACTCGTAATGTTCCTTCTTGAAGGCGAACAGTTCCTTGTATTCAGGCTCCTGAAACAGGGAGATATGGTCTTTGACCTTGTCTGCGCTCTGGGGCATCGGAATATCTCCTTGTGTTAGGCGGCTTTCCACGGAGCTTTGATCTTGCTCCACACCGGCGCGTTGATGGCGAGGTCCATGTCGCGGGCGAACACGGCGAAGCCGTCATACCCGTGATAGGGGCCTGAATAGTCCCAGGAATGCATCTGGCGGAACGGCACACCCATTTTCTGGGTGCCGTATTTCTCCTTGATGCCCGAGCCGACCAGATCCGGACGCAGCTTCTCGATGAACAGTTCCAGTTCGAATTCCGAGGCGTCGTCGTAGATCAGGGTGCCTTCCTTGAGATAGGTGGCGGTGCGCTGGTAATCGTCGTTATGGGCGAACTCATAACCGGAGCCGATCACCTCCATGCCTAAGTCCTCATAGGCGGTGGCGGTGTGCCGGGGGCGCAGGCCGCCGACGAACAGCATGACCCGCTTGCCTTCCAGACGGCCGCTGTATTTGGCGATCACCGCATCGGCCAAAGGCTGATATTTGGCGATCACCTTCTCGGCATTCTCGCGGATGGTGTCGTCGAAGAAGTCGGCGATCTTGCGCAGGGATTTGGCAATCTGCGTCGGCCCGAAGAAGTTGTATTCCAGCCACGGGATGCCCCAGGTCTCTTCCATATGCCGGCAGATGTAGTTCATCGACCGGTAGCAATGGATGAGGTTGATCTTGGCCTTGGGGGCGCGTTCGATTTCCGCCAGAGTGGCGTCGCCGGTCCACGAGCCGATGACCCGGAGGCCCATCTCTTCCAGCAGCTTGCGGGACGGCCAGGCGTCGCCGCCGATGTTGTAGTCGGCGATCAGGTTGACGTCGTAGGGGCCGGTCTCCCATTTCTGTTCGCGCTTGTCGAGGATCCAGTCGCGGATGCCGTCATTGGCGATATGATGGCCCAGCGACTGGGAGATGCCGCGGAAGCCCTCGCAGCGGCAGGGGACGATCAGCTTGTCGGTGTCCTTGGCCTTCTTCTTGGCCACCGCCTCGATGTCATCGCCGATCAGGCCGATGGGACATTCCGACAGGATGGAATAGCCCTTGGTCAGCGGAAACATCGTTTCCAGCTCGTCGATCATCTTCTCCAGGTTCTTGTCGCCGCCGAAGACGATGTCGCGTTCCTGGAAGTCCGAGGTGATCTGCATGGTGACGAAGCTGTCGATGCCCACCGTGCCGGTGAAGTAGTTGCGGCGCTGCGACCAGGAATAATGGCCGCAGCCGACCGGCCCATGGCTGATATGGACCATGTCCTTGATCGGTCCCCAGACCACACCCTTGGCGCCGGCATAGGCGCAGCCGCGCTGGGTCATTACCCCGGGAACCGACTTGATGTTGGATTTGACGCCGCAGGTCGGCGTCCCCTCGGCATCGGTCTTGACGGTGCCGAGATGGCGGGCCCGCTTCTTGCCGGCCTTTTCCGGATGGACCGCGACGGCCTCCCGGATCAGGCCTTCATTGAATTCGCCGTCATTGGTGTAATCGAGGCTCATGGCCTTGTCTCCTATGGATGGCTCAGTTGACGGCGCAGAGGGTCTTTTCCTTGGCTTCCAATTCAGCCAGGGCCTGTTCCTCGGTCTTCATGATGCCGAACTCGAGCAACATATCTTCCAGCTCCTCCATGGTGATCGGCGTCGGGATGGTGCCCTTGCCGCCATTGGCATGGATCTTCTTGGCCAGGGTCCGGTATTCCTCGGCCTGCTGCGAGTCGGGCTTGTACTGGATCACCGTCTGGCGGCGCAGTTCGGCATGCTGGACGATGTTGTCGCGCGGCACGAAATGGATCATCTGGGTGTTGAGCTTGGTGGCCAGCGACTCGGCGAGGTCGAGTTCGCGGTCGGTCTGGCGCTCGTTGCAGATCAGTCCGCCCAGGCGCACGCCGCCGGAACCGGCATATTTGAGGATGCCGCGGGCGATGTTGTTGGCGGCATACAGCGCCATCATTTCGCCGGACATGACGATGTAGATCTCCTGGGCCTTGTTCTCGCGGATCGGCATGGCGAAGCCGCCGCAGACCACGTCGCCCAGCACGTCGTAGGAGACGTAATCGACGTCTTCATAGGCGCCGTTCTCTTCGAGGAAGTTGATGGCGGTGATAACGCCGCGGCCGGCGCAGCCGACGCCCGGCTCCGGGCCGCCGGCCTCGGTGCATTTGATGCCCTTGTAGCCGATCTTCATGACGTCTTCGAGTTCCAGGTCCTCCACCGAGCCGGCCTTGGCGGCCAGATGCAGCACGGTGTCCTGCAGCTTGGTGTTGAGGATCAGGCGGGTCGAATCGGCCTTCGGGTCGCAGCCGACGATGAGGATCTTCTGGCCCATCTCCACCAGGGCGGCCAGGGTGTTCTGCGAGGTGGTCGACTTGCCGATGCCGCCCTTGCCGTAGAACGCGATCTGACGAAGAGACATGTGAGAGTTCCTTTCCAGCTACCGTGTCATTTGGTTGGCTGAGGGCAACTCCCCCGCCATAGCCCCTTCCTCGCAACCGCCGTGCCAACTCATATTGCGCCGCAGCAGGAGAAGAATAGTTTTGTTTTACAATGTGATAGGGTGGGTTGCGGGGACTGTCTGAAATGCGACACGGGCCCGACAAAGTGTTGGAAGCCAAACAGCGCTAAAAGAAAAATCCCCGGGACTTGCGGTCCCGGGGATCAATTGTGAGTGTGGCGGCAGTCAGCGGCGGAGGTCGATCTCGACGCCCGGTTCGCCGGAGAACTCCACCAGGATGTCCTCGTCGCGAAGGATGTACTGGCAGGCCAGACGGTAGGTCGGCGGCAGGTCGTTGGTTTCGATGTTCTCCAGCGTCTTGCGATCCATTTTGCCGTTGACCGACAGCGTCAGCTTTTCCTTTTCCGTCAGATTGCAGGCCAGCGGGGTCTTGTCGCCGAGGAAGGTCACCTTGATCAGGCAGGAGCCGCATTCCCCGTCCTGGCACTGGCAGGGAATGGGAATGTTGTTTTTCTTGGCCAGGGCCAGCAGGGTCTTGGTGTCTCCGGCGACGCCGTAGACGGTGATGTCCTTGGCCAGGGTCGGAGCGCTGAAAGTGACATTCGCCATCGCTTGTTCCTTTTCGATGTCAGTGGGTGAGGATGGAAATTGCGTCATTGAGGGGCATGACCAGCGGCTCGATGCCCTCGGCGGCGAGAAAGCGGATCTCGTTTCGCGTCAGCCCGTCGGGCACCACGGCATAGCGTCGGCCGCCCGAGCGCTTGCAGATCTGGCGGACAAAGGTCCTGAGGATCTGGTCGTAAAACCGGCAGCCGAGAAACAGGAAGCCGCGCCCGGTGCGGCGCTCCCGCACCGTCTCGGGGATCGGCGTCTGGATGTCGATCTCGGTCAGCACCTCGACATAATCGGCATCCGAGACCAGCACGTCGCCGGTCGGCTGGGCGGCGCCATGCGGCTTGTACAGCACGGTCGCCCAATCCGCCGCCGTCTGGTCGTCGACAATGGCGCCGCCGATGTCCACCGCCCGCGTCCAGATGCCGCCGTCGAGCCGGCGGGCCTTCGACGCGCCTTGCACCTGTCCCCAGTCGGTCCGCCCGCTGGCGGTCAGGGCGGCGCGCATGGTGCCGTCGTACCAGGTGTCGACCACCAGGGGCAGCCGGGTGAGCCCGGCCAGCCAGAGATGCAGCGGCCCCGGCGCCGGTATCGGGGCGAACAGATCGGCCATCAAGCGGTCCAGGGTCACCCGGTGGCGGTTGCTCTCGATATATTGCGCGGCATGCCACAGATTGTTGCGCAGACGCCCCGGCACCGCGGTCTTGGCCGACAGCAGTTGCGCCAGTTCGCGCGCTCCCGTCGGCACCACCGGCGGGTCATGCAGGCAGAGCAGGTCGGGCCCGAGAAAGGGGATCAGGCGTCCGCTGGCGATGTCGCCGCCCAGTTTGCCCAGCAGGCTATCCGAGGCATCCGGCATCAGTCGTCACCGCCGGCGAGCTTGCGGGCATCGACGGTGATCGGCAGCTTGGTCTCGGGCGGCAGGTCGGGCATTTCGAAGGTCCAGCCGTTGGCCAGGCGGACCCAGCCGCCCCATACGCCGGGCTTTTCCATGGCCACCACCGGCTCCTCGAGATCCTTCTTGGGCACGTAGATCTCGTAGCCCTCGCCCTTTTTAATCAACATGACTTTCATGACAGTCTCCCGGGTGGTGGCGGCGGCGCGCTTTGCATCAGCGATAACTCGCCGGCGCGCATGCCGACGAGACGCGGATGGCCGAGGAATTCGACGCCGTAGATGTAATAACGGTTGAGATAGGTGCCGATGGAATGCACATAGCCGACCTCGCCTTTGCGGATCAGCACGACCCCCATCGCCACGCCGGGAAAGGTGCCGTCATTGCGCACCTCCCGCTCGGCCACCACCTTGTCGCCCTGGTCGAAGCAAGGCGGACCCCAGAGTTCGACCGCCTGCTCGCTCATCGCCTCAAACCTTGACGATGCAGTCGGCCGGACAGACGGCGACGCATTTCGGCGCCTCGCCGTCGCATTCGGTGCAGGCGGATTCCTTGATGATGAAGGTCGCCCCTTTGGCTTTGATGGCGGCATTGGGGCATTCGAATTCGCAGGCACCGCAGGCGGTGCAATCTTCGGCAAGGATCTTCATGGCCATGGCGGCCTCCCGTGATCAACAGTGACAGGGCTTTGTTTGCAATGCCGATGCCAAGCGGGAAAGCGGCGGAATTCCGGGATTCGGCAGCCGACAGTGGAGGGCCATTGAGTGTCGGCTTTCCGACATCGTCGCCTCTCCGACAATAGGAAATGACGGAAAACCGAGGGTTCGGCGCTGGCACAGGCCTTGCTTTGGTTGAGTATGAGCCAAGCCCTTGCCGAGGAGGTCGCCATGATCCAACTGACCGACAGCGCCGCCGGCGCCATGCTGAGTGCCATCGCCGGAGCCCGGGGACCGATCGCCGGCCTGCGCCTCGCCGTTCAGTCCGGCGGCTGTGCCGGCCTCAAATACATGATGGGCTTGGTGCCCGAGGCGGCCCCCGAGGATGTGGTGGTCGACGCCAAGGGCGTCACCATGTTTCTCGATCCCTCCAGCCTGCCGATCCTGGCCGGGACCACCGTCGATTTCGTCAGCAGCGTCGAAGGCGCCGGCTTCACCTTCGACAACCCCAATGCCCAGGCCAAATGCTCCTGCGGCAAGTCGTTCGGTTAGCGCGATGGCTGTTCTCGACGATCTGCGATCCCTGTCCTCGGCCGAGGATTTTTTCGCCCGCCTGGATGTTGCCTATGATCCCGCGGTGCTCAACGTGGCGCGCCTGCATATCCTGAGGCGGATGGGCGAATATCTGCGCGGCGCCGGGATGGACGGTCTGGACGATGCCGCGGCCGAGGCCCGCTGCCGGGACACCCTCGATCGCGCCTATCGGGATTTCGTCACCGGCTCGCCGCTGGAGCATCGGGTCTTCAAGGTGCTCAAAGATGCCCTGGCGCCGCCGGCCAGGGCCTTCGTGCCGCTCTCCGACCTCACCGACGGCAGCTGAGCGCCATGTCGTCCTCTGTCTATCAATGGCTGATGGGCAAGGGTGGCGACGCGGCGCTTTTCGACCGCCATCTGTTTGCCTGCTGCCTGGCGCTGGTCGCCGCCGAATCCCGGCCGCTGACCGTTTCCCTGGGGTTGTCGCCCCATGCCCTGCGGTGCCTGCTGGAACGGTATTTTCCCCATGCCGCCGGGCTGGCCGCCGATCTGGCGGCCGACGGCGACGAACCGCTGGCGCCGGAGGAGCCCGATCTCAGGGCCTATCTGCAAGAACACGGCTCGCGCGGCGCGGTCGAAGAAACCTGGCTGGCCCATATCATTGCCCGGCGGGCCCTGGAGAGCAATCATCTGTGGCAGGACCTGGGACTGGTCGGGAGGGCTGACCTGTCGGTACTGATGGCGCGCCATTTCGCGCCTTTGGCGACGGCCAATTGGATGGACATGAAGTGGAAGAAGTTCTTCTACCGTGAACTTTGCAAGCGTGACGGCCTGGTGGCCTGCAAAGCGCCGGTCTGCGATATCTGCGAGGACTTTCTCGAATGCTTCGGCGGCGAACAGGGCCAGCCTCTGACGGCGCTGGCGGGACTGCGGCCATGACCGTGGTCATCAACGACACCACCCTGCGCGACGGCGAACAGACCGCCGGGGTCGCCTTCAGCCTGGCGGAAAAGCTGGCCATTGCGCGGGCCCTCGACGACGCCGGGGTGCCGGAGATGGAAATCGGCATTCCGGCCATGGGCGTCGAGGAACGCGACTCGATCGA
>DUZF01000015.1 GCA_013349665.1 Rhodospirillaceae bacterium | reverse complement strand
TAGAGCATCGAGCCTTTAATCTGCAACATACCCGGCTTTTTTGAGGTAGTTCCAACACTCCTCGTCCGTGTAGAGATCGCAGATGCTGCCGACGGCTTTCCAGAGGGCCTCGATGGTACGTGCTCCGATCCGCCGGAGATGGGCCTTGAGTTTGGAAAATGCCATTTCGATCGGGTTGAGGTCTGGGCTGTAGGGCGGAAGAAAAAGGAACCAGGCGCCTCGCTCCTTGAGGATGGCTTCGGCCCGCTCGCTTTTATGGCTGGACAGATTGTCGAGAATGACGACGTCGCCCGGCTGGAGCGTTGGTGCGAGTTGTGTCTCCACGTAGGTCTCGAAGATCTTTCGGTTCATCGCCCTGTCGATGACCCAAGGTGCCGTCAGGCCGTCGCAACGCAGCGCCGCGATAAAGGTCTGCGTACCCCAGTGTCCAAACGGCGCATGCGCCCGCAGGCGGTTTCCCCGCTTTGCCCGACCACGCAGTCGGGTCATCTTCGTGGTTGTGGCAGTTTCGTCTATGAAGACCAGACGGTGCGGTTCTTGCCGCATTCGGGCAAGGCGATGGTCTTGCCAGACACGGCGATCAAGAGCCACATCATCGCGACCTGCCTCGGATGCCAGCAGAGTTTTTTTTATAAGAATAGCCGCGGACAATAAGAAATCGCGACAGCGATGCAGGGTGGGCCACAACGCCGCGTTCGGCCTCCAACTTGGCCGCCAGTTCCGGCATCGTCATGTCGCGATTGGCCTCAACCCAGCGGATCAGTACATCGGCGTGAGCCGCCAGTTTGCCTCCACCACGCGGCCTGCCTTGCGGCGCCGGCTCCACAGATCCCGTGGCCTGCACCCGCTGGGCAACGCGAACACTCGTTGCTGCACTGACCCCAAAACGACGGGCTGCCGCTCGCCGAGAAGACCCTCGTTCAATGTCACCGTAAATCCGAACCCGAAGATCAGAAGATAGCCCTTTGCCCATGATCCACCTCCAAAGACGATGAATCACAAATCGGCCGGTCTGGGAATCCCCTGATTCAATTCCTTGATTCAGGTTTCAGGCTCGATGCTCTAAAGCCGACGAATCATGTTCTCTCGTCAAAATGACCACCCCCGGATGTTGCCTGACATCTTTCGTGGTGACTATCTGCGGCGGTTCCGCTTGGACGTTGGCGGTTCCAAAGGAAGGCTTGGCGGGCACCTCTTGTTCCTGCTGCGCCTGTTGCGACCCCCAATTCCTAAAACGGAATGCTCCGCTTCACCATGTGGTCGACCAGCCGGCCCTGCACCAGGACGATGCCCATTTCCTTGGCGAAGCGCAGGCTTTCGGCGGTATCGCAGCGGCCCATGACCAGCAGCGGGCTCTGCCGGTGGTTGAGCTTGGCGCGGATCCTGGCGCTTTGGTCGGGGTCCATGACGGCGAGGTCGGCCGACCAGAAGATCTTGGCGAAATCGCAGCGGATGCCGTCGAAATCGAGCGCCCCGACATTCTGCAACGACAGACCGTCGAGGAGGATCTTGTAGCCGCGGCGCTGCAGGAACGGCACCAGTTCGCAGAATAGCCGCATGTTCTCGAACAGATCGGTCTTGTTGATCTCCAACACCACGCTCTGGCGGAAATCGATCGGCAATTCAGCGTCGAAGGTGACGAATTTGCTGGAAGCCAGCGAGGACAGGTTGACATTGATGCTGAGGCGTTTCTTTTGCCCGCGTTCCTCGGGATTGGCCAGCAGGCGAAAGACGATGCCGTCCAGGTCCTCGGTCAGGTCATTGAACAGCCAGCGCCGCGAGGTCAGCGACAGCCCGGGGCAAAAAGTCTTCTCCAGCATCTGCACGGAAATATACATTTCCTGCCACATCAGTTTCGCCTTGCCGGAGTCGTTGATGTTGTAAACCGGCTGATTGAACAGGACCGACGCCATATTGACCCGTTGCATTTCCTCCTTGATGCGCCTGAGATCGACCAGATCGACGGCGCCTTTGCTCGCCGGCGGTTCACCCGCGCCGACATTGCCGCCGCCGCCGCTGACTTCGGCGACGCCGGCGACGGTTTCGGCCCAGGCCATGATCTTCGGCAGTTCGTAGGACAGATCGAACAGGGTGTAAAACTCGCCCTTGCCGCCATGCACGTTCTTGAACGTGACGCTCATCTGCCCGACGAAAATCTTGCGCAGGGTTTCTCCGGCCGCCGCCAGGATGGGTTTGCTGATCGTGCGGCAGACAAAAACGATGTCGAGATTTTTCAGCAGGAAGACCTCGCCGTCCTGATGTTTGGCTTTCAGTTCGGTGAAGGTGCTGATGGCCCGCGACAGGTTGTCACGGGATTTCTTATGCGCCGGCAATTCGGAAACATGGATATGGATCAGGCGGACGCCGGCGGGATCCTCTTCCAGCCTTTTGAGATAGACGAGAAATCGGGTGTTCTGATCGATCATCGGTTCCGGGGCTCGACGGCGGGGGCGTATTGCAGACGGTATGGTGGCGCATTCGGCCCGACTGGGCAACCATCCCTGGCCCTTGCGCCCTCGGCCGCGTCCTGGCTATTGTCGGTCATCAGCCATAACCCAGTGGACAGGTGAGCACGCATGCCCGATGGAACGCCCTCCAACGAAAACGTCGGCGGCATCGCCGCCGAGGCCTTGAAGCAGTATGTCGACCGTATCGAACGCCTGGAGGAAGAGAAGAAGGCTCTTTCCGAAGACTTGAAGCAGGTCTATGGCGAAGCCAAGTCCACCGGCTTCGACGTCAAGATTCTGCGCAAGGTGGTCTCCATCCGGCGCATCGCCGCCCATGACCGCAAGGAGCAGGAGGAACTGCTGGAGCTCTATAAATCGGCGTTGGGTATGGAGTGATGGCCACGCTGGTCACCGGCGCCGCCGGTTTCATCGGTTTTCACACCTGCCGGCGGTTGCTGGAGCGGGGCGAAACGGTGGTCGGCGTCGACAACCTCAACGACTATTACGATCCGACGCTGAAGGAAGCCCGCCTGGCGCAGCTGGCGGCCATGCCGGGCTTCACCTTTCATCGCGTCGACATCGCCGAGCGCGAGGCGATGGCGGCGGTGTTCGCCCGCCATGCCGATGTCACGCGCATCGTCCATCTGGCGGCCCAGGCCGGGGTGCGCTATTCGCTGACCAATCCCTACGCCTATACCTGGTCGAATATCGAGGGCCAGCTGGTGTTGCTGGAAATGGCCCGCAATCTTCCCCGCTGCGAGCATTTCGTCTATGCCAGCTCGTCCTCGGTCTACGGCGCCAACGAGAAGCTGCCCTTCGCCGTCGAGGATCGCGTCGACAATCCGGTCTCGCTTTATGCCGCCACCAAGAAGGCCGGCGAGCTGATGGCCCATTGCTACAGCCATCTTTACCGCCTGCCCACCACCGGGCTGCGTTTTTTCACCGTCTATGGTCCCTGGGGGCGGCCCGACATGTCGGCCTTCCTGTTCGTCAAGGCCATTCTGGCCGGCCAGCCTATTCATGTGTTCAACAACGGCGACATGCGGCGCGATTTCACCTATATCGACGATATCGTCAGCGGCGTCCTGGCGGTGCTCGACGGACCGCCGGCGGGACCCGGGACGCCCTGGCGTGTTTACAACATCGGCAATCACCGCTCGGAGCCGCTGATGCGCTTCATCGGGATCATCGAGAAATGCCTGGGCAAAACGGCGGAGATCGTCTTCGAGCCGATGCAGCCCGGCGATGTCAAGGAAACCTATGCCGATATCGAGGCAATTCAGCGGGATTTCGGCTTCCAGCCGTCCACCGCCATCGACGTCGGACTGCCGCGTTTCATCGAGTGGTATCGCGGGTTTTACTAGAGCTTGGCGTTTGGGACATTCTTTTCGTGTGTTCGGCGGATTGATTTGTTATACGCCTTTGTGTGCGGTGCGGCGGCAAGCCATCATAATGTTTGGATAAGTGCGGCGATCAGATGACTTCACACTCGTTTCCCGACCGGCAGGGGCTTTATGATCCAGCCAAGGAGCACGATGCCTGCGGCGTCGGTTTCGTGGTCAACATCAAGAACCGGAAAAGCCATCAGATCGTCCGGCAGGGCCTAGAGATCCTGATCAATCTCGATCACCGCGGGGCGGTGGGTGCCGATCCCATGGCCGGCGACGGCGCCGGCATCGTCATCCAGATCCCCGATCGCCTGTTCCGCGAGGAAGCCAAACGCCTGCAGATCACGCTGCCGGAGGCCGGACGCTACGGCGTCGGCATCCTGTTCCTGCCACAGGCGGCGGCGGTCCGCAGTTCGGTGGAAGCCATCGTCGAGGCCGCGACCGGCGAGGAGGGGCTGTCCTTCCTCGGCTGGCGCGACGTGCCGGTCGACAGTTCCATCCTCGGCGCCGGCGTGCGCGCCGCCGAGCCGGTGATCCGCCAGATCTTCGTCGGCTTCGGCCCCGCCACCGTCGACCAGGCGGCGTTCGAGCGCAAACTGTTCGTCCTGCGCAAGGTGATCACCCACCGCGTGGCGGAAACCTTCGGCCAGGAGGCCAAGGATTTCTACATGCCGTCCTTCTCCTCGCGCACGCTGGTCTACAAGGGGATGCTGCTGGCCCAGCAGGTGGGCACCTATTACAAGGACCTCTCGGATCCGCGCCTGGTGTCGGCGCTGGCCCTGGTGCATCAGCGGTTTTCCACCAATACCTTCCCCAAATGGAGCCTCGCCCATCCGTTCCGGATGATCTGCCACAATGGCGAGATCAACACCCTGCGCGGCAATCTCAACTGGATGAGCGCCCGGCGCCATGCCATGCGCTCGGACCTGCTGGGCGACGACCTGAAGAAGCTGTGGCCGCTGATTCCGGAAGGACAGTCTGATTCCGCCTGTTTCGACAACGCGCTGGAGATGCTGGTGCAGGGCGGCTATTCGCTGGCCCATGCGATGATGATGCTGGTCCCCGAGGCCTGGGCCGGCAACCCGCTGATGGACGAGGACCGCCGGGCTTTCTACGAATATCACGCGGCGCTGATGGAGCCGTGGGACGGGCCGGCGGCGGTCTGCTTCACCGACGGCCGTCAGATCGGCGCCACGCTGGACCGCAACGGCCTGCGGCCGGCCCGCTACCTGGTCACCGACGACGACCATGTGGTGATGGCCTCGGAAATGGGCGTCCTGCCCATCCCGGAAGACCGCATCGTCAAGAAATGGCGTCTGCAGCCGGGCAAGATGCTGCTGATCGACCTCGAGCAGGGCCGCATCATCGACGATGCCGAGATCAAGGCCGAGCTGGCCACCGCCCATCCTTACGCCGAACTGCTGGCCAAGAGCCAGATCGTGCTCGAGGACCTGCCGGCGCGCGTGCAGCCGGTGCCGGCCGATCCCAAGACCCTGCTGGATCGCCAGCAGGCCTTCGGCTACAGCCAGGAGGACATCAAATTCCTGCTGATGCCGCTGGCGGTGTCCGGCCAGGAGGCGGTGGGCAGCATGGGCACCGACACCCCGCTGTCGGTGCTGTCGTCCAGGCCCAAGCTGCTGTACACCTATTTCAAGCAGTGCTTCGCCCAGGTCACCAACCCGCCCATCGATTCGATCCGCGAGGAAGCGGTGATGAGCCTGGTCAGCCTGATCGGCCCCCGGCCCAATCTGCTCGGCCGGCCCGAGGACAACACCAGGAAGCGCCTCGAGGTGCGCCAGCCGATCCTCACCAACGAGGACCTGGAGAAGATCCGCGACATCGGCAGCCATGCCGACAACGCCTTCAATTCGGTGACCCTGGACATCACCTGGCCGGCCGCCGAGGGCGCCGCCGGCATGGAGCCGGCGCTGAAGAGGCTGGCCACCGAGGCCAGCCAGGCGGTGCGCAAGGGGATCAACATCCTCATCCTGTCCGATCGCCAGGTCGGTCCCGACCGCATTCCGATTCCCGCCCTGTTGGCCACCGCCGCCATGCATCACCACCTGGTGAAGGAAGGTATGCGGACCGAGGCGGGGCTGGTGGTGGAGACCGGCGAGGCCCGGGAAATCCATCATTTCTGTCTGCTGGCGGGGTATGGCGCGGAAGCCGTCAACCCCTATCTGGCCTTCGAGACGCTGAACGCCATGCGCGCGACCCTGAGCGAACCCTTGTCCGAATATGAACTGCACAAGCGGTTCATCAAGGGGATCGACAAGGCGGTTCTCAAGGTTATGGCGAAGATGGGCATCTCCACCTATCAGTCCTATTGCGGCGCGCAGATTTTCGACGCCGTCGGGCTGGCCACCCCCTTCGTCGACAAATATTTCCCCGGCACGGCCTCCCGTATCGAGGGGATCGGCGTCGCCGAGGTGGCGGAAGAGACGGTAAAACGCCATCGCGCCGCCTATGGCGGATCCCTGGTGCTGAAGTCGATGCTGGATGTCGGTGGCGAATACGCCAACCGCCTGCGCGGCGAGGACCACATGTGGACGGCCGACACCATCGCCGCCCTGCAGCATTCGGTGCGCGGCAATTCGCGCCAGCGGTTCAGCGAGTTCTCGCGCCTGGTCAACGAGCAGAACGAGCGGCTGATGACGCTGCGCGGGCTGTTCGTGCTCAAGCCGGCGGGCAAGCCGATTCCCCTCGAACAGGTCGAATCGGCGGTCGACATCGTCAAGCGCTTCGCCACTGGCGCCATGAGCTTCGGCTCCATCAGCCGTGAGGCCCATACCACGCTGGCGGTGGCGATGAACCGCATCGGCGGCAAGTCCAACACCGGCGAAGGCGGCGAAGAGGCCGAGCGCTATCAGCGTCTGCCCAACGGCGATTCCATGCGCTCGGCGATCAAGCAGGTGGCCTCGGGACGCTTCGGCGTCACCGCCGAATATCTGGTCAATGCCGACGACATCCAGATCAAGATGGCCCAGGGCGCCAAGCCCGGCGAGGGCGGCCAGTTGCCGGGCCACAAGGTCGATCCGGTGATCGCCCGGGTGCGTCATTCGACCCCGGGGGTCGGGCTGATCAGCCCGCCGCCCCATCACGACATCTATTCCATCGAGGATCTCGCCCAGCTGATCTTCGATCTGAAGAACGTCAACCCGGCGGCGCGCATCAGCGTCAAGCTGGTGGCCGAGATCGGCGTCGGCACGGTGGCCGCCGGCGTCTCCAAGGCGCGCGCCGACCATGTCACCATTTCCGGCTATGACGGCGGCACCGGCGCCTCGCCGCTGACCTCCATCAAACATGCCGGCAGCCCATGGGAAATCGGCCTGGCGGAAACTCATCAGACCCTGGTGCTGAACCGTCTGCGCGGGCGCATCGCGGTGCAGGCCGATGGCGGCCTGCGCACCGGTCGCGACGTCATCATCGCCGCCATGCTGGGGGCCGACGAATTCGGCTTCGCCACCGCGCCGCTGATCGCCGCCGGCTGCATCATGATGCGAAAATGCCACCTCAACACCTGTCCGGTGGGGGTGGCGACCCAGGACCCCGAGTTGCGCAAGCGCTTCACCGGCCAGCCCGAGCATGTGATCAATTTCTTCTTCTTCGTCGCCGAGGAGGTCCGCGAGCTCCTCGCCTCGCTGGGCCTGTCCAAGCTGGAGGATCTGATCGGCCGCAGCGATCTGCTGGATACCCGTCAGGCGATCACCCATTGGAAGGCCAAGGGACTGGATTTCTCGCGGCTGTTCTTCCGCCCGGCGGCCGCTCCCGGCGTCGCCACCCGCAATACCGAAAGCCAGCATCACGGTCTCGACTCCGTGCTCGACCGCAAGTTGATCGATCTGGCGATGCCGGCCCTGCTGCACCGCAAGCCGGTGCTGGTCGATGCCACGGTGCGCAATACCGACCGCACCGTCGGCGCCATGCTGTCGGGGGAGATGGCCAAGCGCTACGGCCATGCCGGCCTGCCCGAGGATACCGTGACCATCCGGCTCCAGGGTACCGCCGGGCAGAGCTTCGGCGCCTTCCTGGCCAAGGGGGTAACCCTGGAATTGACCGGCGAGGCCAATGACTATGTCGGCAAGGGATTGTCCGGCGGACGCATCGTCATCATGCCGCCGTCGCGCTCGCGGCTGGTCGCCGAGGACAACATCATCATCGGCAACACCGTGCTGTACGGTGCCATCGAGGGCGAATGCTATTTCCGCGGCGTCGCCGGTGAGCGCTTCGCGGTGCGCAACTCGGGCGCCACCGCGGTGGTCGAAGGGGTCGGCGACCATGGCTGTGAATACATGACCGGCGGCCTGGTGGTGGTGATCGGCCAGACCGGCCGCAATTTCGCCGCCGGGATGAGTGGCGGCATCGCCTATGTCCTCGACGAGGCCGGTGATTTCGAACGGCGCTGCAATCTGTCGATGGTCGCCCTGGAACCGGTGGCCGCCGAGGAGAACGTCACCGACGCCCAGGACTGGTCCGGCGGCGAATTGGAAGGCCATGGCCTGGTCGATGTGTCGCCCGACATGACCCGCCATGACGCCACCCGGTTGCGCACGCTGATCGAGAATCACCGCCGCTACACCAACAGCGTGCGGGCCCACGACATCCTGCTTAACTGGGAATATTACATGCCCAAATTCGTCAAGGTGATGCCGGTGGATTACCGCAAGGCCCTGGAAGCCATGGCCAAGACCCAGGCGGCCGAGACGGCGGCGGCGGGGAGCTGCTGAGATGGGCAAGCCAACCGGTTTCAAGGAATTCCCGCGCCAGGTGCATGGCGAGCAGGCGGTCGCCGAGCGGCTCGGGCATTACCGCGAATTCACCCTGCCGCTGGACGGCGCCACTTTGGCCAGCCAGGGCGCGCGCTGCATGGATTGCGGCGTGCCGTTCTGCCATACCGGCTGTCCGGTCAACAACATCATTCCCGACTGGAACGACCTGGTTTACCGCAACCGCTGGCGCGAGGCGCTGGAGGTGTTGCATTCCACCAACAACTTCCCGGAATTCACCGGGCGCATCTGTCCGGCACCCTGCGAGGCGTCCTGCACGCTGAACATCGAAGACACGCCGGTCAGCATCAAGGATATCGAGCAGGCGATCGTCGAGACCGGCTGGGCCGAAGGCTGGATCGTCGCCGAAGGGCCGCGCCTGAGGACCGGCAAGACGGTCGCCGTGGTCGGCTCGGGGCCGGCCGGTCTGGCCGCCGCCCAGCAGCTGGCGCGGGCCGGTCATGGGGTCACCGTCTTCGAGCGTAATGCCAAGCCGGGCGGATTGCTGCGCTACGGCATTCCCGATTTCAAGCTGGACAAGGCGGTGATCGATCGCCGCATCGCTCAGATGGAAGCCGAAGGGGTGGTGTTCGAGACCAATGTCGAGGTCGGTACCAGCCTGCCGGCAAAAGATCTGCTGCGCCGCTTCGACGCCGTGGTGCTCACCGGCGGCTCGGAGAAGCCGCGCGACCTGCCGGTGCCCGGGCGCGAGCTGGCGGGCGTGCATTTCGCCATGGAATTTCTTGGCCAGTCGAACCGCCGGGTTGCCGGCGAAGCCTTGCAGGCGCCGGAGATCCTGGCGACGGGCAAGCATGTGGTGGTCATCGGCGGCGGCGATACCGGCTCGGACTGCGTCGGCACCTCCAACCGCCAGGGGGCGCTGTCGGTCACCCAGCTGGAGATCATGCCCAAGCCGCCGGAACGCGAGAACAAGGCGCTGACCTGGCCGTTATGGCCGGTCAAGCTGCGCAGCTCGTCCTCCCATGAGGAAGGCTGCGGCCGGCGTTGGGGGGTTACCGCCCGCGGTTTCGAAGGGCTGAACGGCCGGGTGTCGGCGATGCTGGGCGTCGAGGTGGACGCCAAGATGCAGCCGGTTCCTGGCAGTGAGTTCACCCTGCAGGCCGATCTGGTACTGCTGGCCATGGGCTTCGTGCATCCGCTGCATGACGGCCTGATCGACGGCCTCAAGGTGGAGAAGGACCCGCGCGGCAACGTCAAGGCCGATACCGAGAGCTATCGTACCTCCATCGACAAGGTATTCGCCGCCGGCGATATGCGCCGCGGCCAGTCGCTGGTGGTATGGGCGATCCGCGAAGGCCGCCAGGCGGCCCGCGCGGTCGATCAGTTCCTCATGGGGCGTTCGGACCTGCCGCGCTAATCACCCCCTCGGGTTGTTCCCGGCGGCGAACCTGGCGGCACTTTGCATGTTCCGGGCGAGGTGTGCCTTGGTCCGCAGGCTGTCTTTAATTTGCCCTTCCATTCCTTTTTTAAATTGTTTAGCAAGATTCAAATAAATATCGGCATTTATCATAGTATTTGCGCGATTTACCCTATTTATCTCGGTGGATATTCTTACGATTTCGCGATTATAAAGGGCGATAAGACCATCCAGTTTTTCTAACGAATTCAAGATATTCTCTGGCGTGTCATGGGTATGTCTATCAGCGGTTAAATTTTGGATCGCGTCACTGGTGAGGTAACCGGTCAGGTTGCTGACGATGTTAAACAGTCGCGCCAACTCGGTATGCAAGGCCGGGTCGGTGGTTACACGCATGGCGGCGCGAAGGCTCTTTTGTAAGCCGATCAAGAACATGGAAATTGCTCCTGGGTAGGGGGGATTTCGGCGTTTTCAGGTATTGGCGTGACTTGTCCCGTATATCTGCTTCCTGAGACGGTCACTTTCCCATTGAGCTGCCTGTACTGTTGATGGTGTGGCGGATGTCGTTTAGCAGTACGGCAAGGCGCATAGGAAGAAAGTCCGCTGAAAAGAACGCAACCAAAAAGCGCATATAATCTATCGATACAGCTAATGCAAGATAATTTTAGCTTTGGCTCAGCGCTGGCGATGGCGGTGCCTGAGTGCCACGGCCAGCCGATGGTCAGGGGTCGGCTGAAGCTCGGCAAGGGACCAGATGGCGCCGCCGCTTGCCAGTAATCGGGGGACGGGCGGCGTCAGGTCGAAGGCGATGGCGTCGATGGACTGACCTCGTCCATCGGCTTTGACCACCGCTTCCTTCAGCGTCCAGAGCCGATAGAACAGCTCGATCCTGGTCTCCCCTTCCGCCCGTTCGATGGCCTCGGCCTCGGCGGGGGCGAAAAAGGATCGCGCCACCGCGTCGAACTGGATCTGGCAATCGAGGATTTCGGCGTCGATGCCGATCTCCGCCTCCTCGGCGACGCCGCAGGCCACCAGGCCGCGGGTATGGGTCAGGCTGAAGCTGACGGTGGGATGGCCGGCCAGCCGCGGCTTGCCGTCGGTGGCCGACAGGATGCGGATCTCCGCCGCCGGTTCCCCGGTATAGTCGGCCAGCAGCCGGCGGGTCAGCCAATGAGCGGCGAGGAAAAGGCGGCGGTCGGCGGCCTGGCGAAAGCGTCCGGCCCGCTGCCGTTCACCGGCGTCCAGCGGTTCCCACCAGTCCGGCAATTCGTCGTCCTCATCGACGGCCATCCAGCGCAGCAGGGCGCCCTCCAGGGTCAGGGTGGTCTCCGCCGCCGACAGGGCCGTCCTCCATGAAACTTGTCCGCCGCCGAACTGGCCGGCCTTTAAACAGTATCAGAGTTAAAAGCGGATGGGCATCGACAGCAGGAGCTGGAGGTCCGGGGCATTAGCCTATGGCCAGGGCGACGACGGCGAAGAGGCCATACAGCCAGCCGACCTGGGCGAGCCTGGCGCCGCTGACCCGGCCACGGCGGAAGGCCAGGAACAGGACGCCGATAGACAGGGCGGTGACCGCCGCCGCGACCAGAAGCGAGCGGTCGAGCAGCCAGGGGGTGAAGAACAGCCCGAAGGCCGTCGGCACCGTCGCCTGGATCATCATCGCTCCGCTGATATTGGCCAGGGCCAGCCGTTCCTTGCCCTGGCGGACCCAGATCAGGGCGTTCATGGTTTCCGGCAGTTCGGTGGCGATCGGGCTCAGCAGCAGCGCCGTCACCTGTGGGCTGAGGCCCAGCCAGGGGCCGACGGCCTCCAACTGGCCGACGAAGACGCGCGAGGCGGCGAAGATGACCACCGTCGCGGCGACGGTCTGCGCCACCACCCAGGCCATCGGCGGGTTGGGGTCGCGCGGGCGGATACGCAGCGGCTCAAGCTCGCCTTCCTCGGCAGAGGCCTCGCCGCTCATCTCGATGCGGAAATACCAGGCATAGGCGGCGAGAAAGGCGAAGCCCAGCCAAGGCTTGAGGCTGAAGGCGATCAGCCCGAGGGTGATCTTGAGCGCGAAAATTCCCAGGAACCAGGCCTGGTCACGGCTCAGCCGGCGGCCGTCGACCTCGATCAGGGCATGTTGGCCGCGCCCCAGTCGCGGTCCGTAGATCATCAGGCAGATGCCGACGACGGCATAGGCGATGGTGCTGAGGGCCAGCGGCCCGCCCAGCGCCGCGCCGACGCCGATGTCCTTTTGGGCCTCATGGTCGCTGAAAGCGGTGGCCACCAGGGTGACCACGCTTTCCGGCAGCGCGGTGCCGAAGGCGGCGAGGATAGTGCCGGTGGCTGTCTGGCTGACCTCGAGTTTGCGCCCCAGCCATTCGACGCCGTTGACGAACATTTCGCAGGACAGATAAATGACGCCGGCGGATGCCAAAAGCAGAAAGATCGTCACCCTTTGATGTCCGAGAGAAATCTCTCCACTTCCGAGCGCAGGGTATCGGCCTGCCGGGTCAGATGATCGGCTGATTGCAGCACGTCGGTGGCCACCCTGCCGCTGGATTGCGCCGCGTTGGCGACGCCCTGGATATTCTCGGTGACGTCATGGGTGCCGCCCGCCGCCTGTTGCACATTGCGGGCGATTTCATGGGTGGCGCCCTCCTGCTGCTCGACGGCGTTGGCGATGTCGCTGGAAATGCGGTCCAGCTGGCCGATGGTTTCGCCGATATGGTTGATGGCGGCGACGGCCTTGCCGGTGCGCTCCTGCACCGATCCGATATGGCCGGTGATCTCGTTGGTCGCCTTGCTGGTCTGGGTGGCCAGGGCCTTCACCTCGTTGGCCACCACGGCGAAGCCTTTGCCGGCTTCGCCGGCGCGGGCGGCCTCGATGGTGGCGTTCAGCGCCAGAAGATTGGTCTGGCCGGCGATCGAGGTGATCAGGTCCACCACTTCGCCGATGCGCTGGGTCGCCTCGGCTAGGCTTCGCATCACCTCGTTGATCTGTTGGGATTCGTCGACGGCGACGGCGACGATGGCGCTGGATTGGGCGGCCTGGCGGCCGATCTCCCGGATGGAGGCGGTCAGTTCCTCGGCCGCCGAAGCGACGGTCTGCACATTGACCGCCGCTTCCTCGGCGGCGCCGGCGACCTTGACCGAGCGCGCGTTGGTTTCGTCGGCGGTGGCCGACATGGTCTGGGCGGTGTTCTTCATCTGCGCCGCCGCGGCGCTGACGGCGTCGAGCGTGCCGCCGACGGTGGATTCGAAACGGGCGGCGCATTGCTCCAGGCCGACCCGTCGGTGTTCCTTCGCCGCCGCCTCTTCCCGTTGGGCTGTTTCCATCTCGTCGGCATGCTGCTTGTTCTGCCTGAAGATGTCCAAAGCGCGGGCCATTTCGCCGATTTCGTCCTGGCGGTCCCTGGCCGGTACTTCGAAAGCGGTGTCGTTGCCGGCCAATCGGCTCATGGCGGCGGTGAGAGCGGTGATCGGCGGCACGATTCCCCTGGCAATCCAGGCGGCGAGCGCGATGCCGGCGATGAAGGCGGTCAGGGACAGGGCCAAGGCCAGGTGTCGGCTGGAACTGACATCGTCGGATCCCTGGCGTTCCATTGCCGTCATTTGAGCTGTGCGGGCGGCGCCGACCTCCTGGGCCAGTTGGGCGAACCGCTCGGCCTGTTTCGGCATGGTGCCGTCGATCAGGGTGCCATAGCTTTCCGTCATCACCACGATCTGGGCGAAAGCCAGCTGGTAGCCGGTGGCGATGCGGACCGCCTCGGCGGATTGCTTGCGGCCTTCGACATAGGTCAGGCGCTTGGTCAACTGGTTGACCTGATCGAGGAAGTCGGCGGCGGCGTTCTCGCTGGTTTCGCGATCATTGGGGTCGTTGGTGGCAAGATAGGACAGGGCCGCCACCTGGGCGGTCAGCAGCGAACTCTCGGCGATCCCCGCCAGCGAGGCGGTCTGCCAGTCCTGCTCTTTCGCCGCGTGTTCCCGCACCGCGGCGATATTGGCCTGGGCCTGGGCGCCCGGCACCTTCATCGCATCGCGGAAAAGCGTGTCCCGCCGGTTTCGCGCCGTCGCCACCTTCTCGAAATTGTCGCTGTAGCCGGCGAGCAGCGATGCCAGTTCCTCGAAACGCTGGTGGATTTCCGCAGGCGACGCGCTTGCGATGTCCTGGGCGATGTCATTGGCGAGATGTTCTTTGGTCGCGCGGAAATGCGTTACGAACTGCTGGTCGCCATTGCGGGCATAGGCGGTGACGTCGCGCAGCAGGCTGACGATGTCTCGTTCGATTCCCAAGGTCTTGGCGGCCCCCCGGGATATGGCCGCATAGTCGGAAAATACGTCGCCGATACTGCCCAGTTCCCGGTATCCGACAAGCGAGATCGCCGCCAGAAGACAGAGAATTACCAGGAATCCGGCATAGATCCTCGTGCCGATGCGGTTGTTTGCCATTTGCCTCCCCCTGCCGGCTGTTTTTTTATCGCCGGTCTGCTCTGCGACAGAAAAATTGCCTCCTGAAGGCATTCACAAGACAAAGAGTAACGGTGGTACAGACACAATTCCAGCCCACAATCGCGGCTCCACCGGTTAACCGCTGATCTGGCGCGACGCACTCTGGGGAAGAATACCTCCAGTTGCCATTCATCATTTTGTTTTTGCCTGGCGGTTTGGACCATGATGATGATCTCGACCAGGAACACGGGGATGGAACGTCTTAATCGTTTGTTCTTTCAAGCCAAATAAGAACGATTTTAGAGTGGCGCGCATAGAGTGAAAACATCCGCCATGTACTGAAAGTAATTTGTCAAGCTTATCCATGGCGCTTGCGCGGTCTCCAGCCAGGTGTTCGCCGATAATATTGGAGATAGTATTGTGGAAGCGTGAGTGGACCACGCATGTCTCCAAGTATAGCTTATCCATTCCAAGGTCTGGTGCGATGGATTCAAGCCATAAGCCGATTTCGCAGAGATTGTCGCGACAGGCAATGCCAATATCTTCGTGGCTTATAGTGTTCGAAGACAGCTTGTCGTGAATATCCTGTATGTATGCTATGTGTGCCGCAATGAATCTGTCGAAAAACCTTGTCCTATCGTTCACGACGTAACTCCCAGGATTTTTTACGGTTCAACAGTCCTGCTATCCAGAATACTAGTTTCTACATAATAAAACACCCCTGCAGTCCCCATTTGGGGATGCCCAACCCAATCACCGTGACAACCGGTGACCGCTTATCTTCTATACTGACGAGAACTTAAGCAGAACATCTGTGTGGTGCTATTCTGAGACTCCGCCGCTGACGCTGGCGGTGATATTGCGGTTTTGTGCCGTTCTGTCCGCTTGCGAAAATGGCGCAAAACGCCTAGAACTGGCTGCCTCGGGGTGTAGCTCAGCCTGGTAGAGCGCTAGCTTTGGGAGCTAGAAGCCGGAGGTTCGAATCCTCTCGCCCCGACCAGCTTTCCGCCGATTGATTTGGCATTTGGGCCTGTATCCGGGCCTGTTACGACCTATCCAGGGCTGCCCGAGCGCGGCCCATATGGTCGGGGTGATGGTGCCCATAGACCTCCTCGATGATTTTTTCCGTCGCCCCGACGAAGCCCGCCACCTCCCGGATCGGGACGCCCCGCTGCAATAGCCAGGTGATGCAGGTATGCCTCAAAACATGCGGGGAGATTTCGGCGTGCGGGATGTTCTCAGGGATCTCGATGCCGCCGCGGGCCTTCCTCGCTCTCCCCACCTTTTCCAGCATGCCCATGCCGGCATAACAGGCGGCGCTCGCGAACCCGTGGCCAACGTTTCCGATCGGAGCCAGCTTCAGCTTTCCATCCGGCCCGGTCAGGTTCTGTTCGAATACGTACTGCCGGGATCTTCTTCGGGCGTATCGCAGGAAGCGCATGAGCCGTTTCGGGATCGGCGATCGCGGCCGCTTCTTGTTGGATTCGCGCTCCTCTTCTGCTTTCCAGTGGATGACGGCGCCGTCAAGGTCCACCCATCCGCCTGTAAAATTTTGCACCCACTGCAGGCCCAGAATCGCCTGTTTGCGCTGGCCCATGTAAAGGCCAATGAGGATAAACAGCGGCAGATGGTGCTTGGTCTTGTAATTGTTTCTGGCGGCGCGGATCAGCTTGGCCGCCTCTTGGCGGGTCAGCCACCTCTGTTTTGCCGGCCTTTTCGGTGGTAGCCAGACGGCCGGCGGGTCGATGATGTGACCCTCTTCCTTGCAAAAGGCGAGAGCAGCCGAGATGGTGGCCAATTCGCGGCGGATGGTGTTGTCAAATGCGGCCGGGCCCGCGCCGTCGACTGGGCTTGGGAGTGATCCTGCAGCTCGGGCCGGGAACTTCTTTGCCAACTCGTCCCGCCGGCACCGGTAGTACGCCCGGCATGTTTGTCCTTTGATGGCATCAACCATCATGTCCTGCCAGAATGGAATTAACGCGCTAATGGAGTGGCCGATTAATTCCTTGCTTGCCAGTCCTTCTGCCTTCTCTTGGCCGTAGAAGGTCAGGACCTCCAGCACGCTTATCTGATGAGGGTAACGGGGGCCGGAGGGCCGTGCGGCTTCGGCACGCGTTTGGATGAACGCGGCGAGGAGTTTTTCAGCCTCTCCACCATCTCGCGTGCCTGTTGCTTGACGGCGTTTGACACCTCGTTCGTACCAGACAATTTCCCATTGGTCTCGGTCGTCTCGCCATTTGAGCCGCGGGCCGGCATTTGGTCTGGGCATACCTGATTCCCCTGGATGTAGTCGCGCACGGCCGCTTGGCTAGCCAAATACCGACCGGCGATCTTGGACGCGCGAAGCCGCCCGGCGGCCATCTCCTGTGACACAAACTTAGCGGTGCAACGTAACACGCGAGCAATCTCTGCAGCAGTAGCCAGTTCCGGGAGCTCGGCAATCAACATCAGTCTGCTGCCTTTTCCTGCTCCATCAATCGGGGCAGGGCCATCAAAGCTCCATGCTCCAATTTGATAGAGGAGACAAAAAAGATAGCCTTGGCCGGAACTCCAGTTCTGGGTCCGGTGATCAGCACCGCTCCACCAATTTGTTTGTCCGTTCGGATAGGCACTAAGTTGTTCCACCAGTTTTTCGCACCTTGAAAATTGTGGCAAACCAACCGAGAAAAATGTTGTAAAAAGATTCGTTGAAAATCAATTGGTTGTCCTGACGGCCGCCAGTTCGCCGTTGCGCGGATAGCCTCCGCCACGCGCTGGCCGGTGACGAACCAAACAGGTTCCGGATCCCCGCAGTTCGACCCGGCCGCCGCGAGCAAGCGGCTTAAAGATCATTCCCCGAAAATGATGTTGACGATCCGCTTGATATCGCTCTGGTCAAGGTGGTGCAGAATCACAATAGATGATCTCCAGGACCTCCTTTCCTGAGAGTGCCTCGGCTTCCATCAAGCGATCGGCGATAAGGTTGAGAACATCCATTCTCAAGACAATTAAATCTTTTGCTGCCAGATAAGCCGTTTCCAGTTGAGTTGTAACTGCCCGGGCAATGTCCGGCCGTCTGGCCAACAAGAGGTCCAGGGTCTCGGGTGTTGGCAGGCCGGACCACAGTAACGACTCTGGTCCACCCATCCCGAGTGCAGTGACTGCCGTGGTAGATATTAATGTCGCTCGCGCAAGATCGCTGTCGATGCCGCCGCCGGCCCCGGTCGATACCGAACCCAGGACAATTTCTTCGGCGGCTCGCCCAGAAAGGGCGATAATCAGCGCCCCCTCAATTTCACAGGTTGTAGCCACTTGAAGATGGCCCATGTCGACCGAAACACCGCCACCTGTGTTTTCCGTCTGGCGGATTGTCACGTGCTTCAGTCCCTGCGGCTGGTAAACGGCGGCGGCAACGGAATGTCCAGCTTCATGAACGGCAAAGCGACGCTTCATCTCAGGGCTGATTTGAGGGGTGTTTCCGCGGATTTCATCAAGCAGGTCGTCAATTTCAATGGGGCGACGTTCCTCACGGGCTCGGCGGCGGGCTCCCCGTGCCCAGCGTGCAACGTCGGCCCCGGAACTTCCTGCGGCCAGCAACGCGGCGGCTGACAGATCGTTCGTAGCCAATTCGCCGGCAAGATGGAGACGCATGATGTTGACCAGCGCAGTCTGGTCTGGAAGATCAATATGGATATGGCGGTCCAAGCGGCCTGAGCGCTTGATTGCAGGATCGATACCGCCAGGATTATTAGTCGCTCCGACAACGACGACGCCCTCTCGTGTTGTGATTCCATCAAGTAATTCAAGCAGCCCATTCACCACCTGGGTCGAATAATCCTTGTGCTGACTGAAGCTCGCCCGGTTCCCGAACGCATCAAGTTCGTCCAAAAAAAGGATCGATGGCGCGACGGCCCGCGCCTGATCAAAGGTCCGACGCATCGCCTTGAGTAGATCACCGAGGTGCCCTTCAGCCTGCCATTGGGCAAGTGACGATGCGACTAAAGGAACACCACAGCTGCCGGCCAATGCCTTCGCAAAGGTTGTTTTACCTGTTCCTGGAGCGCCCGAAAGGAGGGCTCCGCGGTCGATGTCGCACCATTGCAGCTTTCCCTTACTGTAAAGCGCCAAGTCGCGGGCGAGTTTCCGACCCCAAGTTACCGCTTCTTCCATGCCCGCCAGGGCATCCAAGGTGAGCGACGGTGGTTGCCGGCGCTTTTCGACGATAGTACGGAGGCGGTGGACTGCCTTATCTGCACCTTCTCCGGCTCGCACGCACAATCGGAGGTCCTCTGCCGATAAACGGCCGGCGACATCATCGGAAAGCGGGGCTGTAGGTACGATCCGCAGGATATTGGCGATAGCACGTTTCAACAATTCTCCGTTCGGAGGTGGGACGGTGATGGTGAGATCCGCCGCCTGCAACAAGGCGGCGGGCAGCTGCTTATTCGGGGACGACGCAAATCCTGCCACAGATCCGCCGGCGAGAAGGCATGCGGCGACCAGGCTGGAGCCGGCCTCGGGCCCACCCTTGATTTCGGCGTCGCGGATGAACAAAATTTGGTGCGGTCGTGAAAATGCAGGTGCCCCTGGCCGTGTATACCGAGGACAGTCAGCGTCAATTATCTGGAGGTCGGCGGAAACGAGTTTCTTCCAAGCATTGGCAATTGGCCGGGTCCAGGTCACATCCGGTACGGTGACCACGACAGCAGTACCATGGCGACCGATGGAATCCCTTAACCCTGGGGTGGCGGAAACAACGCTTCCAAGCATCATTTGCGCGACAATTTCGCCAGGATCTCGTGGCGGAGGAAGGTCGTCGTGCGGAAATTCGTCTAGGCACCCTTCGTCACTTGGAACGGGTGAAAAGTTGTGTTGCTGCTCGTCCGCAATCAGTTTGGGGGATTGGTTTGTCATGGCGTTCTCCGTTTGGCGCGAGGGGGTGGACACCGCGCCGGAAAACACCGGCGCGTCAAAGCGTTTTGAGGTGGGCGGGACGTCTCACGCAGTAGCCTCCTCCCTTGCGGCGGTGGTGCGCCACCGCAGGCTGCTATTCAGGTCAATGCCGCGCAGGCGCGCCTCCTGAAAGGCGTTTTCCGTCCATTCGGCCCATTTGGCGGCCACGCGTTCAGGATTTTGGTCGTCAAGTAGGCCCAGAGCACGCCGGCCCGTGGGACGGATCGGGCTGGTTCGACGGACCCAACGGCTGCCTGCCGTAGCATCCCAACCGAGGCTAAGCGCAAAACTCTTGGCTGTGATGTCGCCAATCGCACCACGCAACTTGCGCAGGAACTTGCTGGGATCAGGCGCGAATAGCGAAGGCGAGTCGGCCGGGTGCTTGGCCATCCAACGAACCAACAACGCAAGCGGCGGACTCGCAAGCCGTTCCGGGGTGAGCCGCCAGTCGCGTTGCAGTGAACTCCATCGACAGGGTGTGGCTCCCACCAGCCAGCAGAACTCTGTTCCGCAAATGCCGAGCATGGACTGTAACTGTTTAACATCGCAAACTCTGATCGGGTGGTGGCTGATCGAATTCATGATTTCCTCCTCTCAAATGCAGGAGTTGATAGAAAGCATGTCAGTGGTGAAGTCGGTCGCCACCAATTCGTTCCATGCGGCCTGAGCGGCTTCCGCCGTTATTTCGGGCATTGGTGGATTGGTAGGGAACCGAAAAACGTAGCCGCGAATCCCGGGAGCGTTTAGGCCGGAGAAGGGCAGAACGGTGACGCGAATCTGTCCGCTGAGCAGTTGCATGTAAACGCCGCGGCCGTCGGTCGCACCGCATTCATAGCTTTCGCTGACCCCAAAGGCGCTCCAGACAATCAGGTCCGGGCGCAGGGCAAATCGCTCGTGGCCGATCTTGGATTCCGGCTCCAACAATGCAGACGGGTTCGCCGCCAAAGCGACAATTCGAGCATGGACCTTAAGTTCCCGGTGTTCACGCGACTCAAACCGGGCGTTCTCATCGGCCAGCAAACCCTCAAGAAGCGAATCTGACAGGGCTGGGCGCCACGGAACCAGAAAGTCCTCTATCACTACTGCGGCCTCCAAAATGGCGTCGGCCAACAAGGTAGCGTCCTGGTACGCACGACCGACCCCATTCCCCTGTTGGTGCAGCAATTTGGGCAACATCTTATGAGGGTTGGCGGTCACCGATTCTGCGCTTGGTAAGAGAAAATTATTCATCATGGCTTTTCCCTCTAACTGGAATGTGGACCCATCTACATTGCATGTGTACAATGTACTAATGCCCATTGGCGCTGTCAACACAAATAACACTTATGTGTGTACGGGGTACCCATGATAAGCCGAGAGCAAGTGAGAATGGCGCGCGCTGCCTTAGGTTGGGGCGTTCGAGACCTCGCTGAAAAAGCGGGTGTCGCAGCGAACACAATCAGTCGTTTTGAGAATGGCGCGGATGCTTTGGGGGAAACTTTGGCAAAAGTCGAGAGGGTGCTGATTGATGCCGGTTTAGAGTTTATTTCTGAAAACGGTGGTGGGGATGGCATCCGTTTCCGGAGAAGGCGAAACGAGAGAGGAAACAGCGATGATCCGGTATGACAGGATCATAAATTGTCATACAAAATCATGAAAAACGTATGACAAGATCATATCCAGTAAGACAATTTTATCTCAAAAATGTGCGCGTATCTTACTTTTCACTCCGCCAAAGGCATGAGGCATTACCACACAGGAGGTTTTTGTCATACCCAGTCTGATCCGGTATGACAGGATCATATCCAGTCATACGGGATCAGGTCCTGTCATACGTTTTTAAGAGGTGGCACCTCCCACCGAAGGCATGAAGCGGCGTATTTTATGATCCGGTATGACAGGATCATATCCAGTAAGACAAAAAATGAGGAAGTGGTCTTACCCAATATGACCTTGTCATACGTTTATGATCGGGTAAGACAAATTTTGACCCGAGACACCCAATTCACGTCGGGTAAGACGTCATGGGGTGGGGCGTCACAATCCAACCGGTGACGCGACAGTCCGTCTGGTAAGACGCCAACCGGAATGTCCGCCTGGAAACACCGGTCCCACCGGCGCTGGTTTCCGGGCCGCGAATGGGTCCCCTATAGACAAGCGAGGCGGGGACACACCGCTTCCAGACCCAAGCCGGCCAAGGCAGTGGATCGCCGAAAGCCCGGCCGGCACCACGTCCACCGCCAGGCGGCCGGCCAGAGCGGTCACAAGGGCATCAGAAAAAGAAAAACGGCGGAAATCCTGGAGAAAGACCTTCAGAACGGAGGCCGGTGAGGCTGCCCGGCGAGAATATCTGTGGGGAGAGACGCCAAAAAACGTAACCTCCGTAACCTCAGCGTAACCTCGACCGTAACACGCCAAAACGCCTCTAATAATAATAATAAACTATTGAAAGATATATATATTATATAGAAGAGGGAGGCGTGTCTGACAGGGAGGTTACGCAGGTTACGCTGTTTCTGATGGAGATGCCTCGCGTACGCGTATGTGTGTTGCACACACACATCCGTCACGCACAGGTGAGTGTCTCGTGCGAAAAAAAGCGTAACTCCGTAACCCCGGCCCGAAAAAAGCCGAATTATTGTGTTAATACAATGCGTTAGCCGAGCAGAAGGCAAGGTTACGCCTAGTTACGCTTTTGCGGGAACGTAACCAGCGCAGACGAGGGTAAGCCAACCCCTCACAATGGATAAGTCATGGAAATGCCGTTATATTTTGGCTGATGGCGCCAAGAGGCGGATGAAATCCCCTCATTAGGGGGCGGCGTCCCAAGCTGGATGGTCGGAAGCCTGAAAGCGGATCGGCGAGGCATCACCTCCAGGATCCGGTCCTCGACATGCCAGGTAAGGAACCTTCCCATTTTTTCGGAAATGAAAAGTAAGCTATGTGTTTTGAAAAGTAATGTGGGGAGGGACTGATTTTGACTTGTGCCCCACCTCCTAAAAAATGGCCCCCTTTTTTGTAAACCTCCTACTAATTTGGACCCACTTTCACACCCCTAGGATTACCTTTTCCACCATGAGCGACACAATGACCAACCAAGGCAGCGCCGACCAGGTCACGGGTAATTTTCCCGTGGGGCCGGGCAACTCCATGAGGCATGGGGAAGCCATCCCTCTTGGCGGATCGGCCATCCAGCAGGGCGAACCAACCCCGCGGGAAAATGGCGGTGCCATCGATGATGGGGAAATCCTACCCGACGAGGTTTGCTATGCCTTAGGGTGGCCGGCCCGGACCAGGCTCGGCGGCGCCGAGACCCAGCCGGGAAATCCGGGGAGGCGGGTGACCACCGAGCGGGACTATGTCGCCCGCTTCGTCAAGAATGTCCGGCGATGGATGAAGCTCATACCCCTGGAGAAGCGCACCCGCAGTGTCGCCTCCTGGGGCGACTGGGTCATCCGCGACCTGATGCCGACCCTGTCCAAGGAAAGCTGGTGGGCCTACCGGGCGGCGTTCGTCCATGTGCTCTCCCGGGTGCCGGAGGGCGACCTGGCGGTCACCCGTCTGCTGGCTATCCCGGTGATGAGCGCCGGCAGCGCCCGCAAGAAGTCCAAGGACATTAGCCTGAAGCTGATCGGCCAGGAGGACATGTTCCACCTCTGCCAGTCGCTGGACAACGGCACGACCAAGCATTCCCAGTTGGCGGTGAAGATCCTCCTGTGCTCGAGGATGACCGGGCTGCGCCCCAATGAATGGTGGACTGCCAGGTTGACCCGCAACGATGAGGGGACCGCCTTGCTGTATGTGGTCAACAGCAAGTACCGGGAGGGTGATCGGGCCTGCGGCGAGACGCGCACCCTCGATCTGGGGAACTTCGCCGAAGACATGGTGGACACACTGGCCGAGCTGATCGACGAGTTAAGGGAACTCGACGATGGCACTGGGGAAACCCGTAAAGGGATTTACCAGGCATGCGCCGTGGCGGTGAACCGGGCCTGCCGGCGGATCTGGCCGCGGCGGATGCGGCACTACTCGCTGTATTCGGCCCGCCATTCGCTGATCGCCGATCTCAAGCTGGTCTACACCCAGTCGGAGATCGCCGCCATTGTCGGCCACGCGACGACATTGGAGGCAGGGCGGAGCTATGCCCGGCATGGCGGCGCCGGCGCGGCGGCCAAGCAGCCGCTGTTCCCGCCGCCCAAGCCCAGCGAGGAAAACCTCGCCCTGGTCAGGATCCACGAGAAAAGCCTGAGGGAAACCAATCTGCGGAAGCAGGCGGCACCTGAGAAGGTGGTTGGGCCAACACGGGACGGCGGCGCCTTGCGAGTGATGGCTTATTAGGGCCAATCTTATTGCAGATGATCTTACGACTGGTGAGCAACTCGCCGGAGAAGCCTCGTTCAATCAGGATCCAACGGAATGCCGGGGATAAGGCCCCTGTCGATATGGTTGATCGGCGCATTGATAATTTGCTTTCGCTTCTTCGCCGCAAAGTCTTCGCCGCGGCACAGATATCGCCACCCATCAAGGCGATCAGGACTTCTGGCTACACGTTCAGCGGGCTCATCCGGACGTAATTTTTTGGCCGAGCGGAAATTCAACAAATATCAATAAATCAATACTCTTATCTCAAACTTAAGTATTGACCAAGGCGAATTCTGTTGTTTTACTTAACAGTAAGGTCCGCATACTAGGGCGTGGTCTGTGAATTGATGGGAGATCTCCAACGGAATGCGCCGCCGAAAGCCCCTTTTGCCCGTAGGACGCATGTCCATACTGGCCGCGACGGTTGTGAGCGCTTTTCTTTTACTGCCCGGCCTTGCCGGCGCCCGCGATTTGAAGATCATTTTTTCCTCCTATACTCCGCCATATGTGTTTGAGCAGGGCGAATGCGTGTGGATATCGTGAAGGTAACCCCGATGCCCAAATACACTCCCGACCTGACCCGCGCCAATGACACCGACCGCCATGTCGGCGCGCGCATCCGGGATCGGCGGATCATGTTAGGCATCGGCCAGCAACAGATGGCCGACCTGATTGGCGTCACTTATCAGCAGGCGCATAAATACGAACGTGGCATCAACCGAATTTCCGCCGGGCGGCTCTACGAAATCGCCCAGATCCTTGGGGTTCCGGTTGACTTTTTCTTCGAGGGAATCGGCAAAGGCCGTGGCCCCGACCTGACGAGGCTCCAGCGTATGTGCCTCGAACTGACCCAGGATTTTTCCCTCATCGACGACGAAAAACTCCAGTTGGCGCTGGCACAGATGGCTCGCGCCCTGGCTGCTGACAGCGAGTAACGACAATCATCCCGACATTGATGGAGATCGACTTGTCCCACCGGATCGAATGGTCAGATGACCTTCTTGTAAAAATTGATGCAATCGATAGGGATCATAAGCATCTATTCGCACTAGCAAATAAAATATTTGCCAATACCGGAAAAGATATGGCGCTTGTAAGCTCGGCAATCGATATTTTATTCAGCTATACAAAAGAACATTTTTCTAGAGAAGAAACTGCCATGCGTGATTTTAATTATCCAGCAATACAGGATCATATATTTGATCATAAAGAACTTGTTGCGCAGCTTAACGATTTCAACGACCAATTTATAAAATCCGGTCCGAAGGCTATCGACGAATCATTCGCTACATTCCTGGAGCATTGGCTCCGCCGGCGCGCGTCAACGATTTTGAGACAGTGTTCCGATCAGTTTAGGCAGCTAATTTCTCGGCGGTATCAGGCGGGTTGATCCAGGCGGCGGTGGGCAGTGCCGGTGCCT
>DUZF01000014.1 GCA_013349665.1 Rhodospirillaceae bacterium | reverse complement strand
GAAATCCGCCCGCAGCCCCGGCGGGATGACATGCGCACCGCCGCCTTCGGTGACCCGCCAGCCTTCCGCCTGCAGCCGGCTGACGAAGATCAGCCCGGCGCGGAAGCTGTCCAGGGCGGCGCGCGCCGGTTCCAGCTGCCTGGGGGTGGCGGTGGTCCACAGCATCCGCTTGCCGGCCAGCCGCACCGAGGCCAGCAGCGACGGCTTGCGAAAGGCGATCAAAAAATCAGTCTGGGCCGGAAAGGATTTGTCGAGGGTTTCCCAATGGGCGCCTTCGATGACCATCGGATAGCGTGCACGGTTGAAGACATGCACCTGATGACCCAGCCGCGCCAGCGCCCCCGCCAGGCTGGCGAAGGCCTTTTCAGCACCGCCCAACGGCCGACTGCCCGGAGAAAAGCCGTCGAAGGGAATTGAGTCGTCGACCAGCGTGATATGCATCACCATCCGTTATAGGATGCCCGCCAGGGCCCGGCAAGACCCTCACTCTTGAGTTCACGGCCGGATTGCCCCACTTTTCTGGTTTGTCAATTTTTCCCAGAGGTCCCATGGACGGGCTGCAGCATGTCACCCTTGCCCATCGCGCCCTGATCGCCATCGGCGGCGAGGATCGCGTCGCCTTCCTGCAGGGGCTGGTGTCCAACGACGTTACCCGCGCCGCGCCCGCTCACGTGGTGTGGAGCGCCTTCCTCACGCCGCAGGGGAAATTCCTGCATGAGTTCTTCCTGGGCGATATCGACGGCGAGCTGTTCCTCGAGGCCGAGGCCGAACGCCGCGCCGACCTGATGAAACGCCTGGGGATGTACCGGCTGCGCAGCAAAGTCGCCATCCGGGCGGTCGACGATCTTGCCGTCCATGCGGTCATCGGCACCGGCGCCGCCCGGGCCTTCGACCTGCCGGCAGAGCCGGGCGCGGCAAGGCCTTTGGCCGGCGGCAGGCTGTTCGTCGATCCGCGCCTGGCCGCCGGGGGATTGCGGGCCTGGCTGCCGCCGGCGGCGGCGGCAACCTTGCGTGAGGCGGGCGCCGCCGAGGCGGACGCCGGCGCCTGGGACCGGTGGCGCCTGACCCTGGGCCTGCCGGACGGCAGCCGCGACCTGGTGGTGGAAAAATCCATCCTGCTGGAAAACGGCTTCGACGAGATGCACGGCGTCGACTGGAAAAAGGGCTGCTACATGGGCCAGGAACTGACCGCGCGAACCAGATACCGCGGCCTGGTGAAAAAACGGCTGACACCGGTGTCCATCGACGGTCCGGCGCCGGAACCGGGCAGCCCGGTGATGCTGGGCGAGAACGAAGCCGGTGAAATGCGCTCGCATGCCGGCGACCTCGGCCTGGCGCTGCTGCGCCTGGAGATCCTCGAGCAATTGGCCGCCGACGGCGGCAATTTGCGGGCCGGCGAGGCCGTGTTGACCCCGCGACAACCGGCCTGGCTGGCTTAGCGGTTCGCGATCAATCACACCAGGGCCGCCGCTTCGGCCAGAACCGCCTGGGCATCGGCGGTGTAGCGTCCGTCGTCCTCATGCAGCACCAGCCCGGGCAGCAAGGCAAGCCGGGTCGCCACCCCCTTGCGGGCGCGCAGCAGCAGTCGCTTGGCCGGCCGGCCGGCCTTCGGCCACAGGGGCAGGATGACGACCTCGCCGACCTTGCGGTGCAGGGCCGCCAGCAGATCGTCGAGCCGGTCGGCGCGATACACCACCAGCAGACTGCCTTTGGGGCGCAGCATGTTGACGCAGAAGCGCATCCACGGCTCCAGCTCGATCTCCGATTCCTGGTTGGCCAGCGCCTTACCCGGATGAGGCGGCGGGGTGCCGCCGTCGGCCTGGTGATAGGGCGGATTGGTCATCACGTGATGGAAACTGCCCGGGGCCAGACGGGGCGGCGGCGCCAGCAGCGAGCCGATCATCGGTTCGACCCGTCCCGTCATGCCGTTGAGTTCGGCGTTTTCGCGGGCCAGCGCCACCAGCGGCGCCTGCAGTTCCAGACCGAACACCCGACAGCCGCCGACCCTGGCGGCCAGGCAAAGCGACGCCGCGCCGGTACCGCTGCCGACGTCCAGCACCATCTCGCCGTCCCGCGCCGGTACCGCCGCGGCAAGAAAGACCGGATCGATGGCGCTGCGGTAGCCATCGCGCGGCTGACGCAATCGCACCCGCCCGCCCAACAGGGCATCTTCACTGACCTCGTCCATCGACACCTCGCCAGATCGCCTTAGCGGTTGTAAACTTGACCGCTGGCCTTGTGCAATCATATGCTCGGCGGTTCATCGCAAGGCAATTCGGCGTGTCATCTGGTTGGTTGGGGGACAAAAGGGCGTGGCGATCATCGTCAATCTGGAAGAGGAACGCGGCAGGAAGGCTCCGTCGCTGGATGCGCTTGGCGCCCTGGTCAATGACGACCTGGTGGGGGTCAACGCCACCATTGTCGAGCGCATGCACAGCCCGGTGGCGCTGATCCCGCAACTGGCCGGGCATATCGTCGCCGCCGGCGGCAAGCGACTTCGCCCCATGCTCACGCTTGCCTCGGCCAAGCTCTGCGCCCATCGCGGACAACGTCATATCAAGTTGTCGGCCTGCGTGGAATTCATCCATACCGCCACCCTGCTGCATGACGATGTGGTTGACGAAAGCTCGCTCAGGCGGGGCCTGGCCAGCGCCAATGCGGTCTGGGGCAACAAGCCGTCGGTCCTGGTCGGCGACTTCCTGTTCAGCCGCGCCTTCGAACTGATGGTGGAGGACGGGTCGCTGGCGGTCCTGGCCATCCTGTCCCGGGCCTCCTCGGTGATCGCCGAGGGCGAGGTGCTGCAGCTGATCACCGCCAACGACACCTCCACCAACGAGGACTCCTATCTCGAGGTGATCCGCGCCAAAACCGCCGCCCTGTTCGCCGCCGCCTGTCGCATCGGCGCCGTGGTCGCCGACCGCCCCAAGGTGGAGGAGGAAGCGCTGGAGAGCTACGGCCTCAACCTCGGTATCGCCTTCCAATTGATCGACGACGTGCTGGACTACTCGGCCAAGCAGGAAAAACTGGGCAAGGCCATCGGCGACGATTTCCGCGAAGGCAAGATCACGCTGCCGGTCATCCTCGCCTTCCGCCGCGGCGACGACGAGGAGCGCGCGTTCTGGCGACGGACGCTGGAGGATCTGGAACAGGACGAGGATGGGGCCGACCTGCGCCGCGCCATCCAACTGATGGAAAAGCATCAGAGCCTGCAGGACACCGTCACCCGGGCCCGCCATTACGGCGCCATCGCGCGCGACGCCCTGGCGATTTTCCCCGACAGCCCGGCCAAGGCGGCTTTGGACGAAGTCATCGGCTTTTGCATCGAACGGGCTTTCTGACGCCCCCATTTCTGGTTTGCGAAGGATGCGCTATGGCGCTATAAGGGGCGCCTCGCGCCGGTACCGCATGGGCCGGCAGGTGTCGGAGTGTAGCTCAGCCTGGTAGAGCACTGTCTTCGGGAGGCAGGGGCCGGAGGTTCGAATCCTCTCACTCCGACCATATTTTTCAAGGGCCATAATTTCCAAGGGGTCGACGAAACGCTATAGAGCCGACACCCCGGCTGCGCCGTCAGGCAGCCCCTCCACCCGCTAGTGTGGTGATTTTTAAGTTCCTGCGATCACCGCCACATGCGAAATCAGGAACTTAAAAATCGTAAACCACACTAGATTCAAATAGTTGCTAGTGTCCTGATCGATTCCGAAGTTCGATCGTGGCCTGGATCTGATCGCGCGAACTTCGGAATCGGGATACTAGTTTCGAGGCGGCAGACTTGGAAACAGCAATAGAGCCGCCAGAGAAGGCTAGTCAGCTTCCGCTCAAGCTACTGCTGTCATTCTCGGATCTCGACTACGAAAGACGTTTTGTTGAGCACTATGTCGGCTTTTACTACCGCTATGCCCAGGCCAGTCTGGTGCTGGGGATGGTGCTGATCGCTGGTGATTTTCTGGTCGATTGTTTTGCCTACCCGGTGATCGAAGCCAATTACTTCCGTCTGTTCATCTGCCTTCCCATCCTGTTGGTCGGGCTGACATATTCTTTTCTAAAGCGCGCCAAGAGCAACTGGCAATTTGTAATGCCGGTATTCGTTCTAACCATAGCCTTAAGCCTCTTCTGGATATTGCTGCAAATCGAGCTACAGGGCGGCGCCGGCCTCAGATCTTGGGTCGGGATCCTGAACTTTGTCTTTCTTGAGTTCTACTGCTTCGTAATCCTTGGCGTGCAGTTCAGGTACGCCCTGGTTTCCGGTGCATTAATTCTTTTCGCTTTCGAGGCGGCTCTGATCCAGGTCTTCGGCCTCTCCGGCGCTGAGATGCTCTATTGGAGCTATCACGTTGTCACCTTGTTCATCCTCGCGGCGGGCATCGGCTGGTGGCGGGAGTATCTGCTGCGCCTGGAATTTTCGGCACGCACGGCTCTTGATGCCGCCCGCCGGTCGGCAGAGCACCACGCCCAGGCCAAGAGTGTGTTCCTTGCCAATATGAGCCACGAGATCCGGACCCCGTTGAATGCCGTTCTGGGCATGGCGCGGATCGGTGTCCGGGACAGTTCCGAGGAGACGAGCCGACGCAGCTTTGGCCGCATCCTCGACGCCGGCAAATATCTGCTGGCGGTCATCAACGACATCCTCGACGCTTCCAGGATCGAGGCCGGAAAGCTGGCGATCGAACATCAGCCCTTGCAGCCAGCCGCCGTCATGAAAAATGCCGCCGACCTGGTCGCGGGAGCGGCACAAAGCAAGGGACTTGCCTACAGTGTGGAGGCGCCTGAAAACCTCCCCGACTGGATCACCGGCGACGCCATGCGGTTACGGCAGATCCTCGTCAATCTGCTGTCCAACGCCGTCAAGTTCACCGAACAGGGCGAGGTCCGTCTGCTGGCGAGACGAGAAGGCGACAAGGCCTGCTTCAAGGTCATCGATAGCGGCATCGGCATGACCGCCGAACAATTGCAGCGGGTCTTTACCCCCTTCGAACAGGCCGACAGCTCCACCACCCGGCGTTTTGGCGGCAGCGGTTTGGGACTGGCCATCAGCAGTAATCTGGCCCGCCTGATGGGCGGTGATATCACGGTGGAAAGCTGTCTCGGTCAGGGCAGCACCTTCACCGTGACCCTGCCGCTGGCAGAGTCCGCCCCGCCGCCATCGATAACCACGGCAGAGGCCGTCGGGTCCAGTCCGAAGCTGACGGGATTTTGCGTGCTGGTGGTCGAAGATGTGGAAGCGAACCGTTTCGTTCTCAACGATATGCTCGGCGAAGCGGGCGCCCAGGTCGAGAATGCCGAAAACGGTCGGCAGGCCGTCGATCTTATCGCCGCCGCCGCCAAAGCCTTCGACGTGGTGCTGATGGATGTGCAGATGCCCGAAATGGATGGCTACGAGGCGACGCGACGGATCCTCCAGATTGCCCCTGGCTTGCCGGTAATCGGCCTGACGGCCCATGTGTTGGACGAGGAGGGGCGGCGCGGCACCGACTGCGGCATGGTTGATCGTCTCAGCAAGCCCGTCGACTACCATGCGCTGGTGGCGGCGATTGTCCGGCATCTCCCCCCTGTCGCCTCTTCCTCCGTGCCGGTTGTCGGTCCGGGGGCAAATGCAGCGCCGATCGGCGTCGAACCACAGGTACCGGCGTTGGGCGGAAAAATCGACTGGGTGGCTCTCGATGCGCGCTTCAACGGCAAGTCGGCGACAATCAGCCTGTTCGCGCAGACCGTTCTCAAGAGCCATACCGTCACCCCCGCCAGGCTGCGCGACCTGGCCGCGGCACGGGATTTCGAGGCGCTGGGTATTCTCGCCCACAACCTGATCAGCACCGCCGGCTATCTGGGGACGCGGCATCTGCGCGAACTGGCGCAAGCGACGGAAGTCGCCGCGCGCAAAGAAGATAACAGCGCCGTCGACCTGGCCGAACAACTGGCTGCGGAAGCCGCCTCAGTGTTCGATGAGCTATCCGGCATGACGCTCGCCGGGTAGGCGCCTCACAATAATCCGAAGCCGTCGGCATCTCGGTCACACGACATCTTCGAGGTGACGGGCGGCGATGGCCACCGCCTCACCGTCGACCACCATTTCGCCTCGCTGGTTGATGCAGGTGGTTCTGAGGCGGATCCGGCCTTTTTCCATTTTCTCCAGAACCGTGCATTCGGCGCGGATGGTGTCGCCGATTTTCACCGGCTTGAGGAAATTGCAGGTTTGCGAGACGAATAAGGCCCCTTTTCCCGGGATATACATGCCGACCAGGGTCGAGAACAGGGATGCCGACAACATACCCTGGGCGATGCGTCCGCCGGTTTTCCGCCCGAGCCTGCTGGTCGTGGCATAGACCTCGTCGACATGGATCGGATTGAAGTCCCCGGTGACCGCCGAAAATCCGTGAATATCCGCTTCCGTGATGGTCTTGGCGAAGGATGCTTGATCACCGATTTGGATTTCGTCATAGGTTTTGCCGCGCATGGCCCTACTCCTCAGCTAATGGAGTGAAACTATACCGTAATGGTTTCATCGGCGAGGACGGCACCCAACATGACGGTTTTATTACCGAGAAAGTCGGCGTAGCCTCGATTACAGACTGCCGGACGGTTAGGGGGCGCCATGAAAACCTTCAAAATCGAAAATCTGTCTGGCGACATCTGGGGCGGGACGACCGCGATGCTGGTTGCATTGCCCTCGGCGATCGCCTTCGGGGTAACCGTCTTTTCCGCTCTCGGGCCCCAATTCGGGGCGCAAGGCGCCATCGCCGGCATCCTCGGCACCGTTGCCATCGGGCTGGTCGCCTCAACTTTCGGCGGCACCAATCGTTTGATCAGCGCACCTTGCGCTCCCGCCGCCGCCGTCATGTCCGCGTTCGCGGCGGAGCATATCGCCCATGGCGGGACGCCGGAATTGGGCCTGTTGCTGTTCGTCCTCATGGGGTTGATGGCGGGCATTCTGCAACTGGCCATGGGTGCGCTCAAGCTGGGCGGACTGATAAAATATATGCCCTATACCGTTGTCGCCGGCTATCTCAGCGGTGTCGGGCTGATCATCATCGGCAGCCAGGTGCCGCGGCTCCTGGGGGTGCCCAAAGGCGTGAGTTTCTGGAACGCTTTCGCCTCGCCGCAGCTATGGCGCTGGCAGGGAATCGTCGTTGGTATCGCCACCATTCTGGTCATGGTGCTGGCACCCAAGGTGACGAAAAAAGTGCCGGCCCCCGTGCTCGGCCTTGCCGCCGGCATTCTCGTCTATCTGGGGCTGGGCCTGGCGGTGGATCCGTCGCTGCTGACCCTGACCGACAACAGCTTCGTCATCGGCCGGTTGGGCGACGGCAGTTCCGGCGGGTTTTTCGATTCTTTCGCCCTGCGCCTGTCATCGGTCAGCCAATTGGGGCTCGGCGGTCTGCCCAATCTGATTTTTCCGGCCTTGACCCTGGCCGTTCTGCTGTCCATCGACACCTTGAAAACCTGTGTGGTCCTCGACGCCCTGACCCGCACCCGACATGAATCCAACCGTGAGCTCATTGGCCAGGGGTTAGGCAATATCGGCGCCGCCGTGGTCGGCGGCATCCCCGGCGCCGGCACCATGGGGGCGACCCTCGTCAACATGACCAGCGGGGCCTCGTCGCGGCTGTCGGGTGTGGTCGAGGGCATCACCGCGCTGCTTGCCTTCCTGATGCTGGCCTCTTTGATTTCCTGGGTCCCGGTGGCCTCGCTGTCGGGCATCCTGATCGTCGTCGGCATGAGAATGATCGATCGGACCAGCCTGGCCTTTGTCAAGAAAAGAGCGACATTCCTCGATTTTCTGGTGGTCCTCGCCGTCATCACCTGCGCCCTGACCGTCAGCCTGATCGCCGCCTCGGGAACCGGCGTGGTGCTTGCCATCTTGCTGTTCATCAGGGAGCAGATCCACGGGTCCGTCGTGCGCCGCATTTCGTCGGGCGACCAGACCTTTTCCAAGCGGGTCCGGGTGCAGGAGGAAATGGATGTCCTGGCGACGCATGGGGCGAAAACCGCCATCGTCGAGTTGCAGGGCAGTCTGTTTTTCGGCACCACCAGCCAGCTCTTTCACGCCCTTGAAGCCGATCTGAAGACCCGCAAATACCTGATCCTCGATATGCGGCGGGTACAGTCGGTGGACATCACCGCCGCCCATATGCTGGAACAGATCAAGGAGATCCTGCACGAACGTCATGGCGTCTTGATCTTCAGTGAGATTCCCAAGACGTTACCAAGCGGCAAGGATATCGAGCAGTATTTCGACCAGTTGGGACTTGTACGGGCCGGCCATCAGGTCAAGGTATTCGATGAGGCCGACGCGGCCCTGGAATGGACGGAAGAACAGATTATCGCCGAGGCCGCCATGCCCATCAACGAGGAGAGCCTGCTGGAGCTTTCCGAGATCGAGTTGTTCAAGGGGCGCAAGAAGGAAACCCTGACCGAACTTGAACAGTTCATGGAAACCAGGGAGATCAAGGCCAACGAGAAGATCTTCGCCATCGAGGACAAAGGCGACGAGTTGTTCCTGATCCGCAAGGGCACGGTCAGGATCATCCTGCCGCTGGCGGGAAATCGCGTCCGCCACATCGCCACCTTCGGCCGGGGATCGTTTTTTGGCGAGATGGCGTTTCTCGACGGCGAACCCCGTTCCGCCGACGCGGTGGCCTTTACCGACACCCATCTCTATGTGCTGCCGCGCAAGGCCTTCGACGGGTTCGCCGAACTTCACAAGAAGGTGGGAATGAACCTGATGGAAGGACTGGCCAGCATCCTGGCCAGCCGGCTGCGCTACACCAATGCGGAACTTCAGGCCCTTGAAGGCTGACCGCCGCCATTAGAGTACCCCGGCAGGGTCGATGAGCGTAGGATTGCAGTCTTGGCGAAAGAGAGGCCATTTTGCAGACGGTGCTGATTACCGGGGCGGATCGCGGCATCGGCGAAGCCCTGTGCACAGCCTTCGCCGCGCGCGGCGACAAGGCGATCGGCGCCTGTCTGGAAGAGTCTCCGCCAGTGCGGGCAGACGGGGTCGAGGTCATCGGCGGCATTGATGTCACCTCGGATGCGGCGGTCGCCAGGCTGGTTGACGCCCTGGCCGGACGTCGCATCGACATTCTGGTGCACAACGCCGGCTTCATCGTCGAAGCACCGCTCGGCCGCTTCGATTTCGCCGCCATGCAGAAGGAATACGAAGTCAATGCGCTGGGCCCGCTGCGCGTCACCCAGGCCTTGCTGCCCTTGCTGGGGGCAGGATCCAAGATCGCCGTAATTTCCAGCCGGGTCGGCTCGCTGGCGGAAAACAGCAGCGGCGGCCTGTACGGCTATCGCATGTCAAAGGCGGCGGCGAACATGGCCGGGCTCAATCTGGCGCAGGACCTCAGGGACCGCGGCATCGCCGTCGTCTGCCTGCATCCCGGCTCCGTGCGGACGCGGATGGCGCTCGGCCTGAACGACACCGCGACCCTGGGCAGGATGATCGGCTGCGATGTCGCCGCGCGCGGGCTGATCGAACGCCTGGATGAACTGACGATCGATAACACCGGCATGTTCCGCCATGCCAATGGAGATCACCTGCCCTGGTAAACCGACGGCCAAAAATCAAACAAAGGGAAACGTCATGATAAAATTATTTGGTTTCATCCCCGCCTGGGGTCTGCCCGACATCAGTCCTTACGTGTCCAAGACCGATTTGTATCTGCGTCTGGCCGGCGTTCCGTTCTCTCTGGAAATGCTGTATCACGGCGACCTGACCCAGACCTCCAAGGGCAAGCTGCCCTTCATCGACGACAACGGCACCATTGTTTCCGACACGGTGCTGATCGAGATGTATATCAAGAACAAATTCGGCGACCGCCTCGATGCCGGGCTTACCGCGGCCGAGAAGGCTATCTCGGTGGCCTTCGCGAGGATGGGAGACTGGTCGTTCTACTGGTTTCTTGTGCAGATGCGGTATCGTCGCGACGAGGATTTCAAGATCTACGACCCGTTCTGGGTAGAGTTCCTGTCCTGGCTTCCGGTCGAGCAGCGCGCCCAGCCGGTGAAGGAATTCCGCGAGCGCCTGCTGCTGCAGTTCTTTCACTCGGGCATGGGCCGCAACAGCGAGGCCGAGGTGGAGCAACTCGCCTATCAGCAGATCGACGCGATCTCCGATTTCCTTGCCGACAAGCCCTACTTCCACGGTGACAAGGCAACATCGGTGGACTCGGCGATCTACGCCAATCTGAGCCATTGCATGTTCGTGCCCTTCCCCAGCCCGATCGGCAAATACGCCAACGGCAAGCCCAACCTGCTGGCCTATGTCAACCGCATCCAGCAGCAGCACTACATGCAATACGACGCAAAACGGGCCGTGCGGGGACCGACGTGATGCGCAAGCTCGAGGGGCGTGGCGCCCTGGTCACCGGCGGTGCCTCGGGCATCGGCGCCGCCACGGCGAAACACTTCGCCGAGGCGGGGGCCAAGGTGGTTATCGCCGATATCGACGACAGCGGCGGCGAAGCGGTGCTGAGGGACATCCGCGCGGCGGGTGGCGAGGCGCATTATCGCCATGTCGACGTGACCGACCGCGCCGCCGTGCGGCGGATGGTGCATGACGCGGCAGCCACCCTCGGCGGTCTGGCCGTCCTTTTCAACAACGCCATGACCAGTCCCAGCGCCGATTTCACCGAGGACGAGCGCTGGAACCTGATGCTGGAAAGCGGTTTGTCGGCCTATTGGGCGGCCGCCACCGAGGCGGCCCCCCTGCTGGCGCGCTCCGGATACGGCGCCATCGTCAACAACGCCTCGATCGCCGGCACCCGCCTCGGCCTCGATTTCGCCAGTGAAGCCTACAGCGCCGCCAAAGCCGGCGTTATCGGCCTGACCCGGAAGCTGGCGAAGCGTTTTGGCCCGCAGGCGGTGCGGAGCAATTGCATCTGCCCCGGCATCATCGAAACGCCGCGCTGGCGAAGTCCCGGATTGGAGGAACCTCAGTTTGCGCGGCGCTACCGGCAAATGGCGCCGCTTGGCCGTTTCGGCAAACCGGATGAAGTCGCAAAGCTGGTGCTGTTCCTGGCCTGCGACGATTCCTCGTTCATTACCGGCCAGGACATTGCCATCGACGGCGGCTTCACCACCGCTTTGCGGTTCGAATCCATCGACTTCGGTTAACGCGTCACCATCGTCTTGGCGTCCTTGGCAACCACCTCCAGCACCAGCGGCTCGGGGATGACGATACCGCGCCTGCAGGCCGGCCGGGCTTCCAAACGGTCGATCCAGGCTTTGAGATTGTCGAGGCCAGCGACGTTGATGCCCGACCATTCGTAAAGGCGGACCCAGCACCAGTTGGCGATGTCGGCAATGCTGTAGTCGTCGCACAGATAGTCGCGCCCCTGCAACTGGCCGTCCAGAACCTCGAAGAGACGCCGCCCCTCATTCTGATAGCGGTCAATGGCCGGTTGGATCTTTTCCGGGAAATAGCGGAAGAAGACGTTCGCCTGGCCCATCATCGGGCCGATGCCGCCCATCTGGAACATCAGCCACTGGGTAACCCGCGAGCGCCCCTTCTGGTCCGCCGGAATCAGCTTGCCGCTCTTTTCCGCCAGATAAAGCATGATGGCGCCGCTTTCGAAAACCGCGAAATCGTCATTGCCGCGGTCAATGATGGCAGGGATCCGACCATTGGGATTGATCTTCAGGAACTCGGGCGTCTTCTGCTCCTGCTTGGCGAAACTGATGGGATGCACGGTATAGGGCATGCCGATCTCTTCGAGCATCACCGATACCTTCCATCCATTGGGCGTGGATGCCGTGTAAAGATCGATCATCGCCTGGTCCTTTCTGTTGCTTGCTTGAAGGTGGTCAGCCACCGTCACTGTGTAAAACGACGCGGTTCTTGCCGGCCAGTTTCGCCGCATACATGCGTTGGTCGGCGATCTCCACCAGTTCCGACCAATGCCCGCAGTGATCTGCGATCCGTTCGGCGCCGCCGATGCTGGCGGTTAGAGGGTCACCATCGGGACGACGGCCGAACCCCAGTTCCACCAGGCGCTGCAGCACGACGGCAACGCCCCGGAGTTCGGTATTCGGCATGACGATGATGAATTCCTCACCACCCCAGCGGATCAGCATATCGGCCTGGCGCAGAATGGTTTGCAGGGACAGCCCCGCCTGCCGAAGGGCCCTGTCCCCTTCCTCATGCCCGTGGCGGTCGTTGATCTGTTTGAAGTCGTCGAGATCGACAAAGACCAGGGACAGCGGCGACCGATTGCGATGCGATTGCTGAAACAACATTTTCAGCAGTTCCTCGCCAACCCGGCGGGTATAGGCCTGGGTCAGCCCGTCATGCGCGTCCTGTTCGATCCATTGCTGCAGGAACCGCAACTGGCTCATGCCGGAAAGCGTCGCCACGGTGGCCAGCAGCCCCATGAACCATAAGGCGCCGAGATGGGTTTCAAAGGCCATCACCTGGTATCCGTGGAGCGCCATCATCAGATAGGCGCCGATCAGCAGCAGCGAATAGCAGGCTCCTTCGATGGCGGAGATCGGAAACATCGCCAATCCGGCCAGCATGACGAAGGGCAGAAAGGCGTAGCCGGCGGCGACGGTGCGCGCCAATTGTCCCTGGATGGCGTACTCCGCCAGCATGGGCTGGCTGACCAGGAAAAACACCGTCGGGATGGCCAGCAACGAGGCCAGAAGCCGATGACGCGACGTCGACGATCGCATCGATCCGGCAACAATCACCAAAGCGCCAAACAATACGGTGGTGGCAATGCGCAAGACAGCGAAATAGGCCGCCAACCGCACCGGAAAAACAAGAAAATCGATGGGAATCCAAAGGGGTGTCAGCAGCGCAAACAAACCGGCAACCAACCGCACGCGTGAATTGATCAGCTGTGCACGGCGGCGCTCGACGAAAGACAGTTCGTCCCCGGCAACCAGTAACTGTCGGAACTGCCGGAGTTCTTTGGAGCGGAGGAATTTATCGCAGCCCTGTCGGACGACGCCGAAGGCACCCTTAACCCTGGCTGAAAAAGTTCGGTAAAGGCCATCTACCATTCGGCGCGCCGACTGATCAACGACACAAACGCCCACCCCAATTCCAATTTTTAATCCGACATCGCCGCTGGACGTGTCACGTTTGGTCCCGTGTTTACCCTCGGTGGCACAATACCCCTTAATCCGCTTACCGCGATAGAGTTGTTCAGATAAGAGTTTCAACGGGATCGGAGAAACGCTCGCGGACCTTGAGGACATCGTCCCAAACCGCGTGAAAGGCCTCGATACAGGCGGGATCGAAATGCGTACCGGCGTTTTCCTTGAGGAAGGCCGAGGCGGCGTCGACCTCCCAGGCCCGCTTGTAGGGCCTGACGCTGGTCAACGCATCGAAGACGTCGGCCACCGCGACGATCCGTCCCGAAAGCGGGATGGCCTCGCCGACTAGGCCGGCGGGATAGCCGGTGCCGTCGAATTTCTCATGATGGGTGAGGGCGATTTCGGCGCCCAGGGCGATCAGCCGCGAGGCGCTGCCGTCGAGTATGGAAAAACCGATCTGCGGATGCCGCCGCATGACCGCCATTTCCTGTTCGTCGAGGCGGCCCGGCTTCAGCAGAATGCCGTCGGGGATCCCCAGTTTGCCGATGTCGTGCATCGGCGCTGAGCGCAGCATCAGATCGCAGTCGTCGGTCGGCATGCCCAGGGTTGCGGCGATCAGCATGGAAAAATGGGCCATCCGGCTGATATGGGCGCCGGTCTCCGGGTCGCGGAATTCAGCGGCGCGGGACAGCCTGACGATCAGTTCCTCTTCGCGGTCGATGATGGTCCTGGTGGCCCGGCGCACCTCATCGGCCAGCCAGACATTGCGATCCGCCAGGTGCAGGTGGCTGCGCCTGAGTGCCAGCAGATTAGACAACCTCGCCTTGACTTCGGCGGTTTCGATAGGCTTGGCGATGAAATCGGTAGCCCCCAGTTCCAACGCCGTCTGGCGGACAGAGCGTTCATTGGCGGCCGTCACCATCACCATCGGCACGTCGCGGGCCGCCGGCAGGGCGCGCAGACGCCTCAGCACCTCGTGACCGTCCATGCCCGGCATCATGTAATCCACCAGGATCAGGTCTGGAATGGCGGCCACGCAACTGGCCACCGCCTTGATGGGATCGGCGAAGCATTCGATCGACAGATCATCCCCCAGACGGCGAAGGATCTGCTCGAAAAGGATGAGGTTGGTCTCGTTGTCGTCGATGATGCAGACTCGCAACATTGTCTCCTTCATGGCACCGATACCGCCGCGTCCTCGATGCTGAGCCGGGCGAGTTCCATCGCCTCATCAACCAGTGGACCGAAGTCGTCGCCCTCCCTGGCCTTGCTTTCAAGCTGCTCCAGACAGGAGGCAAACCGCAGAAAGCCGAGATTGCCGGCGGCGCCGCGCAGCGAATGGGCGGTCAGACGGACGGCCGCGAGGTCGTCACCGGCCGCGGCGGCCCGCAGTTCCGCCAGACGGTCGCCGACACTGGCCCGGAAATGGGCGAAGATGCCGCTGACCGCCTCCTCACCGAGGCTCTGGCGCAGATCGGCCAGTGCCTCGGCGTCGATCAGCGGCGGCGGCGGCCGGCTGTTCTTCATCAGTCGGGGGGTCCAGCGCTCGATCAGTGCCGCCAGGCGGCGCCGGTCGATGGGTTTGGCGATATAATCGTCCATTCCCGCCGCCAGACAGACCTCGCGGTCTCCGGGCATGGCGTTAGCGGTCATGGCGACGATCAGAGTTTCCCGCTTGCCGGTCCCCAGGGCGCGGATCGCACGGGTGGCGGCGATGCCGTCCATGCGAGGCATCTGAAGATCCATCAGCACAAAATCGTAATCGCATTTTTCCACCAGAGTAACCGCCTCGCCGCCGTCGTCGGCGACATCGGCGCGGTGCCCAAGCTTGGCCAGCAGGCCGACCGCCACCTGTTGATTGACGCTGTTGTCTTCGGCCACCAGAACCCGGAAACCCGGTCCGGTCGCCACCGGTTCCGGGCCCGGCGCCGGCGTCATCACATCATCGAGCCCGGTGCGCCCGGTGATGTCCATCAGCAGATCGAGCAGGGCACTTTGCCGGACCGGCTTGACGACGACCGCCGCGAAGAGATGCTCCACATCCGCCGGCGGCGTGCCGTCGCCGGAGGTGGCGAGGACCATCGGCAAGGCCCGCAGCCGGTGGTCGGCACGCACCACCGCGGCGAGGTCGACGCCGCTCATGCCCGGCATGTGATGGTCGATGATGGCCAGGTCAAATTCGCTGCCGGACGCCGCCTGGCGCAAGGCCTGCAGACCCTGCGCCGCATCGGCCGCCAACACCGCCGAGGCGCCCCATGACCCCAGTTGGCGGCGGAACACCTCGGCATTGGTGGGACTGTCGTCCACCACCAGCACCGAAAGGCCGGCGAGCGGCATCTCGGTGCCGCCCTGAACGGCGGACCCGACACGCCGCAACGGCACCTCGAACCAGAAGGTGCTGCCCTGCCCCTCGCAGCTGTCAAATCCGATGCGGCCTCCCACCATGTCGATGATCCGCTTGGAGATCGCCAGGCCCAGACCGGACCCTCCGAAGCGACGCACCACCGAGGAATCGGCCTGGGTGAACATGGTAAACAGGCGCGGCTGCGCATGCGCCGGGATGCCGATACCGGTGTCGGCGACCTGCACCCGCAGCCAGGGACGTCCGTCGACCTCCGAAACGTCGGCCTCGACGGCGATCCTGCCGGCCTCGGTGAACTTGACCGCATTGGCCACCAGATTGAGAACCACCTGACGCAGTCGTCCGGCGTCCGCCTCGAACAGGCCGCGGGCCCCGGCGCCGGTGACGCTGGTCAGTTCCACCGGCCGCCCCTTCAGCCGGGGGGTCAGGATGTCGACGACCCCCTCAATCAGGCCGGGAATGTCGAACCGACTGTCCTCCAATTCCAGGCCGCCCGCCTCCATCCGCGAGAAGTCGAGGATATCGTTGATAATGGTCAGCAGGGATTCGGCGGATGAGCGGATGGTGTTGCCGAAATGCCGCTGCTCGGAGGACAGAGTGGTATCCAGCAGAAGCCCGGTCATGCCGATGATACCGTTCATCGGCGTGCGGATCTCGTGACTGACGGTGGCGAGGAATTCGGACTTTGAGCGGTTGCCCGCCTCGGCCTGCTCCTTGGCGGCGCGCAGTTCCTTCTCGGCCAGCACCGCCTCGGTGATGTCGGTATGAATACCGACGACCCCACCCTCCGGCGTCGGATATTCGACCACCCGGATCCACCGGCCGTCGGAGAATTCGATCAGCGTTGGCGTACCGTCGCGCAGGCGGTGCCGTTCCAGGCGATAGGCCTGCAACTGGGCGAGCCTGTCGCCCACCGCCGCATAGGCACCGGCGGCGACGACGGCGGCAACGATGTCGGCGAAGGCGGCACCCGGAATGATCGCCGCCGCCGCCTGGTGATAAATCTGCCGGTAGCGTTCGTTGCACAGCACCAGCCGCTGGTCCGGACCATAGAGGACAAAACCCTCGGAAATGCTGGAAACCGCCGCCATCAAATGAGATTCGACGGACTTCAGCCGGCTGCGGGCCGCCAGTTCGTCGGTGATGTCGCTGGCCGTCCCGCGGTATCCGGCGAAACCGCCCTCGGCGTCGAAAATCGGCTTACCGCTGACGCTGAGCGTCCGCCTGGCGCCGGTACCGAGAATGACGTCGAAGAGGAAGGCGCGAAACGGCTGATGACTGTCGAGAAGCCGGCGGTGTTCGTCGACCAGCTCGGGCGGATTGGCCTCAGCCATGAGCTCCAGGCGGGTGCGGCCGATAACCCCGTCCATGGTCAACTGGTCCAGGGTCGGCGAATTGCCGACAAACCGATTGAACCGGTGTTCGGCATCGGTTTCCCAGAACCAGTCGGATGAAGACTGGGCAAAGTCGCGGAACATTTCCTCGCTCAGCTTGAGCGCCTGATGGACCTGATGGCGTTCGCTGATGTCGCGGATGATGCCGACGAATTGCGGAACGCCGACGGAGGTCAGATCACCGACCGCCAGTTCGATGGGAAACAGCTCGCCGGTCTTGCGGCGCGCCGTTTCCTGACGCCCGCGGCCGATGATGCGAGCCGGAGCGCCGCCCCGATAACGTTCGACATGGCCGTTATGGGCAGAAGCATCGCCGGCATCCATCAGGATGGACAGTGGCCGGCCGATCAATTCATCTCGCGAATATCCGAAGATGGTTTGCACGGCTTTGTTAATGTCGACGATGGTGGAATGATGGTCGGCGATGATGACGCCTTCGCCGACGGTATCGAGAATGGTCTTGAGATGCAGGTCGGACAGATTTTTCGACCGCTGGGCGGCCTGGTGCAATTCGGCTTCCATCAGGGTCGCCGCATGGTTGCTGAGGCGCCGCTCGCGATCCGAATCCTCGTAGGACCTGTCGACCAGATCCAGCAGCCGTCCGACCTCGAGAACCCCGTCGGGTCCCGTCGCCTTCTGCAGCTGCCGTTCGAGGAGCCGGTGCATCAGCCCTCGCCGATGGTGGTGATGGTCATGGTCTGGTTGTGCAGTTCGCAGCGGCCGCTGTCCCCATGGGGAGCGATCTCTCCATAAGAATAATAACCTATAGCGCGCACCCCCGGGCCGAGGCTGCCGACGGCAGCCTCGATTTCGTCGGCGACCCTCTGTCCCATCAGCAATTTCCGCCCGATGCAGCTCACCAGCAGCGCCAGTTGATGGGGCCCCGCCTGGCGCGCCCGCTCGCCGGCCCGCGAGGCGCCTTTGATCAGAGAATCGAAATGTCCCCGCATCAGCTGGGCGACATACCCCTGCGGAACATCTCCGGCGAAGATCAGGCCGCGCGTCGGCTCGTCGATGCCGACAATGGTCCGCACCACAGCGTTGATGGTCTCGTCGGCCCGGCGCACCGTCAGCGGAAACAGCAGGGCGCTACCCGGAAGATTGGCGGCCTCGTCGCCCAGATAACGTTTGTAGAGATCCAACGCCGGCTCACCGTCCAGCTCATAAAGGACATTATCGACCGAGCGATTGATCAGACGTTCGGGACCGAAGCGCTCCCAGCCGCCGATACTGCCCCAGCCGAGCCGCAGTCCGTCTCCGTAGAAACCGATGGCGGCGACCAGCCCTTCCCGGGGCGGACCGTCACAGCCCACCAGGGTGCGCTTGAAATCCGCACCGTCCCCGGCCAGGCCGCCGGTCAACAGCACGGAGCCGGGCAGCACCTCGCGCAGTCCACTCACCAGAGCGGTTCCATTGGTGCGCATACCGTCGGCGAAAACGAAAACACCGCGCAGGCCGTCGGCCGGCAGCATGGCGGCCAGCTTTACGCCGGCCTCGCGCGAGCCGGCGGGGCCGGCGATGGGCAGGCAGGCCAGCTCGACCGAGGCTTTGTCGAAGGTTACGGCGACCGCCGCGACGCTGTCATCGGTCACTTCGAGGCCGGCGATCTCGCCGCCGGTGGAGCAGCCCACCACCCTTGCCCGGGGGCAGAGGGCGGTCAGGCCGGCGAAGACATCCTCGGCCGCCAGCGCCGAGGGCGCGGCGAAATATATCACCAGCCCGGCGTCGGCGGGATCGCCGTCGCGGCACCAGCCGGTTCCAGGTGCCCAGGAAATGGCGATGGTCTTCATTGATCCGTCCCTCTCGACAGTCTGCCCGCCCATTTTTCCAGAAGCACGGCCAGTGCGCGGCGGTTCAGCGGTTTGGCGATATAGTCGTCCATGCCTGCGGCCAGGCATTTTTCGCGATCGCCGGCCATGGCATTGGCCGTCATGGCGATGATCGGAATATGCGCGAAGTCTCCGCCCAGGCGACGAATGGCGGCAGCGCTCTGATAACCGTCCATGCCCGGCATCTGAACATCCATGAACACCAGCTCATAATCGCCCTGCTGCAGCAGTCGCACACCCTCGGCACCGTCGCCGGCGGCATTTGCCAGATGACCGAGACGAGCCAGAAAGCCGATCGCCACCTGCTGGTTGATGGCATTGTCCTCGACCACCAGAATACGCAGCTGGCGGGCATCGCCACCGGCCGCCGCCGGACCGGCCGCCAAGGCTCCCGCCAAGGCCGCGGCCACGGGTGGATGGGGCATTTCCGGCGTCCCCAAGGCCAGCAGACGCACCCCCTTGAGCAGTGGATCTCCGGCGGCGATGGCCGCCAGATCGCGGACGGACAGCCCGTCCGCCCCCTCGTCCATCACCACCGCCTGGAACGACTGGCCGTCGACGGCGGCCTGGCGCATCGCCGGGAGGAGCGACATGGCGGCCTCAAAGGCCACGCCCTGGACTCCCAGCTCGCCGAGCAGGCGCAAAATCTCGCGGCTATCGGCGGGGTCCTTACAGCAGACCGCGACCCGCCCGGCCGAAGCCGGCACCTCCGGCAACTCGGGGGCGAGGGCGGCGCGCCGTGCCGGAATCTCAAACCAGAAGCGGCTGCCCAGCCCCTCTTCGCTCTCGACTCCGATACGGCCGCCCATCAATTCGACGATGGTCTTGGAAATGGCCAGCCCCAGTCCCGAGCCGCCATAGCGCCGCGCGGTCGACGAATCGGCCTGGGTGAAACGGGTGAACAATCGGGCCTGGACATCCGCCGGTATGCCGACACCGGTATCGGTGATGACAAAGGACAGCCGCTCTTCGCCGTCCGCGCCATGGACGGCGACTTCCACCACCACATGGCCCTGTTCGGTGAATTTAATGGCGTTTCCGACCAGATTGAGCAGCACCTGGCGCAAACGGTTGGCATCGCCGAGATAGCCGCCCGCCGCCGCCGGGTCGACCTGCCACTTCAGGCGCACGGCCTTTTCCGCCAGACGCGGCGACAGCAGATCGACCACCCCGGCCACCAGGGCCGCGACGTCGAAGGCATGGTCCTCAAGGACCATCTTTCCCGCCTCGAGCCGCGAATAGTCAAGGACATCATTGATGATGGTCAGCAGGGATTCCGACGACACGCGGACGGTTTCGGCGAGATGGCGCTGCTTGACCGACAACTCCGTATCCTGCAGCAGGCTCACCATGCCGAGGATGCCGTTGAGCGGCGTACGGATCTCGTGACTCATCATCGCCAGAAATTCCGATTTGACCGAATTGGCCCGTTCGGCTTCGCTTTGCGCCTGGTGGGCCAGGGCCCTGGCAGCCTCGCGATTGTCCACCAGACGAACCATCCAGGCCATCAGGGCGGCGAAAAGCGCCGACAGGCCGATGGCGCCGCCGCCGATCAGCAGGGCCCGCTGACGCCAGCTGGCGAAGACGATCTCCTCGGTGGCGGTGACGATCACCGCCAGCGGATAGCCGGTCACCGCCCGCGGCGCGACGATGCGCAATCGGCTGTCGGCCCGCTCCACCAGCCGCGGCTCCTCGGTGACCAGCGATTCGATGCCGTCTTTGAGGGCCTTCAATCCCGGTTGCGGCAGGATCTTGCCCATGGATTCCTCGCGCACCGGCATGCGGGCCAGTAACGCGCCGTCGTCACGGTACAGCGAAATCGCGCCGAATTCGCTGAAGTTCACCGCGCGGTAATATTCGGTGAAAAAGGAGCTCTCGATCCCGGTCAACATCAGGCCGATGGTCGCGCCCTTGCTGTTCCTTATCTTGCGCGTCAGATAAAACGTCCAATGTCCGGTACCGCGGTTTTTTGCCGGCACACTCAGAAAAAATTTGAGATCCGGATCGGCGAAATGCGCCTGGAAATAATCCCGATCGGCAAGATTGATCGGCGGCGGCGGGTAGGAGCGGGTGAAATTCACCACATCGCCATTGGCGGCAACGATGGTGGCGACGTCGATCTGCGGTACGCCGCTCACCTTGTCCTTCAGCATGTCGAAGGTGGCGCGGCTGCCCAGCACCTCGCGCAATGACTTGTCGTCCTCGACACCCAATTCGACGACCCGATCGGCAATGGATTTCTGCACCAGGTCGGCGGCATGGATGGACTGCAGGGCATGTTCCGAGAGAAACCGGGCCAGGTTGACCAGGTTGGCCCGCCATTCGTCAAGGCTTTGCTGGCGCTGAACGTAAATGGTGGCGACGGCGGCGGCCAACAGCAGGGCGATGAACACCGACCCCGCCCCCAGCAGCAGCCTGCGGCTGTGCAAAGCCGACCATCGGGCTTCGGCACCTGGTCGCATCCCGTCCCGCGTCCCCTTCATGGATGTAACGCATAGGCTGAGTTACATCGCGAGAAAAATCCAATCCGACCGGATAACGGCCGTTATCCGGCAAATTGGCGCCAATATACGCCCTCACCCCCTGCCGCGCGACAAAACTATGCCAAATCGAGTGGCTTGTTGGCTGCAATTTTTCTTTGGCGACAACATTAATTTTGTTCTGTTTTCCGGTGCGTCACCTTTTGCACGAGAATCTGAACGGCATTGCCGCCGACATAGGCCGCAGCCCCGGCAATGCCGGCGACCGCGGTCTGCGCGCCGGAGAAATCGGCGCCATCGACATGGGTGAATTCGCTGGCCATGAAGCGGGCCTTGCGCAGCATGAACAGCAGCAGGATCCCGACCCCTGCCAGCACGTAAAAGGAAGACGTGGTGAAATCGATTTCGACGCCGCTGGTCCCGGGATTCTGCAGGGCATTGAGCAGCGATGCCCAGTCCTTCAGGGCCTGGCCGTCGGCGGTCGGCAGACGACTGAAAGTATTGGCCAGAACCGCCTTGGAGATACCGCCGACCACCGAGGCGAAAACCAGGGTCAGCGCCGATTGCGCCAGATGCCATAGCGCTTTGACGGCGAGACCGCGGGTGGGAACGAACAGACTGGCGGCAACCGCCAGGGGCGAAATCACGGCGATCACCGCGACCCGCATCACCACGTCGATGAAAAGCAGCGGGTAAAGTATAAAGCCACAGAAATAAATGCAGACCAGCGCAACTCCGCTGATGACTCTTTTGACCACATCTATGTTAGGCAAAATATACGCGGTGCTGATGTTCCCTCCAACGATGATGGCCTCGCCGATCAGGATGCCTTTGCCGAACTGACTTTGCAGCTTGGCGAGCGGGCAGGCCATCTGCTGCATGACCTGCTGGGCGCCGACCAGCCCCGACCCGCCTTGCGGCCTGGAACATTTATCCTCCACCTGCGGCAGAGTTTCGGAAGCGCCGCCAAGTTGGGCTTCGAACGGATCGCTGATCTGGATGATCTGGCCGGCAATACCGAAGCCCGCCGACATCAGCGGGATGAACACATAATCCCAGAAACTCCGGCTGTTCTGCAGGAAGCCCAGCACGACGACCAGCAGCAGAAGCTTTTTCGCCGCCTTGTTCCATTGTCCGGCGACATTCCCCTCCGGCCCGAAGGGCATGACCATGCGGGCGGCGAAAAAAAGCAGCCACAATCCCATCAGAATGCCGACCAGCGTCGTCAGTTCCCCGGACAGGGTGGAAAAAGCCTGATCGGCCAGTTGCAGCGCGATGCCCGAGGTCTGCTCCAGGGCGTCGCAGGCCCAGCATCCCTGCAACAGTTCGTCGCGCCAGGACTGCGCCGACTGACCCTGCGCCAGTGCCGGCTGTACAAGGCCGCCGGCCAGCCACAGAATTGCCGCCAGCCTCATTTTGCCAGCAGCCTTTCGCTGTAGAGCCGCAGCGACTGCCGGGTCACCAGTGCCGGACAGCGGCCGCGCAGCACGGCGACCACCGAAAACACCCCCTCCGCCGACAGCTTTGCCACATGCCTGAGCGCCGCAAGATGGGGATCGGCATCGGCATCCACCGCGGCGACAACAGCAACCGTGGTGTCGTCGCTGTCCTCGAATCTCCCGACGATGGTGAGATAGGCGGTGGTCACGGCAAGTTTCCTCTTCATAACCAAACGGGAAATTACCTTACCCCAAACCGGCAAAACATGATAGGAGCTATGTTCCGTTTTGGAATTTTTTGTTGCCAAATGAAAACTTATATCTTCCTGCTTCTCTCGTCCGTGTTGGCGGTGACTGCCTCGGCCGGCATGGCGGCGGCGAGCGACGGCGATACCGACTGCCTGACCTTCATCCGTCAGGCCGAAGGGTATTACCGCATCCCTCACGGACTGCTGGAGGCCATCGCCCTGACGGAAAGCGGACAATCGGGCCGGCCCTATCCGTGGAGCCTCAATATCGCCGGACAACCTGTTTTTGCCCCCAGCTACGAGGCGGCGGCGCGGCGACTGCGGGCGGCCGATGGATCTCCCCGGCGCGATGTCGCCGTCGGCTGCATGCAGATCCATATGCGCTTCCATCTGACGCAGTTCGGCGATCCGGAATGGGCCCTGCTGCCCCGCTACAATGTCTGGTACGCGGCGCGTTATCTCGACACGCTCTATCGCAGCTTCGGAAACTGGGAGACCGCGGTGGCGCATTACAATGCCTCCGACCCGCCGGCCCAGCGCCGCTATCTGTGCCAGGTGGCGAGCCATCTGCGGGTCACCGCGCCGGAAAGCCCGCTGAACGCCTGTCCGGCGGCGCCATCGGCGACGCTGCGGCGGCGCGAGACCATGGCAGCCCGCCGGATCGGCAGCCTGATCGTCATCGGCGAGCGCTAACCCACCAGCTAATTGAATTGATTTGCCCCATGGCACGCATGCATAATGCGCATACATAATGGAGGCAGTAAATGGACGTCGTTCTTCCACGCCGCCGGCGAGGCACCAACCTGACCATTGACCCAGTCTTGGTGTCCGCGGGCAAGGCGGCGGGACTGAACCTGTCGAAGATCGCCGAGGACGCCATCCGTTCCGCTCTGCGACTGACGCAGCAGGAACAATGGCTGAAGGAGAATGCCGAAGCCATTGCCGCCTATAACCGCCGCATCGACGAGAGGGGCATGCTCAACGAAGGATTGCGGCAATTCTGATGGCACAGTTTGACCTCTACGAATATGCCGGACCAAACCGATCCGTCGCCTATCTGCTCGACGTCCAGTCCGACCTGTTGCGTGACCTGACGTCAAGGGTTGTCGTTCCGCTGGTTCAGTTGGACGAGTTCGGTCTGCCGATGAAAAAGCTCAACCCGGTCTTTTCGATCGACGGCGTCGATCACGTGATGGCGACCTCCGAAATCGCCGGCGCGCCGGGCAAGACCCTTGGTCGCCGGGTCGGAAGCCTCGAAACCCGTCGCCACGACATCAAGGCCGCCCTCGACTTCCTTGTGGACGGTTACTGAACGACCTCCAGCGCATCACACACCAGGGGGAACCAGCCCGCGGCTCTCGGCATGGCGGCGCAGACGGGCCGCCGCCTCACCCCAATCAGCCATGGCCGCCCAACCGGCCGGCGACAACCTTGCCAGTTCCTCGGCCAGCGTATCGGTCATCCAGGCCGGTGCCGGCTCGCTCCATACCTCGAAGACCGCCATCGCCCGCGCGAAGGCTTCGATGTCGCCGTCCCCCGCCACCTCGGAGCGAGGACGAGGATCCGCGCCGGCGGGCAGAGGCGGCAGGGGTCGGACCCTGGCCCGGCGCCCGGTCTCGGCGGACCGCACCAGCCGCCAAGCCAGAAACCCTATGCCGAGGATGGCGGCCAGACAGAGCCCCAGCGTCAATGCGACGAAATCAAAGGGCACCGAGGCGCCGGCCATGAAGCCTTGGCGCAGGTCCCGCCATGACGCCCACTGCGCCGCATCGAAGTCATACAGGCGGCGATAGGCTGTCATCCCGGCCGCCGCCACCAGAGCCGGCCACAGGCCGAGGGCAAGGACGATCCGACCCAGCCTCAATGGGTGTCGCGGCCCCGCGAACCGAAGCGCCAGGCGGCCAGCAGGCCGGGCTTTTCCGGCCGCGCCGCCTCACCGGAGCGGACCGCGTCGATATTGCGCGCCAGCACGGTGCGGCCGCCGGCGTCCAGCAGGTCATAACGATAGATCGCCGGCGGTGGATGATTGCGCCGCCCCTCGCCATTGGCGGCCCGAGGCAGCTTCTTGGTAGCACCGGTTTCGGCGGCGCCGATACGCCGCGAATCCTGGTAATCGACGATGCGGGCGCCGTGCCGGGTGACCTGGACCACGGCGCCGTTCTGCTCCATGGTCAGGGTCGGCACGCCGAGATCCTTGGCGATCCGGGCATTGGCATTCAACTGCGAGCCGTTGCCGTGGATCGGCGCCACCATCTGGCGCGGCCGCAACAGGGTATACAGCAGGCGGGCGTCGCCCTCCATGGCGTGGCCGGTCTGGTGGATGGGGCCATAACCCAACTCCGGCGCCCGCTCGGCGGTAACCACGTTGGCGCCCAAGGCCTCGAGCTTTGCCACCATCGCCCCATGCGGCCCCTTGATCGGTGGAATCGCCCTTTGTGGAATGATCACCGTGGTGTCGGGATCGATGGCCAGCGCCCCGGGCAGTCGGTCGGCAGCCCGCATCAACCCGGAATTGGGCTGGGCGAAGGCGCCGGTGGTGACCACCAGAACCTTGTCGGCCGGCAATGCCTGCGCCTCCCGCGGGGTCAGCAGGCGGCTGCCGATGACCTTTTCGACATCGGTGCCGGACAACTGCAGCGCCCGCAGATTCTCGGCCAGACTGGCGCCCGACACCACCAGGGACCGCCCGTTGGCGGAAGCCGCCCGTCCTAACGACACCACGCGGTCCAACTGGGTGCCCAGGACTCCGGCGACCACCGCACGGCCCTCGTTGTCGGCGATGATGCGGGCCAGGTTGCGGCAGATCTCCCGCTCGCTGAGCTTTTCGCCGGCCTGGGCCACGGCCGTCGAATCCGAGACCACCATATCGACCCCGGCCATGCCGATCTCCCGCAGGCGCCCCGGGTTGGCACGGTCGCCGAGAAAGAGCGTGCTGTCGAATTTGTAGTCGCCGGTATGAAAGACCGTTGCCTCGGGGGTGGCGATGCGCAAGGCCGACGCGCCCGGCATGTGGTCCACGGGAACGAACTCCACCTCGGCGCCGGCCAGTTTCACCACCTCGCCGGCCTTGACCACGCTGACCTGCGGCCAGTGGTCCAACGGAATACCGGCATGACGCAGGCTCTGGTCGACCTTGCAGGCGGTGAAGGCCGTGCAATGGATGGGAGGAACCACATAGCCCATGTCGATGGCGTGCGGGATGGCCCCCAGATGGTCTTCGTGCGAATGGGTCAGCAGCAGCGCCTGCGGCGCGATGCCGCCGCCCTCCACCAATCCGTCCTCGCGGCGTGCCAAAAGACCTTGCGGTGAGGAAAACTCGCAGGCATAGCCGGATCGGCAGGTGCCCAGTTTGACTCCAAGGTCGACCAGCAGCCGCGCCCGGTCCAGACCTCCCTCGCGGCCGGCGGTCACCACCTCGTAACAATGGCTGTTGCCGCCGATGCCATCGGCATTGTTGCCCATTCGCGACTGCCAATAGATTCCCGCTTCGCGGTCGTCATAGGCGACCATCGATACCTCCGCTCACCGCAGATTAGTTTTTCTCAGGCCTTGGATTCGTAGGGGCTGCTGTCATCCGGTCCTTCGACGGCGGCGATCCAGGCATAGCTGACCGCCGCCAAGGCGCGCCGATCCGGTTCGGTGCCGCCGGTGAACCCGGGCAGGCTGAGAACCAGGCGGACCAGATCGCCTTCGGAAATCGTCAGATGGTTGGCATTGGGAAAGGTCTCGGCCAATGCCACGCCAATCGCGTCATAGTCCTCCCAGTCCATCCGCCACTCCTCACCAAAACCAAGATTGTGATACGCCGCCTGACCATCGAATGGAAACAGTTTTTTCCGTTTGGGAGACACCCTGTCCACAAGTCATAAGCCGCCGTATCCGCCTCCGCCGGGTGTTTCGATCACCACGCTATCGCCTTCGCCCAGTTCGATGCGGACGGTGCCGGGCAGGTCGGTGACGCTGCCGTCGGCGCGTTCGACGCGATTGCGTCCCGCCAGGCCGTCGCCGCCGCCGGCCAGCCCGAACGGCCGGACCCGGCGGCGGTTGGAGAGGATGGCGACGGTCATCGGCCTGAGGAACCGCAGGCGGCGCACCACGCCGTCGCCACCCGACCGGCGCCCCTGTCCACCGGAGCCGCGGCGTATGGAAAATCCCTCGACAAGCACCGGGAAGCGCCACTCCAGCACCTCCGGATCGGTCAGCCGGCTGTTGGTCATATGGCTGTGAACGGCCGAGGCGCCGTCGAAGTCGGGCCCCGCCCCGGTGC
>DUZF01000013.1 GCA_013349665.1 Rhodospirillaceae bacterium | reverse complement strand
GAACTGGCTTGCGCCGTGCCGCTCTGGCCGGAGAACCGCGCGCCGCGCGCCGTCGCCCGCGCCATCAGCGCTGAAATGCATTCCGGGTTCCCGGATCTGCGCACGCAACTGCCGATGGATGCCGGCGCCAGCCTGCCGCTTCCCGCGTTGAGCCCCGAGACCCTGGCGGACATCCGGCGCATCCAGGCGATCTGGACCGACTGCCGGTCGCGCTTTGGCGCCGGCGGTCCCTTCCTGTTCGGCGGCTGGTCCATCGCCGACGCCATGTTCGCGCCGGTGGCGACGCGTTTTTCCACCTATGGGGTGGGCCTCGACGAGGTCTGCCGGGCCTATGTCGAGGCTACTCTCGCTATGCCCGCGATGCAGCGCTGGATAGCCGCTGCAAAACAGGAGGAATGATGTTAAATGAGTCTGTTTTGTTAGTTGAATCATAAGAATCGTACGTTTATCATTCATTTTGGAAATGATGGATTGACGATGGCCGCATGATTACCGCCGAACAATTGCGTGCCGCCCGGGCGCTTCTCGGCATCGACCAGCGCAAGCTTGCCGAGATGTGCGGGCTGTCGGTGCCGACCATCCAGCGCATGGAGCAAAGCGACGGCGTCATCCGCGGCAATGTCGATTCGCTGATGAAGCTGACGGCGGCTCTCGATGCCGCCGGTATCGAGCTGATCGGCGACGGTGTCCTCAGTCCCGGCGGCGGTCGCGGCGTCCGCCGCAAAGGGGGCAAGGCTTGACCCCCGTCGACATCGGACTGGGTTCGGTCGTCCTGCTGCTGGCGCTGGTGCCGGTGGGTATCGTCGGTGGCCGGCGGGCGGCTGCGACCCCCCTGCTTTACACCGCCGCCGCTCTGATTTCGCTGCTTGCCTTGGCCAATGCGCTGGGCGCACTGCTGCAAGCCGGGGAGCCGTCGGTCATCGTGCTGCCGCTTGGCCTGCCCTGGTTGGGCGGTCATTTCCGCCTCGACGCGGTCAGCGCCTTCTTTCTGGCGGTGATCAACCTGGGAGGGGTCGCCGCCAGCATCTATGCGCTGGGCTATGGCCGCCATGAACAGGCCCCGCATCGCGTGCTGCCGTTCTATCCGGCGTTCCTGGCGGCGATGAACCTGGTTCTGATGGCCGACGACGCCTTCGCCTTCCTGTTGTGCTGGGAACTCATGTCCCTGGCCTCCTGGGGGTTGGTGATGGCGCATCATCATCATCACGACAATGCCCGCGCCGGATTCATCTATCTGATGATGGCCAGTTTCGGCACCTTGTCCCTGCTGCTGGCCTTCGGCCTGATGGCGGGCGCCGAGGGCGATTACGCCTTCGCCGCCATCCGCGCCGCCGGCCACAGCCCGGGAGTGGCGGCGCTGGCCCTGGGGTTGGCGCTGCTCGGCACCGGGTCGAAAGCCGGGCTGGTGCCGGTGCATGTGTGGCTGCCGCTGGCCCATCCGGCGGCGCCCAGCCATGTCTCGGCGCTGATGAGCGGCGTGATGACCAAGGTCGCCGTCTATGGCTTCGTGCGCATCGTCTTCGATCTGCTGGGGACCACCACCTGGTGGGGGGCCATGGTGGTTCTCGCCCTGGGCGGCGTCACCGCCGTCATGGGGGTGCTCTACGCCTTGGTGCAGAACGACCTGAAACGCCTGCTCGCTTACAGTTCGGTGGAGAATGTCGGCATCATCTTCATCGGCCTCGGCCTGGCGCTGGCTTTCCGCACCAACGCCATGCCCTGGGCCGCCGCCCTGGCCCTGACCGCCGCCATGCTTCATGTGTTCAACCACTCGCTGTTCAAGAGCCTGCTGTTTTTCGGCGCCGGCGCCGTGCTGACCGCCACCGGACGGCGCGATATGGAGGAACTGGGCGGCCTTATCCATCGCATGCCGAAAACCAGCTTTGCCTTCCTGGTTGGCAGCGTCGCCATTTCCGCCTTGCCGCCGCTGAACGGCTTCGTTTCCGAATGGATGACCTTCCAGGCGGTGCTGCTCAGCCCGAGTTTGCCGCAATGGGGGCTGAAGGTGCTGATCCCCGCCGTCGGTTGCCTGCTGGCGCTGGCCGCGGCGCTGGCCGCCGCCTGTTTCGTCCGCGCCTTCGGCATCGCCTTCCTCGGCCGCCCGCGCAGCCAGGCCGCCGCCGAGGCCGCCGAGGTCGACGGCTTTTCCCTGGCCGCCATGTTCGGTCTGGCCCTGCTGTGTCTTCTCGCCGGCATCCTGCCCGGCCTGGTGATCGACAGCCTGGCGCCGGTGGCCACCATCCTGGTGCATGACCGCATGCCCGAGCAGTTGGGCATCCCCTGGCTGTCCATCGTGCCCATCGCCGCCAGCCGCAGTTCCTACAACGGGCTGCTGGTGTTCCTGTTCATCATCATGTCGTCGTCGCTGGCCGCCTTCGTCATCCATCGCCTGGCCTCGAAGGCGGTCCGCCGCGGGCCGGCCTGGGATTGCGGCACGCCCGACGCCGATCCCGCCACCCAATATTCCGCCGGAGGCTTTTCGCAGCCGTTGCGCCGGGTGTTCGGCACCTTCGTCTTCCTGGCCCGCGAGCGGGTTCATATGCCGCAACCCGGCGACGCCCGCCCGGCGGTGTTCCATGTCCGGCTGCTCGACCCGGTATGGTCGGCCGTCTACGGGCGCCTCGGCCGCGCCGTCGATCTGACGGCGGGGCGGTTCAACAAATTCCAGACGCTGACCATCCGCGGCTATCTGAGTCTGGTGTTCCTGTCCCTGGTCACCCTGCTGACGGGATTGGCGATATGGCTCTGATCATCGACCTCAACATCCAGTTCACCGAGATGTTCCTGGTGCTGCTGCTGTCGCCGCTGCTCACCGGCTGGGTGCGCAAGGTCAAAGCGCGGCTGCTGCGTCGCCAGGGGCCCTCGGTCTGGCAGCCCTATCGCGATCTCGCCCGCCTGCTGAAGAAGGAAGTGGTGCTGGCCGAGAACGCCTCCTGGCTGTTCCGCGTCGCGCCTTACCTGATCTTCGCCGCCACCTGGGTGGCGGCGGCCCTGGTGCCGACCTTCGCCACCGGCCTGCTGTTCAGCTGGTGCGCCGATCTCATTGCCCTGGCCGCCCTGGTGGGCAGCGCGCGGTTCTTCCTGGCCCTGGCCGGGCTGGATGTCGGCACCGGTTTCGGCGGTATCGGCTCGTCGCGGGAGGTGATGATCGCCTCCCTGGCCGAGCCGGCGACGCTGATGATCTTTTTCAGTCTGGCGCTGATCGCCGGCTCGACCCAGCTGTCGACCATCGCCGGCTTCATGCAGACGCCGGAAGTGGGCCTGCGGGTGTCGCTGGCGATGGCCCTGGTGGCGATGCTGATGGTGGCGATCGCCGAGAACGCGCGCATCCCGGTGGATAATCCGGCCACCCATCTGGAACTGACCATGGTCCATGAGGCGATGGTGCTGGAATATTCCGGCCGCCATCTGGCGATGATCGAACTGGCCGCCTCCCTCAAGCTGCTGATGTATCTGTCGCTGGTCGGCTGCGTCTTCGTGCCCTGGGGTCTGTCGCCGGTGGGCGGCGGGCTGGCCCGGCATCTGCTGGCCGCCGGCCTTTATGTCGGCAAGCTGGCGGTGGGCGGTGTCCTGCTGGCCCTGTTCGAAACCTCGATCGCCAAGATGCGGGTGTTCCGGGTGCCGGAATTCCTCGGCGCGGCACTGATGCTGAGCCTGCTCGGGGTCCTGCTCCTCTTCGTGACGAGGAGCTTTTAGCCATGCAGCACGGTCTTAATTACGATGTCGCGCATATGCTGGCCGGCGGGCTGGTGCTGGTCAGTTTCATGATGCTGTACCAGGTGCGGCTGTCCTCGCTGCTCAGGGTGTTCGCCGCCCATGCGGTGGTGCTGGCGCTGTCGGTGGCCTGGCAGGCCTATGTGCAGGGGGCGCCGCATCTGTTCGTCACCGCGGCGATCGCCCTGCTGTTCAAGGCGCTGGTGATTCCGGTGGCGCTCAACCGCATCATCGTCCGTCTCGGCATCTACCGGGAAATCGAGACGGTGTTCGGCATCGGCCTGGCCATGCTGGTGGGCATGGGTCTGGTGGCGCTGTCGATGGCCCTGATGCTGCGGGTGACCGCCGAGGCGACGCCGTTGGCCCGCGAGGACCTGGCCTTCGCCCTGTCGGTGGTGCTGCTGGGGCTGATGATGATGGTCACCCGGCGCAACGCCGTCAGCCAGGTGGTTGCCTTCATGTCGCTGGAGAACGGTCTGATCCTGGCCGCCGCCGGCGCCCAGGGCATGCCGCTGGTGGTGGAGATCAGCGTCGCCTTCTCGGTGTTGATCGCCTTCATCGTTATCGGCATCTTCCTGTTCCGTATCCGCGAACGCTTCGACACGGTGAACGTCCAGGCCCTCGACAGCTTCCGCGGAGAACGCTCATGAACCCGCTCGCCTATCCGGCGGTGCCGGCGATCCTGGGTATTCCCGTCGCCGCCGCGGTGCTGATGGCGGTGCTGCCCGGCTATCGCCTGACCGCCCGGATCAATGTCCTGGCCTCGCTGGCGACCTTTCTGTCGGCGCTGTCGCTGTTCGTCCTCAACCGCGAGGAAGCCGGCACCTATGTCCTGGTGGACGACCTCAATGTGGTGTTCATCGTGCTGAATACCCTGGTCGGCTTCACCACCAGCGTGTTTTCCGCCAGCTATATCGCCCATGAACTGGAGACCGGGCGTCTGACCCCGGTCTATCTGCGGTTCTACCACGCCATGTACCAGACGCTGATGTTCGGCATGAACCTGGCGCTGATGGCCAACAATATCGGCGTCATGTGGGTGGCCATCGAACTGGCGACACTGACCACGGTGCTGATGGTCGGCATCTATCGCACCCCGGAAGCCCTCGAGGCGGCGTGGAAATATTTCATCCTCGGCAGTGTCGGCATCGCCCTGGCGCTGTTCGGCACCATCCTGGTCTATATGGCGGCACAGCCGGTGGTGGGCGAGGGGCCGCCGGCCATGGTGTGGACGGTATTGCTGAAGAACGCCGCCGAGTTCGATCCGGCGCTGCTCAACCTGGCCTTCGTCTTCCTGCTGTTCGGCTACGGCACCAAGGTCGGCCTGGCACCGCTGCATGCCTGGCTGCCCGACGCCCATGCCGAGGGCCCGACGCCGATCTCCGCCGTGCTGTCGGGCCTGCTGCTGAATGTCGCGCTGTATGCCGTGCTGCGCTTCAAGATGCTGCTGGCGGCCAATCCGCGGGCCATCGCGCCCGGCATGCTGATGATCCTGCTGGGATTGCTGTCGCTGACCTTCGCCGCCTTCATGCTGTACCGGCGCAACGACATCAAGCGTCTGTTCGCCTATTCATCAATCGAGCATATGGGCATCATCACCTTTGCCTTCGGCATGGGCGGGCCTTTGGCCAATTTCGCCGGGCTGCTGCATATGACCATGCACAGCCTGACCAAATCGGCCATCTTCTTCGCCGTCGGCCATATCACCCAGGTCAAGGGAACGCAGAAGATCGGCGACATCCGTGGCCTCACCGAGTCGCATCCGCTGCTCGGCTGGGGCCTGGTGATCGGCGTTATCGCCATCGCCGGGTTGCCGCCGCTGGGCATTTTCACCAGCGAGTTCCTGGTGGTGACCTCGACCTTCGCCCGCTCGCCGCTGCTGGCGATGCCGCTGGTGACCGGCATCCTGGTGGCCTTCGGCGCCCTGTTGCTGCGCCTGAATGGCATGGCCTTCGGCGTGCCCTCGGGCAGCAAGGCGCCGGTGGAAGCCTCGATCGTGCCGCTGTACTTTCATCTCGCCCTGGTCTGCATCGCCGGCCTGTACCTCCCGGCGCCGCTGGTCGCCTGGTTCCAGCATGTCGCCCGGCTGTTAGGCTGAGCCCATGGCCACATTGACCGAAATCCTCAGCGCCGCCACCTCCGGGGAGACCCCTCGGGGCTGGCGTCGGGCCGTCGTCGACGCCGAGGGCTGGAGCCGGGTCGCCGCCGCCCTGGGGGCCGGCGAGGGGACCCTGATGGGTTTGTGGGGCGAGCCGGCGGCGGTCTTCATGGCGGTGCTGGACGAAAGCGAATCGGCGGTCTGGATCCTGTCGCTGAACTGTCCGGAGGGCAGCTTTCCGTCGGTCGGCCGCGTTCATGCCCCGGCCCAGCGCCTGGAGCGGACCATCCGCGACCTGTTCGGCCTGCAGCCGGTCGACGCGCCGGACCGGCGTCCCTGGCTCGATCACGGCCGCTGGGAGCTGGCGCAGCCGTTGGCGGCGGCGCCGCAGGCACCGGCGGCGGAGATGCCGCCTTACGCCTTTCTGGCGGCCGAAGGGCCGAATCTGCACCGCATTCCGGTTGGCCCGGTGCATGCCGGGATCATCGAGCCGGGGCATTTCCGTTTCACCGTCAACGGCGAGGCGGTGGTCCGCCTGGAAGAGCGGCTGGGTTATGTGCATAAGGGCATCGAGGGGCTGATGACCGGCGCCGGGCTGGAGCGGGCGGCGCGCCTGGCGGCCCGCGTCTCCGGCGACAGCACGGTGGCCTATTCCTTCGCCTTTGCCCGCGCCGTCGAGGCGGCCCTGGGCATCGAGGCGCCGACGCGGGCGGTGTGGCTGCGGGCGCTGATGGCCGAACTCGAACGCCTGGCCAACCATTTCGGCGATATCGGCGCCATCGCCAATGACGCCTCGTTTTCACTGATGCTGGCCCATTGCTCGGTCCTGCGCGAACGGGTCCTGCGGGTGGCGGAAACCTGTTTCGGTCATCGGCTGATGATGGACCGCATCCAGCCCGGCGGCGTCACCCATGATCTGCAGGCCGATCATCAGGGGGTCATTCGCGGCCTGATTGACGAGGCGCGGCGACGGTTCCCGCATCTGGTCGAACTGTATGAGCAAACCGCGTCGCTGAAGGACCGGACCGTCGGCACCGGCCATCTGAACCCGGCGCTGGCCAGGCGGTTCGGTGCCGGCGGATTTGTCGGACGGGCCTCCGGGCGCGGTTTCGACTGCCGCCGCTCGCTGGCTTACGCGCCCTATGACGAATTGCTGTTCGGCGCCCCGATTGTGCATCGCGGCGACGTCAATGCCCGGCTATGGGTGCGGGTGGTCGAGGTCGGACAAAGCCTGGGGCTGATCGACCAGATTCTCGACGGTCTGCCGGAGGGGGCGTTGACCGTCGACAGCAATCGCCTGTCCGCTGCGGCGGGTGAGGGGCTGGCGCTGGTGGAAGGCTTCCGCGGCGACATCCTGGTCTGGGTGCGGCTTGGCGAGGACGGCACCGTCGAGCGCTGCCATCTGCGGGACCCGTCCTGGTTCCAGTGGCCGCTGCTGGAAGCGGTGATCGACAACAACATCATCGCCGACTTCCCGTTATGCAACAAATCCTTCAACTGTTCCTATTCCGGTCACGACCTATGAGGACGGGGCGTCATGCGCAAGCTGTTCTTTGAAAGCCTGTTCCGCGGTCCGCTGACCGAGCCGGCGCCGCCGGCCGATGCCGGACAGCTGGCCGAACTGGCCGAACGGCTGAAAGGGGCGGCGCAGCGGCGCATCGGCCGCAGTCTGTCGATCCGCCAGGTGGATGCCGGATCGTGCAATGGCTGCGAGCTGGAAATCCACGCGATGAACAACCCGTTCTACGATCTCGAGCGTTTCGGCATCCGTTTCGTCGCCAGCCCCCGCCATGCCGATGTGCTGCTGGTCACCGGGCCGGTGACCAGGAACATGAAGGAGGCGCTGGAACGCACCTATGCGGCGACGCCGGGCCCGAAATGGGTGGTGGCCACCGGCGACTGCGCCGCCGACGGCGGCTGTTTCGCCGGCAGCTATGCGGTCTGCGGCGGTGTCGCCGCGGTGCTGCCGGTGGATCTGGTGATCCCCGGCTGTCCGCCGACGCCGGAGAAAATGCTGGCCGGGCTGCTGGCCCTGCTGGAGACGGTGGCTTAACAAAAGAAAGCAATTTTATCCACAGATTACGCGGATTTCCGCAGATGGAAAAATTGCGATAAGTATTTCGTTGAACTATGAGCGGTTTTGATAGACCACAGCAAGTAGTTCGCACCCTGCCTATCCGATTAACGGGCAGCCACTACATCTAGTGGTGGGCATCATGGCCTCCTATATACTGTGCGACCGCTTGAATCGCAAACCCGACGGTTATGGCGGTGGCGGCTTCGGGCCGGACGTGACCCAAAGGGGCCACACACCGCTGCCAAAAATGCATCCCACGATGTCGGCGTGTCAGTTCCTGGTTGCGATCCCATGCGGTAGAACAGACGTTCGTCGATGAAGGCGTAACATTAAATGCGCGATTTATGTTATCATTCCGGGGTCTAGGATTGGAGGGTCGGAAGCATGAACGTATCAATTGGCGATCGGTGGGAAAATTTTGTCGACCAGGCTGTCAAGGCTGGGCGCTACAGCTCAGCAAGTGAAGTTGTTCGCGAAGGCCTCCGCCTTGTTGAAGAGCGGGAAACGAAGTTGCTGGCCCTTCGGGCGACATTGGAAGCCTCAATTGCCGCGGGTGGCGAAGTTACCGACCAAGAAATCGACGCAGCCATTGCCGATCGGAGTGATGAACTTCGACGTAACGGGGTCGGCGCTTGAGAAGGCTGCTTTACCTCGCCTCTGTTCAGACCGATTTGGTTGAAATATTGACCTATATCGCAACAGAGAGCGGCAGCGTAAAGATAGGCCAGGATTTTATCGGGCAACTTCGTAAACACTGCCGTGATTTGGCGGCGTTGCCCGGGGTGCTCGGCCGAGCACGGCCAGAGTTGCATCCCGATATTCGTAGTTCGGCCTTCAAAGGATACGTGATCTTTTTTCGATATGTTGATAATCGCGTCGAGGTGATCAACATCCTTCACGGCCATCGCGATATTGAAACGCATTTTTCGGAAAAGCCTTGGCCGCAGAGTTGACCAGAATCCGAAATCTGCCCATGCGTCCGGCCGCACCTGGCACAGACCCGTCGGCGAAGACCATCATCCCGACTGACCGCAGTCAAGTCATCTTGGTCATTCAACGGTCGAATGCGCTTGACCCACAAATAGTGGATGTCTGAGCCAACCGGATAGGCACAGTTCACACGAAAGCGCGAAGAGAAAAGAAGAATATCATTATCCTTTTCTTCGTGTCTTCTTTCCTTCGTGGTGAAGCGGGCAGATCAACGGGTTAGTGCTTCTTCGGGGGCGCAGCGGCGCTTAAGCCAATCGCGCGCCCCTGATCGAAAAATGCTTTGGAGGAGTCCTGCAGTCGGCCGAGCCTGGTGCTGCCCTTGGCCTCCAGCGCCCCAGGGCAGGCCGTCTGGCTGCGGTCACAGATGCAGGCGTTTACCACAATCGACGGACACCGTAGGCGTCGAAGACTGCTTCATTGGAAATCAGGACGAGATTTTCCTGCATGGCCTGGGCTATCAGCATTCTGTCGAAGGGGTCTTTGTGCGGTCCCGGCAGGTTGCCGGCGACTTGACCATGACGGATGGTGATCGGCAATGGGCTGAAGTCCTGGCCAAGGATCACGGAGTCAAGATCAGCAACGATGGCCGCGACATCCGGAAGCCTGCCGATGCGATACTTGGTGGCGATTTCCCAGGCTGACGCCGCGCTGACAAGAACTTGGTTGGTGTTGTCGGCGATCGCGTCGACAGCCGTATCGGAAAGTTTGCGGTCACCACCAAGCCACCAAAGGAAGGCATGGGTGTCGAGCAAAAACCGCACCGTCATTGGTCCCAGGGGTCCAATTCATCGTCCGGCAAAGGTGCAAAAAATTCTTCGGATACGGTGACTTTGCCGCGATATGCGCCAAAGTGGCGCTTCGCCGGTGGAGCAATGATCGGGATGATCTTGGCGACAGGTTGTGAGCCGCGGGCGAGCACAATCTCCTCGCCGGCTTCAGCGCGGGCAATCAGCTTCGAGAGGGTGGTCTTGGCAGTATGAATGGTGAATGTGGTCATGGCACGTCCAATGATCCAAGGTAATTAGCTTAGCTAAGCATGGTCTGCCTGTCAATCGCCCGGTCGAGCTGGCTGAGTCTGGTGCCGCCCTTGGCCTCCAGGGCCCCGGCCAGGGCCGGCAGCAGGGTCGCCAGCGCCTCGTCGAGGCGCCAGGGCGGGTTGAGGATGGCCAGGCCGCAGCCGTTCAGCCGCTCGGCGCTGTCGGCGGGGAAGCGGCACAGTTCGGCGACCAGGCCGGGCCGTCCGAGCAGGGCCAGTTCGGCGAGGAAGGCCTCGACCGGTTGCCGGTCCTTGATCGGATACCAGATGGCGTAGATGCCGGTCGGCCAGCGCCGCAGCGCCTGGCCGAGGCCGCGCAGCAGGCGGCGGAATTCGTCGGTGGCCTCGAAGGGCGGATCGATCAGCACCAGGCCGCGGCGTTCGGCCGGCGGCAGCAGGGCCTTCAGCGCCGCATAGGCGTCGTCGCGATGGACCACCACCTGGCGGTCGCCGGTGAACAGGCGCCGCAGCGCCTGACTGTCCTCGGGATGCAGTTCCGACAGCAGCAGGCGGTCGTCGGGGCGCAGCAGGGAGCGGGCGATCAGCGGCGAGCCGGGGTAGTAGCGCAATTCCGGCTCGCCGGCATTGACCGCGCGGACCGCCGCCAGATAGCCATCAAGGAGCGCCGGCAGGGGTCCGGCCGCCAGCAGGCGGCCGATGCCGTCGCGATATTCACCGGTTTTTCCGGCCTCGATCCCCGCCAGATCGTAGCAGCCGGTGCCGGCATGGCAGTCGACGACGCAGAACGGCGCGGCCTTGAGACGCAGATGCTCAAGCAGCAGCGCAAGCACGGCGTGCTTCAGCACATCGGCGAAATTTCCGGCATGATAGGCGTGACGATAATTCACCGGTTCGGCCGATGGTTGACGGGGTCGCTGGGGCCAGCGTACAAGACCAAAGGGAGAACAGACAATGATTCTGATTGGCCGCTACGTTTCGCCTTTCGTCCGTCGGGTGGCGGTGTCGCTGAAAACCCTCGGCATCGCCTATGAGCACAGGCCGCTCAGCACCATCGACAACCGGGCCGAGGTGCAGGCCGTCAACCCGTTGGGGCGGGTGCCGGCGCTGATCCTCGACGATGGCGAGGTGCTGGTCGACAGCAACCCGATCCTCGACTATCTGGACGAACTGGCGGGACCCGAGCGCGCTTTGGTGCCGCCCTCCGGCGCCGAACGCCGCCGCGTCCTGCAACTGGTGGCCTTCGGCCTGGGGGTCGCCGACAAGGCGGTGGCCTGCTTCATCGAGCGCAAGCTGCGCCCCGCGGACAAGCAGCATCAGGCGATGCTGGAGCGCTATGCCGAGCAGGCGGTGGCCGGGCTGCGTCATCTCGAGGACCTGTGTGCCGACGGCTGGCTGGCCGGGCCGCGCCTGACCCAGGCCGACATCACCGCTGTCGCCGTTCTTGACTTCATCGCCGTCACCTGGCCGGAGATGCTGCCGGCGGACGGTTTTCCCAGGCTGCGGGGGCTGTGCCGCCGGGCCAATGCCCTGCCGGCCTTCGCCGAAACCCATCCCTGATGGACTGGCTGGCCATCGCCGGCCTGCTGCTGGCCGCCGTCGCCGCGGCCGGCGTTGTTGCCCTGCTGTTGGGCAAGGACGGGCGCGACCACCGCCTGCTCGACGCGCTCGACCGCCAGGAGCGCCGCCTGCGCGAGGAACTGGTTGCAGGCCGCGAGGAGGCCGGGGTCTCGGCGCGGGCCCTGCGCGAGGAGGTGGCGACGGCGCTCAAGGACCTGGCGCAGTTGCAGCGGGTGACCCTGGACGGCTTCGCCCAGCAGATGGGGCGCCTGTCGCAGACGGTGGAACAGCGTCTGGCCAAACTGCAGGAGGACAACGCCGCCAAGCTTGAGCAGATGCGTCAGACGGTGGATGAAAAGCTGCAGGGAACCCTGGAAAAGCGGCTTGGCGAATCCTTCCGGCTGGTCTCCGAACGTCTTGAGGCGGTGCAGAAGGGGCTGGGCGAAATGCAGACCCTGGCCAATGGCGTCGGCGATCTGAAAAAAGTGCTGACCAATGTCAAGACCCGCGGTACCTGGGGCGAGGTGCAATTGGGCAATCTGTTGGAACAGGTGCTGACCCCCGAGCAGTATCTGGCCAATGTCGCCTGTAAGGAGAATTCCGCCGATCGCGTTGAATATGTGATCCGTCTGCCCGGCCGCGGTGACGACGAGGATGGCGAGGTCTGGCTGCCGATCGACGCCAAATTCCCGCGCGAGGATTACGAGCGCCTGGTCGACGCGGCGGAGCGCGCCGATGCCGAGGGCGTCGAAGCGGCGGCCCGGGCGCTGGAGGCGCGGATCAAGCAGGCGGCCAGGGATATCGCCGGCAAATACGTCAACCCGCCGCGCACCACCGATTTCGCCATCCTGTTCCTGCCCACCGAAGGGCTCTATGCCGAGGTGCTGCGCCGCCCCGGTCTGCTGGACCAGTTGCAGCGGGAGAACCGGATCAACCTGTGCGGACCGACGACCCTGGGAGCCCTGCTCAACAGCCTGCAGATGGGGTTCCGCACCCTGGCCATCCAGAAGCGCTCGAGCGAGGTATGGGAAATCCTCGGCGCGGTGAAGAGCGAATTCGGCAAATATGGCGAAGTGTTGGAAAAGGTGCAGAAGAAATTGACCGAGGCGACCAACAGCATCGAGGACATCCAGGTGCGCAAGCGGGCCATCGACCGCAAATTGCGTTCGGTGGCGGAGTTGCCCAGCGATAACGCCAAGGACCTGCTGGACCTTGCCGTACCGGCGGAGGACTGAGCGGTGAACGAGGCGACAGGCTTACCCCAGCAGAGGACGCTGTTCCGGGTTTTGTGGATCATCAGTCTTTGCCATCTGCTCAACGACATGGTGCAGTTCGTCCTGCCGGCCAGCTATCCGATTCTGGCCGCCAGCTTTCATCTGGATTTCGGCCAGGTGGGCTTGATTACCCTGGTCTATCAGGCGACGGCCTCGCTTCTGCAGCCGGCCGTCGGCCTGTACACCGATCACCGTCCGAAATACTACGCCCTGCCGCTCGGCATGGGTTTCAGCATGCTGGGCATGCTGATGCTGTCGGCGGCGCCGAGCTATGCTTTGCTGTTGCTGGGCGGCGGAATGTTGGGGATCGGATCATCGATCTTCCATCCGGAATCGTCGCGGGTGGCGCGGCTGGCCTCGGGCGGCCGGCATGGGCTGGCGCAGTCGCTGTTTCAGGTCGGCGGCAATGCCGGCGCCGCCCTGGGGCCGCTGCTGGCGGCCTTCCTGGTGCTGCCGCATGGGCAAGGCGCCATGGCCTGGGTGTCGCTGGTGGCGCTGTTCGCCATGCTGCTGCTGGCCTGGATCGCCTATTGGCAAAAGCATCACCGGTTCAGGATCGAGACCATCAGCCGGCAGCACCGGCCCCGGCGGGAGCCGCTGTCGAAACGCCGGGTAGCGCTGTGCCTGGGGATCCTGGCCTCCCTGTTGTTCTCGAAATTTGTCTATCTGGCGGCCATCGGCAGCTACTACACGTTCTACCTTATCGAACGCTTCCGGATACCGGTCCAGGATGCGCAGCTTTATCTGTTCCTGTTCCTGGCGGCCAATGCGGTGGGGACCCTGGCGGGTGGACCGATCGGCGACCGGATCGGCCGGAAATTGGTGATCTGGTGTTCAATCCTTGGCGTCCTGCCCTTCACTTTGGCCCTGCCTTATGCCGATTTGCCATGGACGGTGGCGCTGTCGATTCCCATCGGCCTGATCCTCGCCTCGGCCTTTTCGTCCATCGTGGTCTACGGCCAGGATCTGATTCCCGGCAAGACCGGCGCCGTTTCCGGGGTGTTCTTCGGCCTCGCCTTCGGCCTGTCGGGGATCGGCGCCGCCGCCCTCGGCCATCTCGCCGACCTGTACGGGATCGTCGATGTCTACCGCCTCTGCTCGGTGCTGCCGGCCATCGGCCTGCTGGCGGCCTTCCTGCCGAAGCTGGAACAGCCCGATCCAGGAGCCTGTCCCCTTAATGCCGAGGGCCGCGATGCTGCGACAAAATAGCCATGGGCCTGACGATGCGAGCGACGTGATGCTGGCCGCATCACGAGCGAGCATCGGCGCCGATCCATGGCCATTTTTCGCGCATCCCCAAGGGGTTATGGCCCGCCGGGCCGTCTGGTTCGTTGCGCTGGCTCGACGATGAATCCAGCATCGCCGTCGGCTATGCCGACAAACCAAACAAATTGCGCGCAAGGCGCGCAGGCGCCACCGCGCCTGCCATCCGGGCGCCGGCGGGCCGATAACGCGGCCTCTCGTGATTAAGGGGATAGGCTCCTAGCTTAAAAACAGGTTAGAGGATCTCCAGCACCGCCTCCGGCGGCCGGCCAATCCGCGCCTGTCCCCGGGCCAGGACGATGGGGCGTTCGATGACGATGGGATGTGCCACCATGGCGGCGATCAGCTGGTCGTCCGGCAGCATCGGGTCAACGCCGTTTTCGTCGGCTTCCTTGCGGCGCAGCAGGTCCCGGGGCGCCATGCCGAGCTGGCGCAGGATTTCCTTCAATTGGGCGGCTGACGGCGGGGTCCGCAGATAGTCGACGACCTCGGGGGCGTATCCCTTGTCCCGCAGCAGCGCCAGGGTCTGGCGCGATTTGCTGCATTTCGGGTTGTGATAGATGGTGATGGACATCGTCCATTGATCCTTGCAATCGCGGAAAAGACATTCTTATGTGTTGCCATGAGATATCTGTCCAGGTTCGTCCTACTCATCGCCATCTTGTTCGGCCTGCTGTCGGGGATGCCCGCGGCGGCGGCCGAGCCGCCGGTCGACAAGGCCGAACTGCAGGGGCTGATCCATCGCATCGAGGACCCGGCCGAGCGGGCCAGGCTGGTGGCCGAGCTGCAATTGCTGGTGGCGGCCGATAAATCATCCCGCGACGTCGAGGACCACGCCCTGCTGGGCGAGATTTCCGACCGCATCGAGTCGCTGTCGGAACAGGTGCTGGCCGCCGCCGCCACCTTCTCCGAGACCGGCCATGCCGTCGATTGGTTGCGCCTGCAGATGGCCGATGAGACCCTGCGCGGCCGCTGGGCGGCGGCCCTGGGCAGGATCCTGGCGATCCTCGCCGGTGGACTGGCGGCAGAATGGTTGCTGCGCCGCTCGCTGAAGCCGGCGCGGCGCGGTCTCGATTCTGAAAACCATGCCTCCCGCTGGCTGCGGTTGCTGCTGGCGGCGGCGCGCTGGCTGCTCGACCTGGTGCCGGTGGCGGTTTTCGTCGCGGTCGCCTATGGGCTGATGACCTTGCCTTTGCTGCGCCTGGCCGGCAATGGCGGGCTGGCGGCGGTGCTGCTGGTGGGCGCCTATGCCCTGGTCCAGGGGGGGCTGGTGCTGGCGCAGGCCTTGCTGGTGCCGGCCGCCGGCGGCGTTCGCGCCCTGCCGCTTGACGACGAGACGGCGAACTATCTGTTCATCTGGGCGCGGCGCCTGACCTATACCGGCGTCTGGGGCGGCTTCGCCATCGAGGCGCTGGGCCTGCTGGGGGTGCCGAAAAGCGGCACGGTGGTGCTGGTCAAGGTGCTCGGGCTGGTGGTCACCACCTTGCTGGTCATCCTGTTGCTGCAGAACCGCCATCCGGTTGCCGCCTGGATCCGCGTCAACGGCGAGGCGGCGGGGCTGTCCGCCCGGATCCAGGGCTGGCGCAACCGGCTGGCCGATATCTGGCATATCCTGGCGGCGATCTATGTGATCGCCTCGTTCATCGTCTGGGCCCTGCAGGTGCAGGGCGGTTTCGCCTATATCCTGCGCGCCTCGCTGCTGACCCTGGCCGTGCTGGTGGCCGCTGGCGCGCTGACCAATGCCCTGGCCGGCCTGGTGGCCCGCGCCTTCGCCGTCAATGACGAGCTGCGCGGGCGGTTCCCGCAGCTCGAGTTGCGGGTCAACCGCTATACGACAATCCTGATGAGCGTGGTCCACGGCACCGTCGGCCTGGCGGCGGTGCTGGGTGTCGCCCAGGCCTGGGGCGCCGACATCGTCGCCTGGCTCAATTCCGAGCTTGGCCGCCACCTGGTGTTCAGCGGCCTGTCGATCCTGGCGGTGCTGGTCGGCGCCGTCATCCTGTGGGAACTGGTCAACGCCTCCATCGAGCGCTATCTGGCGCAGACCGATGCCGAGGGCAATGCCGTCGCCCGCAGCGCGCGGGCCCGCACCCTGCTGCCGTTGGCCCGCAATGCGCTGCTGGTGGTGCTGGTGATCCTGGTATCGCTGATCGTGCTGGCCGAATTGGGCATCAATATCGCGCCGCTGCTGGCCGGCGCCGGCGTCATCGGCGTCGCCATCGGCTTCGGCTCGCAAAAACTGGTGCAGGACGTGATCACCGGCGCCTTCATCCTGTTTGAGGACACCATCGCCGTCGGCGACAACGTCAAGATCGGCGATTTCGCCGGCACCGTCGAGGGTATGACCATCCGCACCATGCGGTTGCGCGACGTCAGCGGCAATGTCCATACGGTGCCGTTCAGCGTCGTCAACGCCGTCACCAATCTGAGCCGCGATTTCGGCTATCACCTGTTCGATATCGGCGTGTCCTACCATGACGACGTCGATCGCATCATCGGTTTCATCCGCGAGGTCGGCGACGACATGCGCCTCGACCCGGACTTCGGCGCCAATATCCTCGATCCCATCGAGATTTTCGGCATCGAACGCTTCGCCCCGTCGGCGGTGATGGTGCGCGGACGGTTGAAGACCCCGCCCGGCAAGCAGTGGACGGTGGGCCGGGAATTCAATCGCCGGCTGAAGCAGCGCTTCGACGCCATGGGCGTCGTCCTGCCTTACGACAAGAATTATTATGGCGAGCTCAGCGCCGTCCGCCAGCCGCCAAAAGAGGCGAGCGACTGATTTTCATGTTCGAAACGGCCTTGGAGGATTATGTTTTCCTGTAAGGAGAACGCTCATGATCAGCCACCATGCGGCCCTGATATATACGATGGTCCTGGTGTCGGCCGCCGACGGCGACATGACCGACGCTGAAATGCGGGCGATCCACGAGATCGTCGAATTTCTGCCGGTGTTCCGCGATTATGACCCTGAACTGCTGCCGCGTACCGCCGGGGCCTGCGCCGAAATGCTGGGCATCGATGACGGTCTGGACAAGATCCTGACCCAGATCAAGGCTTCCCTGCCGGTCAAACTGCGCGATACCGCCTATGCCCTGGCCTGCGATGTGGCGGTCGCCGACGGTGACGTCAACCAGGAAAAGCTGCGGGTCCTCGAGATCATCCGCCATCGTCTGGATGTCGACCGCCTGACCGCCGCCGCCATCGAGCGCGGCGCCACCGCACGGACCCGCACGGCTTAACTGTAAATTGTCCCTCAAGCGCCGGGCGGTGGCCTCCGGCCACCTTGGCTACCGCGCGACTGTGCGCACCGCGCACAATCTATAGAAATGCCGGCGTAGCCGGCGTCGCGCGGGCGCTCAATGCGCCAAAGCCGCCCCCCATCGTGGGGCGGCTAAAGCCACGGCTTAATCTTTCAGTCGGCGTCGACCAGGTCGAGCAATCGGCCGAGGCCGGTATCGGCAAGCCCGATGGCGGCCAGGTGGGACACCGTCGCCGCCAGATAGTCGCGGCTGCTGCCCGCCTCGCCGACGCCGCGCCGCACCAGGCGGCACACCTCTTCCACCGGCAGCCGCCCGGCATATTGCAGATGGTCGCGCCGGGCGGTGTAGACATAGCCCCGGACACGGCGGCCGTCGGCGAGGCGCAGCCCGCTGAAGCGCGGCAGATAGACCTCGGTGATCAGTTCGCGGGCGTCGAGATACCGGCGGACGTCCTCAGCCTGCCCAGCATCGACGCGATAGGCGATGCCGCGGCAGCTGCCGCCGCGGTCGAGGCCGAGCACCAACCCCGGCGCCTCGGGCTGGCCACGGTAATGGGTGGACAGGATGCACAATGCCCGGTGCCAGCCGAACAGGGTCGCCGGAACCATGTCGCGGTAGTCGAAGCCCGGCTTCCAGATCAGCGACCCGTAAGCGAAAACCCAGAAATCGTCGTTCATATCCCCTACCGTCGCTCGCCCTGCCGATCGCGTCCCGCTATAACCTAGCGATGCGCCCGAGAGTACATATTTCCGTCATCCTGGCGACCCTGGTGGCATTGGCGGCGGCCTGGCTGGTCTGGTGGCAAAGTATCGCCTCGACCATGAAGGAACAGTTGACCGCCTGGACGGTCGAGGCCAAGGCTCTCGGCTGGACCATCGGCACCGGCGAGGTGGCGATCGACGGATTTCCCTTTTTGCTGCGCATGCGTCTGGCCGCGCCGGCGGTCGGTGACGGCGCCGGCAGGCTGTGGCGCGGACCGCCGCTGTCGGTCACCCTCAGGCCCTGGGCGCCGGAGCGGGCGAGCCTGACCATGCCGGGGCAACATCTGCTGAGCGCCGGCGGGGAGCCCCTGGTCCTTCAAATGGGAACGGCAAAGGTCGATCTGGTCCTGGGCGGCCATGGTCTCGAGGCTCTGGCGGCCGATTTCGGCGATCTGACGGCCGGCGGTGCGCATCTCGGCCGGGCGGAGCTCAGTCTCAACCGCCTGGCCTTCGCTCCGGTGACCTTTTCGACCCCCAGCCTGTCCCTGTCCCTGACACTGCGCGACCTGCTGCCGGCGGCCGAGCCGCCGCCGCCCATGGGCCGGCGGCTGGTGGTGGCGGCGGTGAAGGCCAGGCTTCTCGGCTGGCTGCCGGCGGCGCCGCCGAAGGTCTCGGTCGAGGCCTGGCGCCGCGACGGCGGAACGGTGGAGGTAGACGGGCTGACGGTGGAGTGGCCGCCGCTGCGGCTGAGCGGCAAGGGGACCCTGGCCCTTGATCGCGATCTGCAGCCCCTGTGGGCCGGCAGCTGTTCGATCCGCGGTTTGGGCGAGGCCATCGACGCCCTTACCGGCCAGGGCCTGGTGCGGGCCAAGGACGGGGCGTTGGCCAAGCTGGTGCTGGGCCTGTTGTCGCGTCCGGCGGCGGACGGCGTCGCCGAGCTGACGGCGCCGGTGTCGGTGGAGGACCGCATGCTGCATATCGGGCCGGCGGCGCTGTTCAAGCTGCCGGAACTGACTTGGCCCTGGTGATCCCCAGCCGCTTAGTTAATCTGTTGCTGAATATCTCAATACCCTCTTGGGTGAAAAAACCGCGAGGTAACACGGACGGTAGAAGACGCCGCGAAGCGGCGTCCACTTTCGTCCGTGTCATGCGCAATCGGCGACGCGGCCGAGTTGAGCGCGGAGAGCCCAAGTAATCTGACACGGATTCAGCGGATCTCAGCGGATACGCACGGATAAGAGAAATGCGCCGCGGGCGCTTTGGAAATCATCTGCTTTCATCCGTTGTGATCCGCTGGATCCGCGGCTCTACTCCGCCACCAGATCGAAGGCGGCGGCCATCAGGGCGCGCGTATAGGCGCTTTGCGGGCGGTTGAACACCTCGTCCGCCGGGCCGCTTTCCACCACCTTGCCGTCCTTCATCACCAGCAGATGGTCGGCCAGCGCCTTGACCACCCTGAGGTCATGGCTGATGAACAGGAAGGCCAGGCGGTGGCGGACCTGCAGATCGCGCAGCAGGTCGACGATCTGCGCCTGCACCGAAACGTCGAGGGCGGAGGTCGGCTCGTCGAGGACGATGAATTTCGGCTTCAGCACCAGGGCGCGGGCAATGGAGATGCGTTGGCGCTGGCCACCGGAGAATTCATGCGGATAGCGGTCCTGGGTGGCGGGGTCGAGGCCCACCTCGGTCAGCGCCTGGGCGATCAGCGTCCGGCGCTCCTCGGCGGAGCCGCCAAGATGATGGACCTCCAGCCCTTCACCGACGATCTGCCCGACCGACAGGCGGGGGCTGAGGGACCCGTAGGGATCCTGGAACACCATCTGCATTTCGCGGCGCAGTGGCCTTAAGGTTCTGGCGTCGAGATCCTGCAGCGGGCGGCCGAGGAACACCACCGGCCCCAGGCTGTCGGTCAGGCGCAGCAGGGCCAGGCCGAGAGTGGTCTTGCCCGATCCCGATTCGCCCACCACGCCCACGGTCTGGCCCTGGCGCACCGACAGCGTGACCCCATCCACCGCCTTGATATGGCCGACCACCCGCGGGATCACCCCGCGCTTCAGCGGGAACCATACCTTCAGATCGTGGCAGGCGATGATTTCCGGCGCCTCGGCGGCCACCGCATTGGGCCGGCCCTTGGGTTCGGCGGCCAGCAGCCGCTGGGTGTAGGGATGTCGCGGCTGGGCGAACAGCGGGGCGACGGCGCCCTGCTCCACCACCTCGCCGTTCTGCATCACGCAGACGCTGTCGGCCATCTTGCGGACGATGCCGAGGTCATGGGTGATCAGCAGCAGTGCCATGCCGAAGCGTTTCTGCAAATCCTTTAGCAGGACCAGGATCTGCGCCTGGATGGTGACGTCGAGCGCGGTGGTCGGTTCGTCGGCGATCAGGATGTCGGGTTCATTGGCCAGCGCCATGGCGATCATCACCCGCTGGCGCTGACCGCCCGACAGTTCGTGGGGCAGGGCCGAGAGGCGGCTCTCCGCCTCCGGCAGGCCGACCAGATGCAGTAACTCGACGACGCGGGCGCGCAGCGGCTCGCCGCGCAGGCCGCGATGAACCTCCAATACCTCTCCGATCTGGTGGCCGATGGCATGCAGCGGGTTGAGGCTGGTCATCGGTTCCTGGAAGACCATGGCGATGCGGTCGCCGCGCACCGAGCGCAAGGTCCGTTCGTCGGCAGCCATCAGCTGGCGCCCGTCGAAGAGGATGCTGCCGGCCGGATGATGGGCCCGCGGATAGGGCAGCAGCTGCAGGATCGACAGCGCGGTGACCGATTTGCCCGAGCCGGATTCGCCGACCAGGGCCAGGGTCTGGCCGCGGTCGAGGTCGAAGGAGACACCGCGCACCGCCGCCACCGCGGCGGCGCCGCGGCCGAAGCTGACAGACAGATCGCGAACCGACAGCAGGTGGCTCATAGGCTGGTTTTCCTGGGATCGAAGGCGTCGCGCACCGCCTCGCCGACAAACACCAGCAGGGACAAGGTGGTCGCCAGGACGACGAAGCCGGTGATGCCGAGCCAGGGGGCCTGCAGGTTTTCCTTGCCCTGGCGCAGCAGGTCGCCCAGCGAGGCCGAGCCGGGCGGCAGGCCGAGGCCGAGAAAGTCCAGCGAGGTCAGCGAGACGATGGAGCCGTTGAGAATGAACGGCATGAAGGTCAGCGTCGCCACCATGGCATTGGGCAGGAGGTGACGGACCATGATCCGCCGGTCGGTCATGCCCAGCGCCCGGGCGGCGCGCACATAATCGAAATTGCGCCCGCGCAGGAACTCTGCCCGCACCACCCCGACCAGGCTGGTCCAGGAGAACAGCACCAGGATGCCCAGCAGGGTCCAGAAGCCGGGGGTCAGGATACTGGCGACGATGATGAGGATGAACAGCTGCGGCAAGCCCCCCCAGATCTCCAGGAATCGCTGGAAAACCAGGTCGGTCTTGCCGCCGAAATAGCCCTGCACGGCGCCGGCGGCGACGCCGATCACCGAGCTGACGGCGGTCAGCGCCAGGCCGAACAGGATCGACAGGCGCAGGCCGTAGATCAGGCGGGCGGCGACGTCGCGTCCCTGGTCGTCGGTGCCGAGAATGTTGTCGGCCGACGGCGGCGCTGGGGCCGGCACCGGCAGATCGAGATTGACGGCGCGGTAGTCGAAGCGGATCGGCGGCCAGACCATCCAGCCATGCTGGCTGATCAGCCGGGCGAGAAACGGATCGCGATAATCGGCCGCCGTCAGGAAGTCGCCGCCGAAGGTGGTCTCGGGGTAGTCGCGGATCACCGGGAAATAAGGCTGTCCGTCGAAGACCACCAGCAACGGCCGGTCGTTGGCCCACAGCTCGGCCAGCATGCTGACCAGGAACAGGCCGAGAAATATCCACAGCGACCAGTATCCCCGGCGATTGGCGCGAAAGGCTGCCAGGCGGCGTTCGGTGAGCGGCGAGCGGGCGGTCATCGGCGGGCCTCGAAATCGATGCGCGGGTCCACCAGGTGATAGGTCAGGTCGCTGAGCAGATTGAGCACCAGACCGATCAGGCCGAAGGCGTAAAGGGTGCCGAACATCACCGGATAGTCGCGGTTGACCACCGCCTCATAGCCCAGCAGGCCGATACCGTCCAAGGAGAAGATGATCTCCACCAGCAGGGCGCCGGTGAACAGGATGCCAACCAGGGCGGACGGGAAGCCGGCGATCACCAGCAGCATGGCGTTGCGGAACACATGGCCGTAGAGCACGCGCTGCTCGGTCAATCCCTTGGCCCGCGCGGTGACCACGTATTGTTTGTTGATCTCTTCGAGAAAGCAGTTCTTGGTCAGCATGGTCAGGCCGGCGAAGCCACCGATCACCAGTGCCAGCACCGGCAGCGCCAGATGCCAGAAATAGTCGAGGATCTTCTGCCACCAGGGAAAGCCCTCCCAGCCGACGCTGGTCAGGCCGCGCAGGGGAAACAGCGACAGGAAGGTGCCGCCGGCGAACAGCACCACCAGCAGGATGGCGAACAGGAAGCCAGGCACCGCATAGCCGATGATCACCGCCCAGCTGGAGGCGATGTCGAAGGACGAGCCGTCCCGGACCGCCTTGGTGATCCCCAAGGGGATCGACACCAGATAGATGATCAGCGTCGACCACAGCCCCAGAGACATGGAGACCGGCATCTTTTCCAGCACCAGCCTGATGACGCTTTCGTCGCGATAGAAGCTTTTGCCGAAATCGAAGCGCAGATAGTCCCCCATCATCTTCCAGAACCGCTCCAGCGGCGGCCGGTCGAAGCCGAATTGCTTCTCGATTTCCTTGATGAAGGCGGGATCCAACCCCTGGGCGCCGCGATACTTGCCGGCGCCTTCGCCGCCGCCGCGGCTGACGGTTTCCCCCGAACCGGCACCGGAAATGCGCGCCGTCGCCTCCACCGCCTGGCCCTGGACCTTGGCCAGCACCTGTTCCACCGGCCCGCCGGGGGCCAGTTGGGCGAAGCCGAAATTGACCACCATGATCCCGAACAGGGTCAGGGGGATCAGCAGCAGGCGTCGGAGAACGTAATTGATCACGGTTTTTTCTGGATCGCCGCCGATTTCGCCTTTTCCGGGTCGAACCACCAGGCCATCAGTTGGAACCCCTGGCGGGGGATGACCTGCGGCATGCCGAATTTGTCCCAGAAGGCGACCCGGTCATAGCCGATATGCCAATGCGGGATGACGTAATGTCCCCACAGCAGGACGCGGTCGAGGGCATGCACCCGGGTGACCAGGGTCTGCCGGTCGGGGGCCGCCACCACCTGGTCGATCAGGCTGTCGATGGCCTTGCTCTTGATGCCGACGGCGTTGCGGCTGCCCGGCATGTCGGCGGTCGCCGTGCCCCAGAATTCCCGTTGTTCGTTGCCGGGTGACAGGCTTTCGCCCCAGACGTCGACGATCATGTCGAAGTCGAAATTGTCCACGCGATTCTTGTATTGCGCGGTGTCGACGGTGCGCACCGTGGCGGTGATGCCGAGGCGCTCGAGGTTCTGCGCGAAGGGCAGGCTGATGCGCTCCCACACCGGCTGGTCGAGGAGGATCTCGAAGGCAAAGGGCTGGCCGGCGGCGTTGACCAGATGGCCGTCGCGAATGGTCCAGCCGGCGTCCTTCAACATGCCGGCGGCGAGGCGCAGATTGTCGCGCAATCCGTCGGCGCCCTTGACCTCGGGCGGAGTGTATTCGGCGGTGAAGACCTCCGCCGGGATCGATCCCTTTAGCGGATCAAGCAGTTTCAGTTCGTCGGGCGATGGCAGGCCGCCGGAAGCCAGGTCGGAATTGGAGAAATAGCTCCTGGTCCGTTCATACTGGCCATAAAACAAATTCTTGTTGGTCCATTCGAAATCGAAGGCATAGGCCAGGGCATGGCGGACCCTGGGGTCCTGGAATAACGGGCGGCGGGTGTTGTAGGCATAGCCCTGCATGCCGGTGGGGCGCTCGTTGGGAAATTTTTTGACTTTCACCAGGCCTTGCACGACCGCCGGGAAATCATAGCCGGTGGCCCATTTCTTCGATTCGTTTTCCAGGCGGAAATCGTATTCGCCGGCCTTGAAGGCTTCCAGCGCCACCGTCGAATCGCGGTAATAGTCGGTGCGGATGCGCTGAAAATTGTGCATGCCCTTGTTGACCGGCAGGTCCTTGCCCCAGTAGTCGGCGACCCGGGTCATCACCAGATAACGGCCGGCCTCCAGGCTTTCCACCCGATAGGGGCCGCTGCCCAGCGGCGCCTCCAGGGTGGTCTGGTCGAAGGCATGGGTCTGCCAGTATTTTTTCGACAGGATCGGCATTTGCCCAATGATCAGCGGCAATTCCCGGTTTTCGCCGGGGGCGAAGACGAAGCGCACCTTGCGGTCGGCCAGTTTTTCGGCGGTCTTCACATTGGCGTAATAGGCGCGGTAAAAGGGCAGGCCCTTGGTCCGCAGAATGTCGTAGGAGAACAGCACATCGTCGGCGGTGATCGGCGTGCCGTCATGAAACCGCGCCTGGCTGCGCAGATTGAACACCACCCAGGAGCGGTCGTCCGGCACCTCGATGCTTTCGGCGATCAGCCCGTATTCGCTGAACGCCTCGTCGGCCGAGGGGATCAGCAGGCTTTCGAAGGCCATGGCGACCCGGCTCGGCGCATTTCCCTTAACGATGAACGGGTTCAGACTGTCGAAGCCGCCCAGTTCGGCAAGGCGCAGCTCGCCACCCACCGGGGCGGCGGGATTGACGTAATCGAAATGGCTGAATCCGGCAGGGTATTTCAGTTCGCCATGCATCGCCAGGCCATGCACCGGCGGCGCCGCCGAGGCCGCCACCGGGGCCGCTACCAGCAGCAAAGCGGAGAGGACTGCCAGAAGCTTCATTCAACCACTCCGGTGAGGACGGCCAGCGCCGCGCGGTGCATGCGGGGATCGCCGGCGGCGATGGCGCGGCCGCCGTCGGCGTTGTCGAGCCCCAGCGGCCGTCCCTGCCAGTCGCTGGTGATGCCGCCGGCGCCTTCGATCACCGGCACCAGCGGCAGGTAGTCATAGGGCTGCAGCGAGGCCTCCACCACCAGGTCGACGAAGCCCGCGGCCAGCAGGCCGTAGGCATAGCAGTCGGCGCCATAGCGCGGCAATTTGACCCGGCGGCGCAAATCTTCGAAGGCGGTGGCGTCGGTGCCGGAAAACATTTCCGGCGCCGTGGCGTAAAGGGCGGCGAGGCGCAGCTCGGGGCAGGGACGCACGCGCACCGCCTGGCCGTTCAGGGTCGTCGGGCGGCCGGCGACACCGATCCAGCGTTCCTGGATGATCGCCTGGTCGATCACGCCGAGCACCGGTCGGCCCTGATGCAACAGGGCGATCAGGGTGCCGAAGGACGGCTTGCCGGTGATGAAGGCCTTGGTGCCGTCGATGGGATCAAGCACCCAAACCCATTCGGCGTCGGTCCGCTCGGGACCGTATTCCTCGCCAAGGATGCCGTGGCCGGGGGCGGCGGCGTTGATCAGCCGTCGCATGGCGGCCTCGGCCTCGCGGTCGGCGATGGTCACCGGGCTGTGGTCCGCCTTGTCCTCGACCGCCACCGGGGTGCGGAAATAGCGCCGCACCACTGCCCCAGCCGCCTCCGCCAGGCGCATCGCCAGAGCGACATGGTCATCCATGCCGGTCATCCCGGTCATTTGGGCAGGGGCGGCGCGGCCGGACTGAGCGAGCGCAGATAGGCGATGACATCGGCCCGCTCGGACCCGGCCGGCAGGCCGGCGAAGCCCATCTTGGTGCCGGGGACCATGGCCGAGGGTTTGGTGAGGAATTTGTCCAGATCCTCGTAGCCCCAGGTTCCGCCCTGCGCCTTCATCGGCTCGGAATAGGCGAAGCCGGTCATGCCGGCCTTGGCGCGGCCGACCACGCCATAGAGATTGGGCCCGACCTTGGTCCCGCCGCCTTCGGTGAAGTTGTGGCAGGACAGGCATTTCTTGGCAACCGCCTGTCCCTTGTCGACGCTGGCGGCGGCGAGACGCTGGTCGAGAGGTTTGTCCGGCTCCGCCGGTGCCGTCGCCACCGCGGCGGGTTCGGCCGTGCCACCCCCTGGAGTTGCCCGCTTGTGTTCCACAGAGCGGCTTTCCGTCGGCATGACGCCGTCGATCAGCAGGTTGAGGCCGACCACCAGGATCAAAGCAAAGAGAATTGCACCGGCGATTTTTTGAAGGGTGATGCCCATTACGGCTCCTCGTCGGTTAATCGTTCGTTGGCCTGACGTCTCATCGTCCATGGTCGCGGAGTCAATGACGGCAAACCGGCGGGGCGGGGGCGAAGGGGGTTCCACCGCCGCTCCCGCCGTTATATGGTGACGCCCAGTGGAGTGTATAGAGCTTTGCGCGGCTGTCCACGCCGTCGTTACCATCGCGTGTATTGAGGAAGTTTGATGGCTGCCAACACCGACGCGGTGCAGAGCATCGCCTTTCAGGGCGAACCGGGGGCCTATTCGCATCTCGCCTGCACCATCGCCTATCCGGCCTATACGCCGCTGCCCTGTGCGGCCTTCGAGGACGCCTTCGTGGCGGTCAACGAAGGGCGGGCGCAGTTGGCGATGATCCCTATCGAAAATTCGGTGGCCGGCCGCGTCGCCGACATCCACCATCTGATGCCGGCGTCGCGCCTGCACATCATCGGCGAGTTCTTTGCCCGGGTGAACCATCACCTGCTGGCGGTCAAGGGGGCCAAACTCGACGACATCAAGACGGTGCGCAGCCATGTCCATGCCCTTGGACAATGCCGCAATTTCATCCGCATGCATGGCCTGCAGCCGATCGTCAGCGCCGATACCGCCGGCGCCGCCGCCGAGGTGGCGGCACGCGGCGACAAGAGCCTGGGCGCCATCGCCTCGGAACTGGCGGGCCGCACCTATGGTCTGGAGTCCATCGCCGGCAATATCGAGGATGCCGAACACAACACCACCCGCTTTCTGGTGATGGCCCGCGACCCGCTGGAATTCGATCCGCGGTCCGGTCCCTGCATCACCAGCTTCGTCTTCCGGGTGCGCAACGTTCCGGCGGCGCTGTACAAGGCGATGGGCGGCTTCGCCACCAACGGCGTCAACATGACCAAGCTGGAATCCTACCAGATCGGCGGGGCCTTCGCGGCCACCCAGTTCTATGCCGATGTCGAGGGCCATCCCGAGGAAACCAATCTGCGCCTGGCGCTCGAAGAACTGGATTTCTTTTCCCGCGAGGTGCGGATCCTTGGCGTCTATCCGGCCCATCCCTACCGTTACAAGGCGCGGCTGGCGGCGGATTGAAATGGTCGGCGGTTTCGTCCTTGCCTTTTACCGGCCGCGGCCTGATATACTGCCCCCGGGAGACTGGCGGCGGACGGGCCCGTCGCCAACCCGGTCAGGTCCGGAAGGAAGCAGCCGTAACGATTTTCGGTCCGGGTCGCCGACCAGTCTCCCTCCTTCAACAACGCCCGCCGCCTGATCCGGGTCCATGAGCGAAACACCCTTCGCCACTCCCTACCGCGTGCTTGCGCGAAAATACCGGCCGACCGACTTTTCCGGGTTGATCGGTCAGGATGCTTTGGTGCGCACGCTGACCAATGCCATTCATGGCGGACGCCTGGCCCATGCCTTCGTGCTGACCGGGGTGCGCGGCGTCGGCAAGACCACCACGGCGAGGATCATCGCCCGGGCGCTGAACTGCGTCGGCGCCGACGGCGGCGGCGGCCCGACCACCGAACCCTGCGGCGTTTGCGAGCATTGCCGGGCGATCGCCGAGGACCGTCATGTCGACGTCCTGGAGATGGATGCCGCCTCGCGGACGGGGGTCAATGATATCCGCGAACTGATCGACGGTGTCCGCTACCGCCCGACCTCGGCGCGGTTCAAGATCTACATCATCGACGAAGTGCATATGCTGTCGACGCCGGCCTTCAACGCCCTGTTGAAGACGCTGGAGGAGCCGCCGCCGCACG
>DUZF01000012.1 GCA_013349665.1 Rhodospirillaceae bacterium | reverse complement strand
CTGAGCTCTGCCCGGGTCGGCGCCGGCGCGAAGGCCAGGCTGTCGCCGACGCCGGCGAACACCGCCAGGCTGTCCAGCAGGTGATAGCCGTCGGCGCGCCGGCCGGTGACATGCAGATACAGGTTGACCTTGGCCGGGGCGAAGATCTCGATGGCGTCAGGCATGGTCAGCGTGCCGCGGCATTCTGTTTCTTCGCCGGCAGTCCCTGCTTGAGCTTGGCTTCGAGGTCGGCCTTGAGCTCGGGATCGGGATCAAAGACCAGCGCGCGCCGCCATTGGAAGCGGGCCTCCTGCTGGCGGCCGACGCTCCACAGGGCGTCGCCCAGATGGTCGTTGATGGTGGCGTCCTCGGGATGCAGCTCGACGGCCTTTTCCAGCGTCGCCACCGCCTTGGCATAGTCGCCGAAACGGAAATAGGCCCAACCCAGGCTGTCGATGATGTAGCCGTCATTGGGCCGCAGCTCCACCGCCTTTTCCACCATGCGCCGGGCCTGTTCGAGATTGGCCCCCTGCTCAACCCAGCTATAGCCGAGGTAATTGAGCACATGCGGTTCGTCCGGCTCGAGGCGCAGCGCCGTCAGGAAGTCGGCTTCCGCCCGGGCCCACTGCTTGTCGCGCTCCAGCGCGATGCCGCGCGCATAAAAGATCGCCCATTGGTCGCGCCGGGGTTCGCGGATGGCGGCGACCACCCGGTCATAGGCCTTGACCGCCTCGCCCCAGCGCTTATGGCCGCGCAGCAGATCGCCCAGGGTGATCAGCGCGTCGGGCCGGTCCGGCCGCTGGGCGGCCAGGCCCTCAAGGGTGGTGGCGGCGGCGTCGATGTCGCCCAGTTCGTCGAAATTGGCGGCGATGCGCAACTGGGTCGACCAATAGACCGGCGCGCCGGGACCGATGCGGCGGAACGCCTCATTGGCCGCCTGGAGATGTCCGGTCGCCTGCAGCAACTCGCCCGCCAGCACCTGGGCCAGCGGAAAGTCGGGCTTGAGGTCCAGCGCCAGGCGGGTGAACAGCAGCGCCAGATCGGCGGCGCTGCTCTGGCGCAACGAGCCGGCGACGCCGAACAGCGCCTCGGCCAGGCCGTCCGCCGCCGAGTTCACCGGCCGCGCGGTGCCGCCGGCGAAGTCGATATCCACCGCATCGGGATGCAGCCGGACAAAGGCGGCGATCACCTGATCGGCCTCGGCCGGCTTGCCGATGCGGCGGTAGAAGGCCGCCGCCGCCTCGATGCTATGCAGCGTCAGGCCGTGCTCGCCGGCGCCGATCACCGCCCGATAGGCGTCCTCGGCCGCCTTGTGGCGATCGACCAGATCATTGATCAGGGCGGCATGGAAGTCATGGATCAGCTTGTAGCTCTGCCCCTGCGCGCCCGGCTCGACCAGCGGCGCCAGGGCCTCCAGCCCGCCGTCGAAATTGCCCTGGCCGACCCGCGCCCAGGCGGTGACCAGCGGCACCATGAAGACGGTGATGCCGCGCCTGGGCAGAGCGGCTACCGCCTGCTCGGCGGCGGCCCAATTGCCGGCCTTGGCGTCGCGCTCGGCCACCAGGATGGTGGCCATGGCGGCGTCCTCGTCGAATTTCAGCAGACGCCGGGCCAGACCGGCGGCCTCCTCGAGCCGCCCGGCGGAGGCCAGCGACAGGAAGGCGCGGTTCAGCAGTTCGACATTGTCGGGACTGCCCTTCAGGGCGCCGAGCAGAAAGTCCGCCGCCGCGCCCTGGTCATGGCGGTCCTGGGCGAAACGCCCGGCCAGGTAATTCCCCGCCACCGACATCATCACCGGTGGGCGCGGCGCCGCGTCCGCGGCCTCCTCCACCGCCTCGCCCTCGGGCGCGGCGACGCAGCCGGCGAGGGCCGCGACCAGCAACAAGGACCCAAGGCGCCGCCGGCGGCGGAAAGCCCCCACAGCCGGCTTCACTGTTTTTTCATCCTCATCGTTCAGTCCGGCCCTCGACTAGCCTTGCTACATGTTGGGATAGTTCGGCCCACCGCCACCTTCGGGCACCGCCCAATTGATATTCTGGGTCGGATCCTTGATGTCGCAGGTCTTGCAGTGGACACAGTTCTGAGCATTGATCTGCAACCGGGGCGAGTCTGCGCCCGGATCGGTTACGATCTCGTAAACTCCGGCCGGACAATAGCGCTGCTCCGGCGCGTCGTACAGCGGCAGATTGACCCCGATCGGCACCGCGGCGTCCCTGAGACGCAGATGCACCGGCTGGTTTTCCTCGTGATTGGTATTGGACAGGAAAACCGACGACAGCCGGTCGAAGGTCAGCTTGCCGTCCGGCTTGGGATAGGCGATCGGCTGGCTGTCGGCGGCCTTGCGCAGGCTGTCGTGGTCGGCATGGTTCTTCAGCGTCCACGGCGCATGGCCGCGCAGGACATAGGCGTCGATGGCCGAATAGCACAGGCCGCCCCACAGCCCCCAATGGAAGCTGGGACGGATGTTGCGGGCCAGGTAGAGTTCCTGCCACAGCCAGGAGGCCTTCAGCTTCTCGGGATAGGCCGAGACCTCGACGGCGCCGGCGGCCTCGGCCGACAGGGCCTCGAACACCGCCTCGGCGGCGACCATTCCCGACTTCATCGCCGTATGGCTGCCCTTGATCTTCGGCATGTTGAGGAAACCGGCGGTATCGCCGATCAGCAGGCCACCGGGGAAGGTCAGCCTGGGGATCGACTGGAAGCCGCCTTCCGACAGGGCCCGCGCGCCATAGGCGAGGCGCCGCGCGCCCTCGAAGATCGGGCGGATCGCCGGATGGGTCTTGAAGCGCTGGAATTCCTCGAACGGCGACATATAGGGATTGGGGTAATCGAGCCCGATCACCATGCCCACCGAAATCTGGTTGTTCTCCAGATGATAAAGGAACGAGCCGCCATAGGTCTCGGCATCCAGCGGCCAGCCGATGCTGTGGATCACCATCCCGGCCTGGTGGCGGGACGGATCGATCTCCCACAATTCCTTGATGCCGATGCCGTAGGTCTGCGGGTCGGCGTCGGCACGCAGGCCGAAGCGCTCGGTCAGGGCCTTGGTCAGCGAGCCGCGGCAGCCCTCGGCGAAGAGGGTCTGGCGGGCCAGCAGCTCGACGCCGGGAGTGAAATTGGCGGTCGGCTCGCCGTCCTTGCCGACGCCCATATCGCCGGTGGCGACGCCGCGGACGGCGCCGCTGTCGTCGTAAAGCACCTCGGCGGCGGCAAAGCCGGGAAAGATCTCGACGCCCATGGCCTCGGCCTCGCTGCCCAGCCAGCGCACCACATTGCCCAGGCTGACCACGTAATTGCCTTCATTATGCATGGAGGGCGGGGTCGGCAGCTTGAAGGCGCGCGACTCGGTGAGGAACATGAACTTGTCGCCGCTGACCGGCGCGTTCAGCGGCGCCCCCTTGGCCTTCCAGTCGGGGATCAGTTCATTGAGCGCCCTCGGCTCAAGCACCGCCCCGGACAACGTATGAGCCCCCAGTTCGGAGCCTTTCTCAAGAACGCAGACGGTCAGTTCGCGTCCCGATTCGGCGGACAGCTGCCGCAAACGGATGGCCGCCGCGAGGCCGGACGGCCCGCCGCCAACGATCACCACGTCAAATTCCATGGATTCCCGTTCCATTTATCCCCCCGAAAATGTCACCTCTCGACCATCGCGTTTCTATAACACAGTCATTCCTGGCTGCCGACCCTGTATCCACCCGCGCCGGCGTGGTAGTTTCCCCTAATGACCGCCGCCCCGTCGTCGCCGCCACCGTCGCCCGCCGCCCTGTTGGCCTGGTATCTCCAGGCCGGGGTCGACGAGGCCGTCGGCGAGCAGCCGGTCAACCGCTATGCCCCCCCTGCAACCCGGTCGGCGGAACCCCGCTCGGCCGAGAGCGGATCCGTCGGCGCCGCGCCACCGCCGGCGCCGCGGCAGCCGGCACAGGCCGCGGCCAGTTCGGCGCATCTGGCGATGGATTGCTCCAGCCTGGCCGAATTGCGGGCGGCGCTCGAGGCCTATGACGGCTGCGCGCTCAAGCGCGGCTGCCAGCGCACGGTGTTCGGCGACGGCAATCCGGAGGCCTCGGTGATGCTGATCGGCGAAGCCCCCGGCGCCGACGAGGACCGCCTCGGCCTGCCCTTCGTCGGCGTCAGCGGCCGCCTGCTGGACCGCATGCTGGCCTCCATCGGCCTCGACCGCAACAGCGCCTACATCACCAATGTGGTGCCCTGGCGTCCGCCCGGCAACCGCAAGCCGGAACCGGCCGAGGTGGAGCTGTGCCTGCCCTTCATCCAGCGCCATATCGAACTGGTGGCGCCGTCGCTGCTGGTGCTGCTGGGCGGCGCCGCCACCGCCGCCCTGCTGGCCCGCCAGGACCCCATCAGTCGACTGCGCGGACGCTGGGCGGACTACTCCTCGCCGCGCCTGGCCAGCCCGCTTCCCGCCATGCCGACCTACCACCCGGCCTATCTGCTGCGCACCCCCGATCACAAGAAAGAAGCCTGGCGGGACTTCCTGGCGATTCGCAAGCGACTCGACGGCAAAGCGTGACTAATAATCACACAATATTTCAAAAAGTTTCCAAAACGGAGTCTTCTGCGCTTGCCCCTCCCCCTCGAATCGATTTATAAGATTGAACGAGACCATCGGATAAACCGATTACGGGACAGGAGAGACGATGCTGAAAGGCAAGCTTCTCCCGGCCTTTGTGGCTTTAACCTTGGTCGCCGCGGCCCATAGCGCGGCGGCGTCCCAGGTTAAGGACGAAGGGGCGGACACCGCGAAACAGGTCGCGGCCATCACCGGCACGGCCGGCAAGCTCGGCCGTCAGGCGGGCATCCCCCTGGTCCTCTCCGAGGCCGACGTCACCCGCTACCGTGCCGCCCTCGACGCCTCCAAGCGCGGCAACTGGGCCGTCGCCGAGCGTGAAATCAGCCATCTCCACGATCCCCTGCTGGTCGGCCATCTGCGCGCCGAACGGATCCTGGCCCCCGGCTACACCGCCACCCCCGAGGAACTGAGGGACTGGCTGGCCGACAATGCCGACCTGCCGCAGGCCCAGGACGTCTACGCCCTGGCCCGCCTGCTGCTGGGCGGCCGCACCGCCGGGCTGAAGCCGCCGGCCAAGAGCGTCGCCGTCGCCGTCCGCACCGCCGAGGACTGGGAAGACTTCGCCGTCGACAGCAGCCGGCAGATCAGCGCCGCCGAGCGCCGCCGCCTGTCCAATCTGAAGGATCGCCTGCGCTCGATGATCCGCCAGGGCAGCTACGACACCGCCGGCGCCTTCCTGCAGTCGGCCACCGGCGGGCTCGATCGCCTCGACGCCGACGAACTGAAGACGGTCCTGGCCCAGGCGCTGTTCAGCGACGGCCGCGACGCCGAGGCGCTGCACTGGGCGCAGGAGGCCGCCAACGGCTCGGGCGACGTGCTGCCGGAAGCCAATTGGGTGGCCGGCCTGGCCCGCTGGCGCAGCGGCCAGCACGCCGCCGCGGCGCGGAATTTCGAAGCCGTCGCCAATGCCGCCGAGATTTCCGACTGGCTGGCCTCGTCCGGCGCCTATTGGGCGGCGCGGGCCAATATCGCCGCCCGGCAGCCGGAAGTGGTCAATCACTGGCTGCAGCAGGCGGCCGCCTTTCCCCGCACCTTCTATGGCCATCTGGCGCGCCGCGCGCTGGGCCAGGACATCCAGTATTTCTGGGAAACCCGTCCCTTCACCGATGTCGACGGCGAGGTGCTGCTGCGCATTCCGGCGGCCCGGCGGGCGCTGGCCCTGCTGCAGCTGGGCGACAGCTCGCGGGCCGAGGACGAACTTGAACATCTGCTGACCGAAGCCGGGCCGGCGCTGACCCAGTCCATGCTGTCGCTGGCCAATGCCGCCGACATGCCGGCGCTGGCGGTGAAGGCCGGCGGCATGGCGGAAGCCCGCGACGGCCGCCTCCACGATGTCGCCGATTATCCGCTTCCCGACTGGCGCCCGCCGTCAGGCTGGTCGGTGGACCGGGCCCTGGTGCTGGCCATCGCCCGCCAGGAATCGTCCTTCAATCCCAAGGCGAAAAGCCCCTGTGGCGCCGTCGGGCTGATGCAGCTGATGCCGCGCACCGCCAAATCCCTGGGCGGCGGCGGCCGGCTGACCGATCCGGCGGTCAATCTGGAACTCGGCCAGCGCTATGTCCGCATCCTGCTGGACGACGACAGCATCAAGGGCAACCTGCTGTTCCTCGCCGCCTCCTACAACAGCGGCCCGGGCAATCTGCAGCGCTGGCAGCAGTCGATCCATCATGACGGCGATGCCCTGCTGTTCCTCGAAAGCATCCCGATGCACGAGACCCGGGCCTTCGTTGAACGGGTGATGACCAACTATTGGGCCTATCGCAACCGTCTCAGCCTGCCCACCCCCTCGCTCGATGCCATCGCCGCCGGCGACTGGCCGATGTATGATGGGGCGGACAACAGGCAGCGGATGGTCAAACATGGCAAAAATTGACGGCGACAGGCCTTTCCTTTCGGTCAATATCGCGGTTCTGACGGTTTCCGACAGCCGCACCGAAGCCGACGACACCTCCGGCAAGACACTGGTGGAGCGCATCACCGCGGCAGGTCACGCGGTGGTCGACAAGATGATCCTGAAGGACGAGCAGGACCTGATCATCGCCCAGCTGCGGCGCTGGATCGCCGATCCCAAGGTCGATTGCGTGATTTCCACCGGCGGCACCGGGCTGACCGGCCGCGACGTCACGGCGGAAGCCTTCAAGGCGGTCTATGAAAAGGAGATCGAGGGATTCGGCGAGCTGTTCCGCCACCTGTCCTATGCCAAGATCGGCACCTCGACGATCCAAAGCCGCGCCACCGGCGGCCTCGCCCACGGCACCTATCTGTTCGCCCTGCCCGGTTCGCCGGGGGCCTGCCGCGACGGCTGGGACGACATCCTGCGCTGGCAGCTGGACAGCCGCCACCGGCCCTGCAATCTGGTGGAGCTGATGCCCCGCCTGATGGAGCATCTGCCCGCCGGGCATTAGCGCTGCCGGACGCGTTACGGCTTCTTTTGAATTACAAACGTCAGCGCTGAACCACCGTAGGAGGTTCACACGTCGCCGCATTATTGTCGCCTTTGCTGAGAAGCTTCCCGAAAGGATCGATAAGCGGCGCTTGGTAACCAGCTTGAAGCTTCATACAAAATTTTGTATATTTCCGCAAGATGATCGCCAAACATGATCCAAATGCTCTGGAAGAGACCCCAGCAAAACCGATTGAGTTTCGGGGGAGTGCACTCGACGATCTCCGGGCTTTTCCGATCATTGCCCGGCGAGAGGCTGGCTTTCAGCTTGACCAGCTTCAGCGAGGGCGTGATCCCGACGACTGGAAGTCGATGAAGACCGTCGGCCAAGGGGTTTGCGAGATACGGATCAGAGAAGATGGTGGGGCATTCCGGGTGATCTATGTGGCCAAGTTTGAAAGTGCCATTTATGTCCTGCACTGCTTTCAAAAGAAGGCTCAAAAAACGAGTAGGGAAGACATCACGTTGGCGACACGTCGCTACAAGGATTTGCTGAAGGACCTCGCCCAATGAGCAAGAAAATTATTGAAGACCAATTCGCCAATCAACGCTTCGCCAGTGTCTGGGATGCTATTGAAGACACACCTGCGCTGTCCGAAAATATGAAGCTCCGGTCTTCTCTGATTGTGGCCCTTAAGGATCATATTGCCCATGAGGGACTGAGCCAAATTGAGGCCTCAAAGATCTTTGGCGTCACGCAACCTCGGGTATCAGACCTTATGCGGGGAAAAATCGATCTGTTTAGTCTCGATATGCTGGTCAACATGTCAGCTTGCGCCGGTCTGCATATTGAAATGCACGTCAGCAAGGCTGCCTAAACCCGCAGATCCAGCCTGTAAGCTTTCGGACCGCGAGATCCAGTGCGGCTCATCCTTACAGCAGGGCACGGAGGTATGCGTTTCTGGCTGTTCCGCTGACAGATAGCCTCTCTGCCGACACGGCCTATGACGCCGATCCCTTCCGTCATGCCGAAAATGGCGCAACTGCAGAGACACCAAACAATCCGTCTAGTGTGGTGATTTTTAAGTTCCTGCGATCCCCGCCACATGCGAAATCAGGAACTTAAAAATCATAAACCACACTAGATTCAGATTGTTGCTAGTGTCCTTATCGATTCCGAAGTTCGATTGCGGCCCGGATCGAATGCTACGAACTTCGGAATCGGGACACTAGCGCAAAAAAGCACCCGCTCGACAAACACCTGGATGCCCAACGCCATCCCGTCGAATGCAGTTTTAACGCGTCGCGCTATAGGCTCAGCGGCGAATGACCCGCATGAAGGCATCATATTGCCGGGCGGCGTCAGTATCCTGCGCGCCGCTTTCGCCCTGGTCGGACGAGGCCTGGCGCGCCGGATCAGCCTCCGCCTCAGCCGCGGACTCCGACGGGTCCCTCTTTTGAGTTTGGTCTTTTTCCATTTCCATCTCCCGGTGGCATGTTCTTGCTTGAATGCCTACCAAAACTCCATGCTAAACACCTTCAGGTGAAGAATCCATAGTACTTTTGTCCGTTCCTGACTCGTTCCCCACCTGCCGCCGGAAGCGCCATGCCCCCTGACCTCCGCCACGAACTCAGCCTGACCGGCGTCATCTGCGGCATCGACGAGGCGGGCCGCGGACCGCTGGCCGGGCCGGTGACCGCCGCCGCGGTGATCCTGCCCGCCGAGATGCCGGAGATGCTGCGCAACCGCCTGGATGATTCGAAGAAACTGTCGGCCAGGACCCGCGCCGCCTTGTTCGACGTCATCCTCGGCTGCGCCGAGGTTGGCATCGGATGGGCCGAGGTCGAGGACATCGACCGCCTCAACATCCTCCAGGCCACCTTCCTGGCCATGCGCCGCGCCGTCGAAGCCCTCGGCCGGCCGGTCGACTGGGCGCTGGTCGACGGCAACCAGCCGCCGCCGTTGCCCTGCCGGCTGCGCTGCATCGTCGGCGGCGACGGCAAAAGCCTGTCCATCGCCGCCGCCTCGGTGATCGCCAAGGTCAGCCGCGACCGTCGGATGACCACCCTGGCCGAGCGCTTTCCCGACTATGGCTGGGAACGCAACGCCGGCTACGGCACCGCCCTGCATATGGCGGCTCTGCGCCGCCTCGGCCCCAGCCCGCACCATCGCAGAAGTTTCGCACCTGTCGCCGATCTGTTCGATAATCCATGGAATCCAGACAGTTCTTGACGAAGATTGAGGTTTGACTCAAAGTGCGGGCATGATCACCTTGCCCACCAACACGATCCTTGTCGGGGACTGCATTGCCGAACTGGCGGCCCTGCCGGCCGCCTCGGTGGATCTGGTCTTCGCCGATCCGCCCTATAATCTGCAGCTGGGCGGCGAGTTGCTGCGCCCCAACAATACCCGGGTCGACGGCGTCGACGAGGACTGGGACCGCTTCGGCGGCGACGATCCGGCCGCCAGTTTCGCCGCCTATGACCGCTTCACCCGCGGCTGGCTGCAGGCGGTGCGGCGGGTGCTGAAGGACGACGGCGCCCTGTGGGTGATCGGCAGCTATCACAACATCTATCGGGTCGGCGCCATCCTGCAGGATCTCGGGTTCTGGATCCTCAACGACGTGGTGTGGAGCAAGACCAATCCGATGCCGAATTTCCGCGGCACCCGCTTCACCAACGCCCATGAGACCCTGCTGTGGTGCGCCAAGGGGCCGCGCTCGCGCTATACCTTCAATTACGAGGCGATGAAGTCGCTCAACGACGGACTGCAGATGCGCAGCGACTGGCAGCTGCCGCTGTGCACCGGGCCGGAGCGGCTGAAGGACGGCGGGCGCAAGACCCATCCGACACAGAAGCCGGAGGCGCTGCTCTATCGCATCCTGCTGTCCAGTTCCAATCCCGGCGACATCGTACTCGACCCGTTCTTCGGCACCGGCACCACCGGCGCCGTCGCCAAGAAGCTGGGCCGCCGCTGGATCGGCATCGAGCGCGACCAAAACTATATCGCCGCCGCCCGCCAGCGCCTGGAGCAGATCCCCGAAGCCACCGACCTGACGGTGGTCCATACGCCGGCCAAGCGCAGCGAACCGAGGATCCCGTTCGGCTGGGTGCTCGAACGCGGCCTGCTGTCGCCGGGCGACCTGCTGTGGGGCGGCGACCGCCGCCGCTGGACCGCCAAGGTGCGCGCCGACGGCACCCTGATCACCGCCGACCACAAGGGCTCGATCCATCAGGTGGGCGCCGCCGTGCAGGGGGTGCCGGCCTGCAACGGCTGGACCTTCTGGCATTTCCAGCGCAACGAGGACTTCCACCAGATCGACATGCTGCGCCAGAAAATCCGCGCCGAACTGCACTGACAAATCCTGGAATTATTATTTGGCGGACCGCCGATAAAGGCCGGTGCGGACGATGTGATATTTCGGCTCCATGCTGTCATGCAGAAGGCGCAGGATCACGACGCATGGCGACCCGTCCGATGACCGCTCCAAGGCATAATACAAAGCCTGGGTCGCCGCCCCGCTCCTCCCCGCGGCATGTTCAAGGTGGAATGCCCGCAGGCCGGGCACCACCGCTCCCCTGTCCCATGAGCCGCCGCGCTCAGGTTCGCCAACAACCATCTTTACCGCTTTGGAGATCAGTTGCCGGTAAACCTCACGCTGGCCTGTTCCAAACCGCTCCCTGGTCTCCTTGAGGATACTCTTGAAGTCCGACCTGGCTGCATTGGTTACCCGGTAAGCCGTCACAAGTCTTCCCGATTGATCTCGTCCAGGATCTCGTCGATGGGGCGGTCGTCAACACGACCATGGCGAAAGTCCTCGATGCCGACCATAACGGCGCGCCGCAGGATCTCCTGCTTTTCATGGTCCAGTGCTTTTTCCCGATGAAGCAGGCGCAGCGCATCCCGCACCACCTCGCTGTTTGAAGCATACTGTCCGGTCGCGACTTCATGTTCTACGAACGCAGCCAGACTTTCAGGCAGACTGATGTTCATGCTCGACATGGAATCGCCTCCAATGCGGGAGGCGAAAGATGTCATAAATGGCATAAATTGTCGATGTCGGGCGGTTTATGCCAGCGCCCTGAGAGCCCAGTTTTTCGTCTTACTTCTTCTGATCTTCGCCGCCGCCGTTCTTCGGACAGCGGCGGTCGGAATCGCGGGTATCGCACAGCACCACGGCCTGCATGAAGGCCAGCCAGGCCTTGGTGACCTCCTCCGGGACCGGCAACGTGTCCTTGGCGAAGGGTTCGCCCCGCCAGCTGCGGGAGACGATATAGGTGCGGTCGCGACCGACCAGCACCTTGAACAGCGTCAGCTCGCCCTTGCCCCATTGCTTGGATTTGGTACAGGCCACCGCCCTGAGCGCGGTGTCGTAGCCGTTCTCCTTGTTGATGGCCGGCGGACCGGCGCCGACATCCTCGCAGCCGGCGCGGATCATCTCGGCGCGTTCCTTCAGCAGCTCGGGCGCGGTGGCCTTGGCGGCGCCGTCGGTCATCTGCACGGTCAGCATCTCGCTCCAGTCGCCGACGGTCTGGCCGGGCGGCACCAGCTCGGTGACCTCGATGGCGCCCTTGCGATCGTGATAGCCCATGGTCCAGCCCTTGGGCGACGGCACGAACAGCCGTTCGCCGGGCGGTGCCCCGGCATCGGCGGCGACGGCGGCGCCGGCGGCGAACACCACCAGGAGGACGGCGTATTTAAGCTTTGGCCAGGGCATGGCGTATCACCTTGCGCATCACTGTCGGCAGCCCCTGTTCGGCCAGGCGCTCCGGCGGACACCACAGCCCGGGCGCCGACTCCGGTTTGGCCAGGCGACCGGCGGCGATGGTCAGGTTGAGATGAAAATGGGTGAAGGTATGGCCGACCACCCCCGGCAGCGGACGCCATTTGCCCGGTGCCGGCGCCCCCGCCAGGGCCTCGTCCATCGACCAGGGGACATCATCGCGCCAGCAAGTGGACGGCACCTCCAGCATGCCGCCCAGCAGTCCCTTTTCCGGACGCCGGCGCAGCAGCACCGCGCCGTCGCTCCTGACCGTCCAGAAGGCTAGCCCATAGCGGGTCGGCCGCGCCGCCTTGCGCATCCGCGCCGGCAGATCCTCGGTCAGGCCCAAGGCCAGGGCGCGGCAGTCGGCGCGCCAGGGACACAGGCCGCAGGCCGGCTTTCTCGGCGTACACAGGGTGGCGCCGAGATCCATCACCGCCTGGGCATAGTCGCCGGCCCGACGCTCGGGCGACAGCCCGGCGGCCAGTTCCTTGAGCCGCGGCTTGACCGCCGGCAGCGGCTCGGCGACGGCGAACAGCCGGGCCATCACCCGCTCGACATTGCCGTCGACCACCACCGCCGGCCGGTCATAGGCGATGGCGGCGATGGCCGCCGCCGTATAGTCGCCGACGCCGGGCAGGCCGCGCAGCCCGGCCTCGTCCTCGGGAAAGCGGCCGCCGCGCCATTCGGCCACCAGCTGGGCGCATTTATGCAGATTGCGGGCCCGGGCGTAATAGCCAAGCCCGGCCCAGGCCGCCAGCACATCCTCCTGCGCCGCCGCCGCCAGGGCGGTCACCGTCGGCCAGCGGCCGAGGAAGTCGCGGAAATAGGGGATCACCGCCGCCACCGTGGTCTGCTGCAGCATCACCTCGGACAGCCAGACATGATAGGGATCCGGCCGCCGGCCGCCGACGGCACGCCAGGGCAGCGCCCTGGCATGACGGTCGTACCAGGCCAGCAGGCTGAGGGCGAGACGCTCGGCAGCGACGGAATCCATAGCGGCGAAGATAGACCATTGGACCCGGCCTTGTCGCCCCGTACAATACCGTCATGTCAGGCAATTTCCGCGCCATCGGCGACATGACCACCCGCCTCGCCAAACGGGGGCTGGGCAGCCGCGGCTTCACCGAGGCGGCGCTGGTCACCGAATGGCCGAACATCGTCGGCGCCCTGCTGGGCGCCCGCAGCCTGCCGCTGAAAATCGCCTTTCCGCCGGGCGACCGCGTCGGCGGCACCTTATCGGTGCGCGTCGGCTCCGGCGGCCTGGCCATGGAGTTCCAGCACCTGGAGCCGCAGATCCTGCAGAAGGTCAACGCCTTTTTCGGCTATGGGGCGGTGGCGCGGCTGGCCATCACCCAGGGACCGGTGCCCAGGCGGACGCCGCCGCGGGCCGCCCCGCCGCCGCCGCCGCCGCTGGACGGGGCCGCCGCGGCCGACCTGCAGCAGCGCCTGGCGGGGATCGCCGACGACGAGTTGCGGGCCACGCTGGAAGCATTGGGCCGCCGTCTTGCGGCCGGGCGATAGACGGTCCTAATATGCTGCAATTCGCCTTAAGGAGGACAGTGTGACCAGATCAATACAAGTCGTTGCGTTGCTGTTGCTATGTGCTTTCGGCGCCCTGCCGGCGGCGGCGGCGGAAGACAAGCCCTGGGCCATCGACCAGGTGGTGGGCAAGGCCGAGGCACCGGTCACGGTCATCGAATATTCGTCGCTGACCTGTCCGCATTGCGCCCATTTCCATGTCGACATTTATCCGAAGATCAAGAGCGAGCTGATCGACAGCGGCAAGGTCAAGCTGATCTTCCGCGACTTCCCCCTTGATCCGCTGGCCCAGGCGGCGGCCATGGTGGCCCATTGCTCGGGGCCGCGTTACTTCAATTTCATCAACGCCTTCTTTCACGCGCAGGACCAGTGGGCGCATGCCGCCGCCCCGGAAGCCGCCATCAAGACCATCGCCAAACTGGGCGGCATGAGCCCCGAGCAGGTCGACAAATGTTTTGAAGACCGCGGCCTGTTGAACGAGATCAACGCCCGCAAGGAAGCCGGCGCGCAAAAATACAATATCGATTCGACCCCCAGCTTCATCATCGGCGGCAAACTTTTCTCCGGCGCCATGACCTTTGAGGAATTCTCCAAGCAGGTCGCCGCGCAGAGCAAGTAACCAAGCACCGCCGTGATCCACTTCCGCAGCCTGAGACTTTCCGGGTTCAAATCTTTCGTCGATCCGACGGAGATGCAGATTGAACCCGGAATGACCGGCATCGTCGGTCCCAATGGCTGCGGAAAATCCAATCTGGTGGAGGCGCTGCGCTGGGTGATGGGGGAAACCTCGGCCAAGCAGATGCGCGGCGGCGAAATGGACGACGTCATCTTCGGCGGCAGCGCGCGCCGTCCGGCCCGCAACCTGGCCGAAGTGAGCATCGTCCTCGACAACCGCGACCATCAGGCGCCGACCCAGTTCAACGACGCCGACGAAATCGAGGTGACGCGCCGCCTCGACCGCGGACAGGGATCGAGTTTCAAGGTCAACGGCCGCGAGGTGCGGGCCCGCGACGTGCAGATCCTGTTCGCCGACGCCTCCTCCGGCGCCCGCTCCACCGCCCTCGTCAGCCAGGGCCGCATCGGCGCCATCATCAGCGCCAAGCCGGCCGACCGGCGGATGCTGCTCGAGGAGGCGGCTGGCATCGGCGGCCTGCATTCGCGCCGCCATGAAGCCGAGCTGCGCCTGAAGGCGGCGGAGGCCAACCTGCTGCGCGTCGACGATGTGCTGGCGGCGCTGGCCACCCAGTTGCAGGGACTCAAGCGCCAGGCCAGGCAGGCCGCCCGCTATCGCAGCCTGTCGTCGCAGATCCGTTCGCTGGAAAGCCGCCTGCTGGCCGCCCTGTGGCTGGCGGCGGTGGCCCGCCACGAGGCCGCCAAAGCCGCCGAGCAGGCCGCCGGCGACCAGGTCAACCAGGCCACCGGCCGCGCCGCCGCCGCCGCCGCCGCCCAGGCCGAGGCCGCCGCCGGCCTGCCGGCGCTGCGCCAGGCGGCCACCGAGGCGGCGGCGCATCTGGTGCGGGTCAATGCCCAGCGGGACCAGCTGGAAGCGGATGCCAGCCGCCTGGCCGAGGCCAGCCGCGAAATCGAGGCCCGCCTGCAGCAGATCGCCGGCGACGGCGAACGCGAACGCGCCCGCAGTCTCGACGCCGAACAGAACCTGGCGCGGCTGGCCGGCGAGCGCGGGCTGTTGGACGCCGCCTGCGAGGGCGAGGCGGTGGAACAGGCCGCCGCCGAAGCGACGGCAGGCCAGGCGCAGGCCGCCGTCGCCGCCGGCGAAGCCGAGCTCAATCGCCTGCTCGAGGAACTGGCCGCCGCCGATGCCGAGCGGGCCGCCGCGCTGCGCGCCCATAACGACGCCGAGAACCGCCGGCGGCGCCTCGAGCAGCGCCTCGCCGAGGTGTCGGCGCAGCACGCCCAGGCCCTGGCCGAGACGGTCGACCAGGCGGATCTGACCTCGGCCGAGATGGATCTCGAGGAGGCGGTGGAATATCTCGAGATCTGCCGCGGCCAGGCGGAGGACGCCGACCATCGCCGCCAGCAGGCGGGGGCGCGACGCGACGCGGCGCGCGAAGCCCTGCAGACCATCAGCGCCGCCAGGGCCAGGCTGAACGCCGAGGCCGGGGCACTGCGCGACATGCTGGGCCCCATGGCCGAGGGCGCCCTGCGGCCGGTGCTCGACCAGGTGTCGGCGGTCGCCGGCTATGAAGCCGCCCTTGGCGCCGCCCTCGGCGAGGACCTGTCGGCGCCGCTGGACGGCGATGCCCCGATCACCTGGCGCAGTTTGCCGCCCTTGCCGCAGACGCCGCCGCTGCCGCCGGGGGTCGAGCCGCTGACCGCCTTCGTCACCGCGCCGCCCGGACTGGCCCGCCGGCTGGGCCAGATCGGCGTCGCCGCCGATGCCGAAGCCGGGCTGCGGCTGGCCGGGAGCCTGGCCGTCGGCCAGCGGCTGGTGACGGTGGACGGCGATCTGTGGCGCTGGGACGGCCTGACGGCGCGGGCCGGCGCCCCCAACGCCGCCGCCGCCCGCCTGCGCCAGCGCAACCGGCTGCGCGAACTGGAAAGCAGCATCGACGACGCCGAGATCGGGCTGGCCGCCGCCGAGGAGGCGGCGCAGGAGGCCGCCGCCGCCGTCGAACAGGAAACCCTCGCCGAACGCCAGGCCCGCGACACTGTGCGCACCGCCGAAGCCGAGGCCGCCAAGATGCGCGCCGTTTCCGCCACCCTGGCGCAGCGCGCCGCCGGCGCCCAGTCGCGCCTCGCCGCCCTGGCCGGCCAGCTGGCGGCGGCGGAAGGCGATCTGGCAGAGGCGCGGACGGCGGAGGCCGAGGCCGTCCAGCGCGTCGCCTGCTTCACCGGCAATGACAGCGGCCGCGACCGGGTGGCCGGCCTCAGGGCCGATCTGGCGGAGCGGCGGACCGGCCTGGTGGAAGCCACCGCCATCCTCGAGCGCCTGCGCATGGCGGCGGCGGAACGGCGGCGCCGGCTGGAGGCCATCGCGGCCGAGGAAAAGTCATGGAACGCCAGGGCCGGCGCAGCGGGGCGCCATGTCGACGAACTGGAGCGCCGCCGCCAGGAGGCGGAGGCCGAGCGTCATCGCCTGGCCACCCTGCCCGACGAAATCGAGGAACGCCGCCAGCGGCTGCTTGACGACCTGACGGCGGCGGACGCCGCCCGGCGGGCCGCCGACGGCGCCCTGGCCGACGGCGAGCAGGGGCTGGCCGCCGCCGACCGGGCGCTGAAGGAGGCCGAACACAGCCTGGCGGCCCGGCGCGAGGAGCGCATCCGCCTGGAAGCCGCCACCGAGGCCGAGGCCCGGGCCGCCGAAGGGGTCGCCGAACGTATCGCCGAGCGCCTGGAACTGACCCCCGAGGGCCTGCTGCAACAGACCGACAGTGCCGGCGGCGAGGCCATCGAGGAGGTCAGCCGCAAGCTCGACCGCCTGCAGGCCGAGCGCGACGGCATGGGACCGGTCAATCTGCGGGCGGATACCGAGGCCGAGGAGATGGAGGCGCAGATCGCCACCCTCAACGCCGAACGCGACGACCTCACCGCCGCCATCGCCAAGCTTCGCCACGCCATCGGTGAAATCAACCGCGAGGGACGGGCCCGCCTGCTGGCCTCGTTCGAAGAGGTCGATCAGCATTTCCGCGACCTCTTCGTGCGCCTGTTCGGCGGCGGCCGGGCCCATCTGGCGCTCACCGAATCCAACGACCCGCTGCAGGCCGGGCTGGAAATCATGGCCAGCCCGCCCGGCAAGCGCCTGCAGGTGCTGTCCCTGCTGTCGGGCGGCGAACAGGCGCTGACCGCGCTGGCCCTGCTGTTCGCGGTGTTCATGACCAATCCGGCGCCGATCTGCGTCCTCGACGAGGTGGACGCGCCGCTGGACGACGCCAATGTCGACCGTTTCTGCACATTGGTGGGGGAAATCGCCCTGTCGTCGCGGACCCGTTTCCTGGTGGTCACCCATCATCGGATGACCATGGCGCGGATGGACCGCCTGTTCGGCGTCACCATGGCCGAGCGCGGCATCTCGACCCTGGTTTCGGTGGATCTGGCGAAGGCGGAGGAATTGCGCGAACCGGCGTGAAACAGGCGGGGTTTGCGGCCTTGACAGTGCGGGGAGCAAATCTTATGGTGCCCGCGCTTTTGGCTTTACCGCGGCCAAAGGGGGGGCTTGGTGTACGACCATGACGGACGAACCGCTGGACCCTTCACGCCTTGACGATCTCGATGCCCGGTTGCGCGCCGCTCGCGCCCAGACCAGTGTCGAAACCGAAGGGCAGTCGCGGGGCGGCAACGCGGGAACCGGCATGGGGCTGGGCTTTCGCATCGCCGTTGAACTGGTGGCCGGGATCGCCGTCGGCACCCTGATCGGGTATGCCCTGGACGGTTGGCTCGGCACGCGGCCATTGCTGATGGTGGTGTTCTTTTTTCTGGGCGCCGCCGCCGGTGTATTGAATGTTTATCGCGCGGCCAAGGGTCTTGACGACTCGGTCGGTCTGGGGCAAGCCACCCGGCGGCGCGATGGGGATCTGACGAACGGTTCTTGAAAGGGGCGGACGGTGGCGAATCCGGTCGAACAATTCCGCATCGAGCCTTTGGTTCCCCTGGAAGTCGGCGGGGTGAACCTCTCCTTCACCAATTCGGCGCTGGTCATGGTGCTGTCCATCTGTCTGGTCACCGTTTTCCTGACCATGTCGGTGCGCGGCCGCGCGCTGGTGCCCGGGCGCTGGCAGTCGGTGGCCGAGGTCCTGTACGAATTCGTCGCCAACATGATCCGCGACAATGTCGGCGCCAAGGGCCGGAAATACTTCCCCTTCATCTTCACCCTGTTCATGTTCGTGCTGTTCGGCAACATGCTGGGGATGATCCCTTACGTCTTCACCTATACCAGCCACATCATCGTCACCTTCGGCCTGGCCATCGTGGTGTTCATCGGCGTCACCATCATCGGCTTCATGACCCACGGCCTGCATTACCTGAGGATGTTCTTTCCGCACGGCGCCCCGCTGGCGACGGCGATCATCCTGGTTCCCATCGAGCTGATCTCCTATTGCTCCCGCCCTTTCAGCCTGGCCATCCGTCTGTTCGCCAACATGACGGTGGGTCACATCATCCTCAAGGTGATGGCCGGTTTCGTGGTGGCGCTGGGTGTCTTCGGGATCGTGCCGATGGCCTTCCTGGGAGGGGTGACGGTGCTGGAATTCGGCATTGCCCTGCTGCAGGCCTATGTCTTCACCATCCTGTCATGCATCTATCTGCATGACGCCATTCATATGCATTAAGTCGGTTTACCTGTTTTTTGGAAAGGGACGTTAAATGGATCCGCAAGCTGCAAAAATGATCGGTGCAGGTCTGGCCGCCATCGGCATGATCGGTTCGGGTATCGGCGTCGGCAACATCTGGGCCAGCCTGATCGCCACCGTCGGCCGCAATCCCGCCGCCAAGGCCAATGTCGAGCTTTATGGCTGGATCGGCTTCGCGGTGACCGAGGCCATCGCGCTGTTCGCCCTGGTGGTGGCACTGATCCTTCTGTTCGTCTGAACCTTCGGACAAGCTTCCGGTTGACGGGATCCGTCAACCGGAAGGGCGACCGTCGCGAACCTTAGGGCCATCCCGCCATGCCTCAGTTCGATCCGCATTTTTTCGCGTCTCAGCTGTTCTGGCTGTACGCCTGCTTCATCGTCCTTTACGTGGTGCTGTCCGCCCGCGCCATGCCGAAGATCGGCGAGGTGCTTGAGGAACGGCAGCGCAAGATTGACGACAACCTCGACAAGGCAGGCCAGCTGAAGGCCGAGGCCGAGGCTGCGGTGGCCATCTACGAAAAGGCCCTGGCGGAGTCCCGGGCCGAGGCCCAGAGGGTATTGCGCGCCGGTGCCGACGCCCTGTCGGCCCAGGCCGAAGCCCGCCAGAAGGAGGTCGGCGAACGCCTGGCCGCCGAGGTCCGCAGCGGCGAGGCCCGCATCACCGCCGCCAAGCAGGAAGCCCTGGCCAATCTGCGCGACATGGCCGCCGACGTGGCCAAGACGGCGATGGCCAAACTGACCGGCGTCACCATCGACGACCGCGCCGCCCAGGCCGCCGTCACCGCCGCCCTCGAGGAGAGCCGCTGATGCTGATCAGTATCGCCAACGCGGCCGAGCATGCCGCCGGCCATGCCGAGCATGTGGGCTTTTTCTCCGACCCCGAGACCTGGGTGGCGATCACCTGGCTGATCGTTGTCGGCCTGCTGGCCCGCCCGGTGTTCCGCGGCATCACCGCCGGCCTTGACCTCCGGCGTGAAAAGATCCGCGCCCGTATCGAAGAGGCCGAGCGTCTGCGGACCGAAGCCCAGGAACTGCTGTCCACCTATCAGCGCAAGCAGCGCGAAGCCCTGGCCGAGGCCAAGGACATCATCGCCCATGCCAAGGCCGAGGCCGAACGCCATGCCGCCCAGGCGACACGCGACCTGGAAGACCTGCTGAGGCGCCGCGAACATCAGGCGATGGAACGCATCGCCCAGGCCGAAGCCGAAGCGGTACGGGATGTCCGCAACACCGCCGTCGATATCGCCATGACGGCGACGCAGCGTCTGATCGCCGACAAGATGCCGGCCGCACAGGCCGCGGCGCTGGTTGACGCGGCGATCAAGGATCTGCCGGACCGATTGCATTAATCGGCGTTTTGCCGCACACCCCCCCCCTTGTTGAATGGCCATAAAACTTTTATGGTCTGGCCCGGAAACGGGGGGGTTGACGGTTCCCTATCCAGACCATATCCATAATCCAGTGCGCCCGCCGCGGGAGGACTTTGCCATTCTGGCCGGATCTGGCGCCAGTGGTCCGATGCTGGCGCTTGGTTCCCAAGTGCCAGCTGAATCGGCCCACCAAATGATTGAATTGTGTTGTGACACTGACGGAAGGTATGTGTACCTTCCGTCAGTGTCACAACACTAGGGGAGTTGACATGAAGACGAAATTTCTCGGAATTGCCATTATCGTATCATCCGCCATTTTCGGCCTGCCGGCTCTGGCTGCCGACGCCGAATCCTGCGCTGCCTGTCATGGCAAGGACGGCGCCAGCACCGATGCCAAAGTGCCGATCATCGGCGGCATGTCGGCCGAATACCTGAAGGGCGCCATGGCCGCCTATAAGGCCAAGGAACGTCCCTGCCCGGAAGCCACCTATGCCGATGGCCCGAAGAAGGGCACCAAGTCCGACATGTGCAAGATCGCCGGCGAAACCAGTGACGCCGACACCGCGGCCATCTCCACCGCTCTGGCCGGCAAGAAGTTCGTCCGCGCCGCCGGCCAGAAGGTCGATGCCGCCCTGGCCGCCAAGGGCAAGGACATTCACGACAAGCAGTGCGACAAGTGCCACACCGAAGGCGGCAGCGTCGCCGGTGACGATTCCGGCGTCCTGGCCGGTCAGTATCTCGGCTATCTGTCGGCTGAATTGAAGGACTTCAAGGACGGCAAGCGGCCGATGCCGAAGAAGATGCAGCCGAAGATGGAAGCGGTTCCCGCCGCCGACCTCGACGCTCTGGCCCATTACTACGCCAGCTTCAAGTAAAGACTATCCTCGCCCCGGCCCACTGGGCCGGGGCGATTATTTTCCAATAAAACAATACAGTAGCACGGGCATCCCTGCCCGTGGCAAAACCTAAACCGATCCGCCGTCTTTGTGGCGCAGGTCAATCGGCTTGTCGCAATGGGGGCAGATCAGCCCGCCGCTCTTGACGACATGCTCCAGGATGTTCGACGCCTCTTCATGGGACAGCCCCAGGGTCTGGCGGGTTTCCTCGAGAATCCGGCGCCGGCGCGGCGTCACCCGGCCGCCATGGACCACCTTTTCCACCGTTTCGGCATATTCTTCCCGGCGCAGGCGCAACTGTTCGGAAAAACCGGAGGCAAGAACACCGGCCGGCAAGGCGATCATGCCGACGCCGACCAGGGCGGTGCAACCGCCGAGGACACGGCCGAGATTGGTGACCGGCACCATGTCGCCATAGCCCAGCGTCGACATCGTCACCACCGCCCACCACATGGCCGAAGGCACATCGGAAAAGACATGCGGCTGGGCGGGATGTTCCAGCATGTACATCAGGCTGGAGACGAAAACCAGAATGACGATGAAGACGAACAGCACGGCGCCGATGGCGCGGCTTTCCTGGCGCAGCACCGAGGCCATGATGTTCATCGCCTGCGAATAGCGGGTCAGTTTGAAAACCCGCAGCAACCGGAGCACACGCACCGCGCGGAAATCGAATTCAAAGAAAATACCGAGATAGAACGGGGCGATGGCCAGCAGGTCGACCAGGGCCAGCGGCGTCACCAGATATCTGAGGCGGCCGAACAGCGGATCGCGAAAACGCGGATCCTCCATTTCCACGGCGGTCCAGATCCGCAACAGATATTCGATGGAGAAGACCAGGACCGAACAGATGTCGAAGATATGGAAGATCTCGCCATGCACAATAGCCAGGCGTTCAACCGTCTCCAGCACCGAAAACACGCAGTTGAGGCTGATCAGCGCCACCAGCGCATAGTCGATCACCTTCACCCAGGGATCGTTATGCCCCTCGCCGCCCAGCATGTGATAAACCAGCCGCCGCACCCGTTCATAACGGCTGGCCGGCCGGCGGGTCTTGGCGGGTGTCGCCGTGGTCACGCCGGTCGCCAGCGCAGCACCGGATTGCGCGCCGCCAGGGTTTCATCGAGGCGGCGGCGCGGGGTATTGACCGGCGCCGCCTTGAAGGCGGCGGCCTCGCCAGCCCTGGCCTGTCGGGCCAGGCCGATGACGCTGCCGATGAAGCGGTCCAGCGTGGCTTTGCTTTCCGTCTCGGTGGGCTCCATCAGCAAGGCGCCATGCACCACCAGCGGAAAATACATGGTCATCGGATGGAAGCCCTCGTCGATCAGCGCCTTGGCGAAATCGAGGGTGGTGACACCGCTGTCCTTGAGGAAGCGGTCGTCGAACAGCGCCTCATGCATGCAGGGACCGGCGAAGGACGGCGTCAGTTCGCCGCCCAGCCTGGCCAGCAGGTAATTGGCGTTGAGAACCGCATCCTCGGCGGCCTGACGCAGTCCGTCGCCCCCCATCGACAGCATATAGGCCAGGGCCCGCGCGAACACCCCGAACTGACCGTGGAAGCCCTTGATACGGCCGCAGCTCTTGGCGGCATCGGCCCCGGCATGTTCGACCAGACGCCATCCCTGTTGGTCATGCAGCACCGCCGGCAACGGCGCGAAAGGCGCCAGGGCGGCCGACAGCACCGTCGGTCCGGCCCCTGGTCCGCCACCGCCATGGGGGGTCGAGAAGGTCTTGTGCAGGTTGATATGCATGACGTCGATGCCGAGATCGGCGATCCTGACGCGGCCGACGATGGCGTTGTAATTGGCGCCGTCGCAATAGAAAAAAGCGCCGGCCCGATGCACGGCCTCGGCGATCTCAAGGATCTCGTCCTCGAACAGGCCGCAGGTATTGGGGTTGGTCAGCATCAGCGCGGCGACATCGTCGCCCAGCTTGGCTTTCAGCGCCGCCAGATCGACCCGCCCGCGCCCGTTGGCGGGGATCGGATCGACGGTGAAGCCGCAGGCGGCGGCACTGGCCGGATTGGTGCCATGGGCCGATTCCGGCACCAGCACCCGGCGGCGCTGCTCGCCGCGGTCGTCCAGGGCGGCGCGGATGGTCATCAGGCCGCAGAATTCACCATGGGCGCCGGCCGCCGGGCTCAGCGCGATGGCCGGCATGCCGGTCAGGGTCTTCAGCCAATGAGCCGTCTGGTCGATCAGCTCGAGGGCCCCCTGCACGGTGGAGATCGGCTGGAACGGGTGAATATCGGCCAGCCCCGGCAGTCGCGCCAGTTTCTCGTTGAGCCGCGGGTTGTACTTCATGGTGCAGGAGCCCAACGGATAGAACACCGAGTCGATGCCGTAGTTCTTCTGGCTGAGACGGGTGTAATGCCTGACCACCGCCGGTTCGGACAGGCCCGGCAGGCCGATGGGGGCGGTCCGTTCCAGCCCGCCCAGGCGGTCGCTAACCTCCGGCGGGGCCGGCAGGTCGACGCCGCACTGACCGGGACTGTCCATCTCGAACAGCAGAGGTTCCTCGAGAAACGGTCCGCGGCTGCCGCTGAAGGTCTCGGCCATCACAGCACCTCCCGCAGGGCCGCCGCCAGCGCGTCGAGTTCGGCGTCGCTATTGGTTTCGGTGACCGCCAGCAGCAGGACCTCGGCCAGTTCCGGATAGCTGGGATAAAAGCGCGATGCCGCGACCCCGCCCAGAATGCCGCGCTCGGCCAGCGCCTCGACCACCGGGGCGGCCGGACGGGGCAGCTGCAGCGAAAATTCGTTGAAGAATGTCGGCGTCAGAACCCTCAAGCCCCTGATGGCGGCAAGTTTCTCGGCCAGCATCACCGCGCGGGCATGGTTGAGGCGGGCCAGGCGGCGGAAGCCCTCCTCGCCCAGCAGCGCCAGATGAATGGAAAAGGCCAGCGCGCAGAGCCCGGAATTGGTGCAGATATTGCTGGTCGCCTTTTCCCGGCGGATATGCTGCTCACGCGTCGACAGGGTCAGCACCCAGCCGCGCCGACCGTCGACATCCACCGTCTGGCCGACCAGCCGGCCGGGCATCTGGCGAAGGTATTTCTCACGGGTGGCGAACAGGCCGAGGCCGGGACCGCCGAAATTGAGCGCATTGCCGATGCCCTGACCTTCGGCGACGACGATATCCGCCCCCATTTCCCCTGGCGACGACACCAGCCCCAAAGACACCGGCTCGGAGACCACCGCCGCCAGCAGGGCGCCGTCGCCGCGGCAGGCCGCGGCCAGCGCCGAAAGGTCCCTCAGACGGCCGAAAAAGCCCGGATTCTGCACCAGCACGCAGGCAATATCGCCATCGATGCGGCCGATCAGATCCTCCAGCCCCAGCGGATCGGGGGCCAGCAGTTCGACCTCGATGCCGGTATATTGCAGCGCCGTGGCGACCACCTGGGCGTAATGCGGATGCACATCTCCCGACACCAGCACCCGTCGCCGCCGGGTGATGCGCGATGCCATGGCCGCCGCTTCGGCACAGGCGGTGGCGGCGTCGTACATCGAGGCGTTGGCCACCTCCATGCCGGTGATCAGGGCGACCTGGGTCTGGAACTCGAACAGATATTGCAGCGTGCCCTGGCTGACCTCGGGCTGATAGGGCGTGTAGGAGGTGAGAAACTCGCCGCGCTGGATCAGCGCGTCCACCGCCGCCGGCAGGTGGTGGCGGTAGGCGCCGGCGCCGATGAACAGCGGCGCCGCGGCCGCCGACAGGTTTTTTGCCGCCAGCGCCCGGAAATGGCCTTCGACCTCCATCTCGCCGGCATGGCCCGGCAGGTTCGGCGGCCCGGACCAGCGGGCCGCCGCCGGCACGTCGCAAAACAGATCGTCTACCCCGCCGGCGCCGATGGCCGCCAGCATGTCCCGGCGGTCGGCCTCGGTCAGCGGCAGATAGCGCATTACTCCAGTTCCTTGACGAAGGCGTCGTAGGCGGCGCGGTCGAGCAGTCCGGCCAGGTCGCCGGCATCGGCCAGCCGCAGGCTGAAGAACCAGCCGTCGCCCTCCGGCGCATGGTTGACCAATCCCGGCGTATCGACGATGTCCTGGTTGACCGCCGTCACCGCGCCCGAAACGGGGGCGAAGACGTCGGACGCGGCCTTGACCGATTCAACCACCGCCGCCTGGCCGCCCCGACTCAGGCTGTCGCCGGGCGCCGGCAGTTCGACGAACACGATGTCGCCAAGGGCATGCTGGGCATAGTCGGTGATGCCGACGGTGCCGATGCCGTCCTCGACACGGATCCATTCGTGGTCACGGGTGAAATAGGTCTCGCTCATGACAGCCCCCTTTAGTTTTTCAGGCCTTGCGATAGCGGTGCGGGACGAACGGCAGGTCGACCACCCGCGCCGGCCGCGGCTGTCCCCGCACCACCAGCAGCAGCGCGGTGCCGGGGGCCGCATGGGCGGCCTCGACATAGCCCATGGCCACCGGCCCGTCGACGGTCGGGCCGAAGCCGCCGCTGGTCACCTCGCCCACCGGCCGGCCGTCGGCAAGGGTGATGACGGTATGGGCGCGGGCCGGCGCGCGATCGTCGGGGCGCAGGCCCACCCTTCGGCGCGGCGGTCCCTCCGCCAGCTGGCGCAGGATCCCGGCCGCCCCGGGAAACCCCCCCTCGGCGCGCCGGTGCTTGCCGATGGTCCAGGCCAGGCCGGCCTCGACCGGCGTGGTGGCGGTGTCGATATCGGCCCCGTACAGACACAGCCCCGCCTCCAGGCGCAGGGTATCGCGGGCGCCGAGGCCGATGGGCTTCACCTCAGGCTCGTCCAGCAGGCGGCGCGCCAGGCGCTCGGCCAGGTCGGCCGGTACCGAAATCTCGAAGCCGTCCTCGCCGGTATAGCCGGAGCGGCTGGCCCAGCAGACGATGCCCGCCACCTCCAGCCGGCGCCAGCTCATGAACGCCATCTCCGCCGCCTCCGGCGCCAGACGGGCCAGGACCTGGGCCGCCAACGGCCCCTGCAGGGCAAGCAGCGCGCGGTCGGGCAACGGCCTGACGGCATCGCCGAGGGCGCTCCGCAGATGGGCGATGTCGGCCTCCTTGCAGGCGGCATTGACCACCAGGAACAGGTGATCGCCGGCATTGGTGACCATCAGGTCGTCAAGGATGCCGCCCTCGCCGTTGGTGAACAGGGTGTAGCGGATGCGGCCCACCGGCAGTCCGCGGATGTCGCCCGGCACCAGGCTTTCCAGGGCGCCGACGCGATCGGCGCCGCGCAGGATCACCTGTCCCATATGGGAGACGTCGAAAAGTCCGGCGGCGGCGCGGGTGTGGCGATGTTCGGCGAGGACCCCATCGGGGTATTGCACCGGCATCGAATAGCCGGCAAACGGCACCATTCTGGCGCCCAGTTGGCGATGCAGGGAGTCCAGTGGCGTCGTCGCCAGCTCGATTGGTCCGGCACTCACCGACAGACCTCCTTGGACATGATTTGCCGCCAGTCTAACCACCCGGCGAGGGAGTGGCAACCGGCGCGCAGTTGGTACGACCCGACATCACGCATTCCTGCAGACGGTTCATTTCCGCCAGCTTGACCGACAGCAGATAGCCGCCGGCGACCAGCAGCACCGCCACCAGCAACATGGTCACCGGTGACGGCCCGTCGTCCTGATCCGGCGGCGGCTGTTCAGCCACCTCACTACCGCGGGTTAACTTGGCGGCGATTGTAGTCGAGCGCCGCGCGATCCAGCTGCAGACCGAGGAAGACCTCGTATTTGCCCAGGTCCTTCAGGTTGGCGATGGGAATGGAGACCTCCACCTCGTCGTCGGTGTAGCGCACGCGATCGGACTTTTCCGGAAACTCGACGGTCACCGGAAGCTCCGAACGGCCCTTGGGATCGGGATAGAAGGCCGGGATGGCGATGAAATAGGCCAGCGACTGCACGCGCCCCTTGGCCGCCGGTCCGCGCGCGAGGCCGATGCCGACCGACAGCGTCAGCGTGATCACCTTCTTCTCGGGGTCGTAGGCGCAGCTGCCGCGATAGCTGAGAAATTCGGCCTGCAATTCGACATCGGTGAGATCGCGGCCCTCGCCGGGCTTGAAGCGGGTCATTTTCGACGCGTCGGCCAGCACCGAAACCCGCGGGCAGGGCGGCAGGTCCTTGGTGTCGAGGGCGCCGCAGGCGGCCAGCGGCAGGACGGCAAGAAGCAACAGGGTTCTGAAGACTCTCATGAATTCGTGCCCGCCCGCGTCGCGATGGCGAACAGCTGTTTTCTGATGCCCAGGGGGTCGCTCATGTGTCCACCTTTTGCCTTCGGTTCAATTCTGCTATTGCTGGCGACTTTAGAGAAGCGGAGGACGGCAGACAAGCGCCCGTTCCGTCATTTCATGAGCGGGTGACATGGCCGTATACACCGAAGTATCGGACGAAGATCTGGAAGCCTTCATCGCCGGTTACGACATCGGAACCGTGCTGGGCTGCAAGGGCATCGCCGAAGGGGTCGAAAACACCAACTATCTTCTGCAGACCACCTGCGGAACCTATATTCTCACCCTCTACGAAAAACGCGTCGATCCTCGGGATCTGCCGTTTTTCATTTCCCTGATGGACCATCTGGCGGGGCTTGGACTGGCCTGTCCGACACCGTTGCGCGGCCGCGACGGCCTCAGCCTGCGCCAGCTCTGCGGCCGGCCGGCGGCGGTGATCAGCTTTCTGCAGGGCCTGTGGCCGCGCCGCGTCACCGCCCGGCATTGCGCCTCGCTGGGCCGGGCGATGGCCGACATGCATCTGAAGGGCCTGAGCTTCCCCGGCAGGCGGCCCAACAATTTCGGCCTGGCCGGCTGGCGGCCGCTGTTCACCAGCGAGCGCAATAGGGCCGACGAAGTCAAGGCCGGGCTGGCGGATTTCATCGCCGGAGAACTCGATCATCTGGAAGCCGCCTGGCCGACCGGCCTGCCGACCGGCATCGTTCATGCCGATCTTTTCCCCGATAATGTTTTTTTCCTCGGCGACCAGGTGTCGGGTTTGATCGATTTCTACTTCGCCTGCACCGATTTTCTCGCCTATGACATCGCCGTCTGCCTGAATGCCTGGTGCTTTGAAAGCGACAGCAGCTTCAATGTCACCAAGGCCCGCCTGCTGCTGGCCAATTACACCCAGCTGCGCCCCCTCGGCGAG
>DUZF01000011.1 GCA_013349665.1 Rhodospirillaceae bacterium | reverse complement strand
GGTGAACTGCTCGGGCATCAGCTCGCGCTTTTCGACGCCGACCCCGTGTTCGCCGGTGAGCACGCCGCCCACCCGCACGCAGGCCCTGAGGATGTCGGCGCCGAAGGCTTCCGCCGCCTCCAGCTGGCCCGGCTGGTTGGCGTCGTAAAGGATCAGCGGATGCAGATTGCCGTCGCCGGCATGGAAGACATTGGCGACGCCAAGGCCGTATGTCGCCGACAGGTCGCGGATGGTGGCGAGAATTTCGGGCAGGGCGCGGCGCGGGATGGTGCCGTCCATGCAGTAATAGTCCGGCGCGATGCGGCCGACCGCCGGAAACGCCGCCTTGCGCCCGGCCCAGAAGGCGAGGCGCTGTTCCTCGCTGGTGCTGGCGGCCAGCGAGGTGGCGCCGGCGGCGCGGGCGATCGCCTCGACACGACCGACCAGATGGTCGACCTCGGCCGCCGGACCGTCCAGTTCGACGATCAGCAGCGCCTCGGCGTCCAGGGGATAGCCGGCATGGACGAAATCCTCGGCGGCGTGGATGGCCGGCCGGTCCATCATCTCCATGCCGGCCGGGATGATGCCGTCGCCGATCACCGCCGCCACCGTCTCCGCCGCCGCCTCGCTGGAGGCGAAGCCGAGCAGCAGGGCGCGCGCCGTCTCCGGCCGCGGCAACAGGCGGACGGTGACCTCGGTGACCACCCCCAGCATGCCCTCGGAACCGATCACCACCCCCAGCAGGTCATAGCCCGGCGGATCCAGGGCGCCGCCGCCGATGCGCAGCACCTCGCCGTCGATGGTGACCATCTCGACGCCCAGCACGTTATGCGCCGTCATGCCGTATTTCAGGCAATGCACGCCGCCGGAATTCTCGGCGACATTGCCGCCGATGGTGCAGGCGATCTGGCTGGACGGATCGGGGGCATAATAAAAGCCGAGATGCGCCACCGCCTGGCTGATGGCGTGATTGGTCACCCCCGGCTGCACCGTCGCCGTGCGATTGAGCGGATCGATGTCGAGGATGCGGTTGAAGCGGGCCATGCCCAGCACGATGCCGTCGGCCAGCGGCAGGGCGCCCCCCGACAGCGAGGTGCCGGCGCCGCGCGGCACCACCTTCACCTTGAGGTCGCGACAGAGGCGCAGGATGGCGGCCACCTGGGCGGTATCCTCGGGCAGCGCCACCGCCAGCGGCGGCTGCCGGTAGGCGGTCAGGCCGTCGCTTTCGTAGACCGCCAGCGCGCGCGCATCGTCGATCACGCCCTCGCCCGGCAGGATGGCGCGCAAGCCGGATATCAGCCTGGCGCGGCCGGCCAGGACCGCCGGATCCGGCGCGGGCATCTGCATTGCGTCCTCCTCTGGTATTTTTACTTGAGGCTAACACGACGAATTGCAATATGTCTTGGCGGGGTTTGATAAAAACAGGGAGGATCTGCGGTGACGGAAACAGTAATCGAAGGCGGGCTGCAAATCGCGGCACCGCTTCATGCCTTCATCACCGATGAGGTCCTTCCCGGTACCGGCATCAGCCCGGCGGCCTTGTGGTCCGGCCTGGAAACCATGCTCAACGACCTGGCGCCGCGCAACCGCGCCCTGCTGGCCAGGCGCGACCAGCTGCAGGCGGCCATCGACAGCTGGCATGCCGAGCGCCGCGGCAAGGTCTTCGACGCCGCCGCCTACAAGGCGTTCCTCGGCGACATCGGCTATCTGCTGCCGGAAGGCGGCGCCTTCAGCATCCGCACCGAGGGCGTCGACCCGGAGATCGCCACCATCGCCGGACCGCAGCTGGTGGTGCCGGTGACCAATGCCCGCTATGCGCTGAATGCCGCCAATGCCCGCTGGGGCAGCCTCTATGATGCGCTCTACGGCACCGACGCCTTGCCCGAGGACGACGGCGCCGTCAAAGGCACCGGCTACAACCCGGTGCGCGGCGCCAAAGTCATCGACTTCGCCCGCGGCTTTCTCGACTCCATGGCGCCTTTGGCCGCCGGCTCGCACCGCCAGGCCACCAATTACCGGGTGGTCGACGGCCGCCTGCTGGCCGGCGAGGTCGGGCTGGCCCAGCCGGAACGGTTCGCCGGGTTCCAGGGCGAGGCGGCGGCACCGACGGTACTGCTGCTGGTCCATCACGGCCTGCATGTGGAAATCCATATCGACCGCAGCCATCCCATCGGCCGCGACGACCCCGCCGGCATCTGCGACCTGGTGCTGGAAAGCGCCGTCACCACCATCGTCGATCTCGAGGATTCGGTGGCGGTGGTGGACGCCGAGGACATGGCCGCCGCCCTGCGCAATTGGCTGGGCCTGATGAAGGGCGATCTGGAGGCCGATTTTCCCAAGGGCGGACGCAGCGTTCGCCGGCGCCTCAACGCCGACCGCGTCTATACCGCGGCGGACGGCGGACGCCTGGTGCTGCCCGGCCGCAGCCTGCTGCTGATCCGCAATGTCGGCCATCTGATGACCACCGACGCGGTGCGGGTGAAGGACGGCAATCCGGCCCCCGAGGGCATCCTCGACGGCCTGTTCACCGCCCTGATCTCGCTGCATGACGTCAAGGCAAGGCGCGCCAACAGCCGCGCCGGCGCCATCTACATCGTCAAGCCGAAGATGCACGGCCCCGACGAGGTGGCCTTCGCCAACGAACTGTTCGGCCGGATCGAGGGGATCCTCGGCCTGCCGCCCTTCACCATCAAGATGGGCATCATGGACGAGGAACGGCGCACCTCGGTCAATCTCAAGGAATGCATCCGCGCCGCGGCGGACCGGGTGGTGTTCATCAACACCGGCTTCCTCGACCGCACCGGCGACGAGATGCATACCTCGATGCAGGCCGGTCCGATGATCCGCAAGGGCGACATGAAGTCCTCGGCCTGGATCAAGGCCTATGAGGACTGGAATGTCGATATCGGTCTGGCCTGCGGCCTGCGCGGCCGCGCCCAGATCGGCAAGGGCATGTGGGCGATGCCCGACCGCATGGCCGATATGCTGGCAACCAAGGCCGCCCATCCGCAAGCCGGCGCCAATACCGCCTGGGTGCCGTCGCCGACGGCGGCGACGCTGCATGCCCTGCATTACCACCAGGTGGATGTGGCCGCCCGCCAGGAGGCGCTGATGTCACGCAGCCGCGCCAGCCTCGACGCCCTGCTGACCATTCCGCTGGCCGATCGTCCCAACTGGTCGGAGGCCGAGATCCAGCAGGAACTGGACAACAACGCCCAGGGCATCCTCGGCTATGTGGTGCGCTGGATCGACCAGGGGGTAGGCTGTTCCAAGGTGCCGGATATCCACGATATCGGGCTGATGGAGGACCGCGCCACGCTGCGCATCTCCAGCCAGCACATGGCCAACTGGCTGCATCACGGGATCTGCACCGCCGACCAGGTGACGGCGACCCTGAAACGCATGGCGGCGGTGGTCGACCAGCAGAACGCCGGTGATCCGGCCTATCGCCCGATGGCCGCCGATTTCGATGCCAGCATCGCCTTCCAGGCCGCCCGCGACCTGGTGTTCAAGGGGCTGTCGCAGCCCAGCGGCTACACCGAGCCGATCCTGCATGCCCGGCGCCGCGAGGCCAAGGGGTAGAAACCGAGTTCCTAACGTGATTGCGACAGGCGTTGGCTTTCCATCGCTGCCTTCGCCTGGGTCGCCTGCGTGACCTGGGCCTGCGCCAATGACAGCGCCCCCTGGGCGGCCTGCAGCTGCGACTGGGCCTGGGCCAGCTGAGCCTGGCTGGCCCGCACTTCCTGTGCCCTGATCCCGACGTCCTGAACCTTTGCCTGCACTTTCGCCTGGGTGGCCTGGGCGGCCTGGTAGGTGGTTCCGGCGGAATGCAGCTGCGCCTGGGTCTGCCCCGACTTCGCCTGGGCCGTCTGCGCCTGGGCCTGCGCCTGCGCCAACGCCGCCAGGGCCTGCGACAGGGTTCCTTGGGCCGCCTGAGCCTGCGCCTGGGCCTGCGACATTGCCGCCTGCGCCACCTGCACCTGGGTTTGGGCGGCGGTCAGATCCGTCTGCAGCTGCGCCTGCTCCGCCGGCGTCGCCTGGGCCTGCATGGCCTGGTTGGCGCGGAGCTGTGCCGACTTCACCTGGCCGGCCATGGCCTCCAAGGTTTTCTGCGCCGCCTGCAACCGCTCCTGAGCCTGCTTTACCGCGGCCTCCGCCTGGGCGGCCTGCACCTTTGCCGCCTGCGCCTGGACCGCTGTCATACAGGCATTGCCAAATTCAGGATATTGCGACTTTCCTTCAGGACAGGCGGCATTCGCCGTCGACGCAAGACCACCGACAATGCAAGCAGACACAAGACTTAAGGCAAAAATCGCCTTCATTTTTTGATCCCCCAGGATGCGAGTTTCGCCTTTTTGGGAAATCTTAAGCCGACCTAACCTGTCACGTATAGAGCCAATCGTTTCACTTACTTTATCTAGGCAATCAACAGAAATACTCTGCTGAAGTACCTGCCAGCGGATGAAATATGTCGTGTAATGATTGTGTTGATGACAAAATTTGCTATCCATGGTAGCTCTACGCCATGGCAAACCGATTGATCCACCGACACGACCAGTTTTTCAAACGCCTGCTCGACAAGCCCGGGGCGGCCGGAACCCTGCTGAAGGAACAGCTACCGGCGGAGGTCGCCGCCCTGCTCACCGACGAACCGCCGGACCTGATGGCCGGATCCTTCATTCCCAAGGAATTGGCCGAATACCGAACAGATCGACTGTATCGGGCGCGCATGAACGGCAATCGTCCGGTCTTGATTCACGTCGTCATCGAACATAAATCGGTCCCGGATCCTCGGGTCGGACTGCAACTGCTGGGCTACACAACCCAGATCCTGCAACAGTGGGACCACCGTGAAGGCCGCGACACCAAAGGATCCCTGTTGCCCTTGCCGGCGGTGCTTTCCATGGTGGTCTATAACGGAGGCGCCGCCTGGAAGATCCCGCTGTCCCTGGCCGAGGCCACCGACGCCGGGGAAGAGTTGCGCCCTTGGCTGACCGATTTGCGCTATACTCTGGTCGATCTCGGGCGCATCGATGATGGACGGTTGTCACGTCAGGAGATCCTGCGGGTCGGGTTTCTGATCCTTAAACACGGCTGGCGGGACGGCGACATTCACCAGACGCTGCGGGATTTGGGGCGCGCGGCTCTGGCTTTGGGGATTGATGATTTGGTGGCCATGGTGCGCTACATTCTTGGCGAACCGAACGAGGTTGAGGCCGGTATATTACGCCAGGTGCTGGCGGAAATCGTGCCGGGGCAGGAGGAGCGGATCATGTCGATTGCGGCTGAACAGTGGAAGGCTGAGGGTAAGGCTGAAGGTAAGGCTGAAGGTAAGGCTGAGGGCAAGGCTGAGGGCAAGGCTGAGGGTAAGGCTGAGGCCCTACTGCATCTCCTTGCGCGGCGGTTTGGTCCTGTCCCCAATGCCACACGGTCCCTGGTGGCCGCCGCGGATCTGGTGATGCTGGATCGCTGGTTCGATCGGGCGGTTGACGCGACGACACTTGATGCCGTTTTCGACGAAGCCAAGCTTCACTAAGCGCCAGAAGAGACTGATGCGGTTGGTTTCAACGCGAAGGCAGGAAAGACTTCGAAGAAGAAAAAATCTTGTTCTTCCGCTTTCCTTCATGCCTTCACGTCTCAACATCCCTTGGTTGGTCAGTGCAGGTTATTGGCCACAGAATTAAACTTGGAGTTCAGGCTGGTGCCGATGGCGGTGATCGCGCCGATGACGACGACTGCGATCAGCGCCGCGATAAGTCCGTATTCGATCGCCGTGGCCCCGGATTCGGAAGACCGCAGCTGCCGTATTTTCTCGGTCACCTTCGCCTTGAAGCATTCGTATTCCGCATATGGATACAACATCTTATCTTCCCCTATCCTTGATTGCCCGTTTACCGACCGGGAGGAAAATATTGCTGAAAAACCATACTGCGAATTGCCATGACTTGATTGTGTCGGCCATCACATCCTGCGTCATATTTGACGCAGGATGCGCAAAATAAACCGGTGACGGGTTTCAACTTTCGGCAGCGCCGGCCGAATGCAGATAGATCTCCGACCCGGCGGCACGGAATTCGGCCGATTTTTCGGCCATGCCCTTGACCGCCTCGTCACGGACCTCCTGCGAGATCTTCATGGCGCAGAATTTCGGCCCGCACATCGAACAGAAATGCGCCAGTTTGGCCCCTTCCGCCGGCATCGTCAGGTCGTGGAACTTCTGGGCGGTGTCGGGATCCAGCGACAGGTTGAACTGATCCTTCCAGCGAAATTCGAACCGCGCCCGGCTGAGCGCGTCATCGCGCAGGCGCGCCGCCGGATGGCCCTTGGCCAGATCGGCGGCATGGGCGGCGATCTTGTAGCTGACGACGCCGACCTTGACGTCGTCGCGGTCGGGCAGGCCGAGATGTTCCTTCGGCGTCACGTAGCAGAGCATGGCGGTGCCGTACCAGCCGATCATGGCGGCGCCGATGGCCGAGGTGATGTGGTCGTAACCCGGGGCGATGTCGGTGGTCAGCGGCCCCAGGGTGTAGAACGGCGCCTCGCCGCAGGCGGCCAGCTGCTTGTCCATGTTCAGCTTGATCTTGTGCATCGGCACATGGCCGGGACCTTCGATGATGGTCTGGGCGTCGTAGCGCCAGGCGATCTTGGTCAGCTCGCCCAGGGTCTCCAGCTCGGCGAACTGGGCGGCGTCATTGGCGTCGGCATTGGACCCCGGACGCAGGCCGTCGCCCAGCGAGAAGGCGATGTCATAGGCCCGCATGATCTGGCAGATGTCCTCGAAATGCTCGTAGAGGAAGTTCTCGCGGTGATGGGCCAGACACCATTTGGCCATGATCGAGCCGCCGCGCGAGACGATGCCGGTGACCCGTCTGGCGGTCAGCGGCACATGGGCGAGGCGCAGTCCGGCATGGATGGTGAAATAGTCCACCCCCTGCTCGGCCTGTTCGATCAGGGTGTCGCGGAAGATCTCCCAGGTCAGTTCCTCGGCGATGCCGCCGACCTTCTCCAGCGCCTGGTAGATCGGCACCGTGCCGATGGGCACCGGGGCATTGCGGATGATCCATTCGCGGATGGTGTGGATGTTCTTGCCGGTGGACAGGTCCATCACCGTGTCGGCGCCCCAGCGGATGCCCCAGACCAGCTTGTCGACCTCTTCGGCGACCGACGAGGAGATGATCGAATTGCCGATATTGGCGTTGATCTTGACCAGGAAATTGCGGCCGATGATCATCGGCTCGGCTTCCGGGTGATTGATATTGGCGGGAATGATGGCGCGGCCGCGGGCGATCTCGTCGCGGACGAACTCAGGGGTGACGAAATCGGGAATGGCGGCGCCGAAGGATTCGCCGTCGGCGGCGAGGCCGGCCGCCTGGCGGCGCCCGAGATTTTCGCGGATCGCCACATATTCCATTTCCGGGGTGATGAGGCCGGCCCGCGCATAGGCCAGTTGGCTCACCGCCAGGCCGTCACGGGCTTTCAGCGGCCGGCGGCCGGCACGATCGAATTCCGGGACGGTGAGGCCCTGCCCGGCATCCAGGCCGTTGTCCTCGGGGCGTACCGGACGGCCGTCATAGGCCTCGACATCGCCGCGGGCCAGGATCCAGGACTGGCGCAAGGCCGGCAAGCCCTTGCGGATGTCGATGGCGGCGGCCGGATCGGTATAGGGGCCGGACGGATCGTAAACGGGCAGCGGCGCCTCGCCGCAACCGGGGGTAAGGTCGATTTCCCGCATGGCGACCCTGATTTCGGGGTGGAGAACACCGCCGACATGCACCTTGCGGGATGACGGCAACGCGCCCGTGGTAACGGCGAAAAGGTCGGCGGAATGGGAATCAGGCATCGACGTAATACTCCCTAGCTGGGTAACCGGCAGGGAGCGGGGGCGAGACGTCACTGTCGCCGGTTCCTGTCCCTACGCCGGAATGACCCGGATCAGGTTCGAAGAGTCTCCGCGCCGCCGTCTGTTGCCGGCCCATCGGTTTCTCAGCCCCTTGCCGGGGCACCCCTTGGAACGGTCCGATGCTGGCAGTTTTTGCGAGGCGCTGTCAAGAAAGCTTCACCTACCCCCCATTTCGTGTCAGAAGGTGCGACTTTCCAGACCTTGGCAGGAGCTCCTGATGACGGATGTCGCCTTTCGTTCGTTTGCCGGCATCCGGGCCATGCTGGCGGCGCTGCCGCCGGCCGACAGCGACGCCCTGGCCGCCGCCCGTCTGCGCGAACCGCAACTGACCAAGCCGCCCGGGTCCCTGGGCCGGCTGGAGGAGATTGCCCATCATCTGGCGGCCTGGCAGGGCCGCCATCCGCCGCGCCTCGAGAGGGTGCGGGCGCATGTGTTCGCCGGCAATCACGGCGTCGCCGCGCTGGGCGTGTCGGCCTATCCGCCGGCGGTGACCGAGCAGATGGTGCTGAATTTCCGCCATGGCGGGGCGGCCATCAACCAGCTGTGCCGCGCCTTCGGCATCGAACTGGCGGTGGATGCGCTGGATCTCGACCAGCCGACCGCCGATTTCACCCGCGGCCCGGCGATGAGCGAGGCCCAATGCCTGTCGGCGATGGCCATCGGCGCTAAGGCGGCACAGCCCGGTACCGATCTTCTGGTGCTGGGCGAAATGGGGATCGGCAACACCACCCCGGCGGCGGCCCTCAGCCATGCCCTGTTCGGCGGCCAGGCGGCGGACTGGACCGGGCGCGGCACCGGCGTCGACGACCTGCATCTCGACCTCAAGGTCAAGGCGGTGGCGAAAGCCGTCGCCGCCAATGGCGGCCTCGACCCGGTGGCGCTTCTGGCGGCGCTGGGCGGCCGCGAACTGGCGGCCATCGCCGGCGCGGTGCTGGCCGCCAGGCTGCGGCGGATCCCGGTGATGCTGGACGGCTATGTCTGCACCGCCGCCGCCGCCATCCTCGAAGCGGCGCAGCCGGGGGCGCTGGACCATTGCCTGGTCGGCCATGCCTCGGTGGAGCCGGGGCACCGCCGCCTGCTCGAGCGGCTGAACAAGCGCCCGCTGCTCGATCTCGACATGCGCCTCGGCGAGGGCTCGGGCGCCGCTCTGGCGGTTGCCCTGGCGCGCGCCGCCATCGCCTGCCACAACGGCATGGCCACTTTCGCCGAGGCCGGGGTCAGCGGGAAGGACGCGTGATTACGGGGACAGGCTCCTTGCCTTCAGCCGCTCGAAGAACAGATAGATCACCGGCGTGGTGAACAGGGTCAGCGCCTGGCTGACCGCCAGGCCGCCGACCATGGCGATGCCCAACGGCTGGCGCAGCTCGGAACCGCTGCCGGTGCCCAGCATCAGCGGCAGGCCGCCCAGCATGGCGGCGAAAGTGGTCATCATGATCGGCCGGAAACGCAACAGGCAGGCCTGACGGATCGCCTCATGGGCCGCCATCCCCTGGCGGCGTTGGGCGTTGATGGCGAAGTCGACCATCATGATGCCGTTCTTCTTGACGATGCCGATCAGCAGCAGCATGCCGATGATGCCGATCACGGTCAGATCCTTGCCGAACAGCATGAGAAACAGCAGGGCGCCGGCGCCGGCCGAGGGCAGGGTGGAAATGATGGTCAGCGGATGGATGAAGCTTTCGTACAGAATGCCGAGGATGATGTAGACAGTCACCAGCGCCGCCAGGATCAGCAGCGGCTGGCTGGCCAGCGAGGCCTGAAAGGCCTGGGCGGTGCCCTGGAAACTGCCCACCAGGGTGGCCGGCTTGCCCATCTCGGCCTCGGCCTGACGGATGGCGTCCACCGCCTCGCCCAGCGCCACCCCGGGGGCGAGGTTGAAGGACAAAGTCGCCGCCGGAAACTGCCCCTGATGGTTGACCGACAGCAGCGCCGTCGGCGCCGTGGAATAGTGAACGAAGGTGGACAGCGGCACCTGCTGGCCGGTCAGCGGCGAGCGGATATAGATCTTATCCAGCGTCGACGGATGGCCCTGCATCTCGGGCAGCACCTCCATCACCACGTGATAACTGTTGAGCTGGGTAAAATACTGCGCCACCTGCCTCTGGCCGAAGGCGTCGTAGAGGGTGTCGTCGATGACCTGCGGCTCGATGCCGAAGCGCGACGCCTGGTCACGGTCGATGGCCAGCGTCAGGGTGGCGCCGGCATTCTGCTGGTCGGTGGCGACGTCCTGCAGCTGCGGCAGCGACTTCATCCGCGCCAGCATTTTCGGCGCCCAGCTGTTCAGCTCTTCGAGGTCGGCATCCTGCAGGGCGTATTGGAACTGGGTGCGTGACAGCAGGCCGCCGACATTGAGGTCCTGGGGCACCTGCATGTACAGCACGATCCCCGGCACTTTGGCGACGGCGGCGCGCAGCCGGGCGATGATCTGCTGGGCGGTGGCGCTGCGCTCCTCCCAGGGTTTGAGGCCGACGAAGAAACGCCCGGTGTTCAGCGTCTGACCACCGCCGGCGCCGACCGCCGAGGCGTAGGACTCGATGTCGGGATCGGCCTGGACGATTTTGCCCAACGCCTGCTGGCGCTCCTTCATCGCCGCGAAGGAGGTGTCCTGGGCGGCCTCCGAGATGCCGAACAGCACGCCGGTGTCCTGCTGGGGAAAGAACCCCTTGGGGATGGCGATGAACAGCGCCACCGTCACCCCGAGGGTGACGAGGAAGGACAGCAGGGTCAGCCGCTGGTGGCGCAGCACCAGGTCGAGGCCTTTGGTATAGCCGTTCAGCAGGGCCTCGAAGCCATGTTCGAAGGCCAGATACAGGCGACCATGGCGGGTCCGGTGCTCATCCTTCAGCACCCGGGCGCACATCATCGGCGCCAGGGTCAAAGCGACGATCAGCGACACCAGGATGGTCATCGACACCGTCATGGCGAATTCCCGCAGCAGCCGCCCGACAATGCCGCCCATCAGCAGGATGGGGATGAACACGGCGACCAGCGAAACGCTGATGGAGACCACGGTGAAGGCCACCTCGCCGGCGCCTTTGAGCGCCGCCTCCATCGGCGGCAGCCCGTCTTCGAGATGGCGATAGATGTTCTCCAGCATGACGATGGAATCGTCGACCACGAAGCCGACCGAAATGGTCAGCGCCATCAGCGACAGATTGTCGAGGCTGTAGCCGGCGACATACATCAGCCCGGCGGTGCCCAGCAGCGACAAAGGCACCGCCACCCCGGGGATCACCGTCGCCCACAGATTGCGCAGGAAGGCGAAGATCACCAGCACCACCAGGCCGACGGTGATCAGCAGGGTCTTCTGCACATCGGCCACCGAGGCGCGGATGGTCTGCGTGCGGTCGATCAGGATCTGCACCCTGACCGCCGGCGGAATCGACGCCTGCAGCAGCGGCAGCCGGGCCTTCACCCGTTCGACGGTGTCGATGACATTGGCCCCCGGCAGCTTGTAGACCACCAGGAACACCCCCGGCTTGCCGTTCGGCCAGGCGGCGAGGCGGACATTCTCCGGCCCGTCGACGGCTTGGCCGATGTCCTTCACCCGCACCGGCGCCCCGTTCTTGTAGGCAATGACGGCATCGTTCCACGGGGCGGCGCTGACCAGCTGATCATTGGCGAAAATGGTGAAATTACGGGTGGCGCCGTCGATGCTGCCCTTGGGCGCGTCCACCGTCACGCTGGCGATGGTGCCGCGCAACTCCTCCAGACTGAGTCCCAGCGAGGCCACCTTGCCCGGGTCGACCTGAATGCGCACCGCCGGCTTCTGCTCGCCGCCCAGGCTGACCTGGCCGACCCCGGGGATGCGGCTGATCTGCTGGGCGACGACGGTATCGGCGAAATCGTCGACGGCGATCAGCGGCAGGGTCTCCGACGACACGCTGAGGATCAGGATCGGCGCATCGGCGGGATTGACCTTGCGGTAGGTGGGCGGGCTGGGAAGAATTTTCGGCAATTGGCCGCTGGCGGCATTGATCGCCGCCTGCACATCGCCGGCGGCAGCGTCGATATTGCGGTCGAGGTCGAACTGGATGGTGATGTTGGAACTGCCCAGCACGCTGGCCGAGGTCAACTGGCTGACCCCGGAGATCTGCGAGAACTGCCGCTCCAGCGGCGTCGTCACCGAAGATGCCATGGTCTGCGGATCCGCCCCCGGCAGCGAGGTGCTGACGACGATGGTGGGAAAGTCGACCTGCGGCAGCTTGGCCACCGGCAGCAGGGGATAGGCGACCATGCCGGCCAGCAGGATCGCCGCCATCAGCAAGGTGGTGGCGATCGGCCGGCGGATGAAGAGTGCCGAAATGCTCATGGCCGGGGCGCGACGCGGCTGCCCGCCTGCAGACGGTATTGGCCCTCGACCACCACCTTCTCGCCCTCGCCGAGGCCGGTGGCGATGACCGCCTGGCCTTCGCTGATCTCGCCGGTGGTCACCGGCCGCACCTCCACCGCATCCTCGGCGCCGACGGCATAGACGAAGCTGCCCTGGGGTCCGCGCTGGATGGCGGCGGCCGGCACCACCACTGCCTGCAGCAGGGTCTCCACCGCCAGCTGGGCGTTGACGAACTGGCCGGGCCACAACCGGCCCTGCTGATTGGGCATGGTGGCCTTCAGGCGGATGGTGCCGGTGGCGGTGTCGATCTGGTTGTCGATCAGCTCCAGCACGCCCTGGTCGAGCTGGTCCTTGCCGTCGCGGCTGAGCGCCGTCACCGCCAGGGGCCCGGCCCGCATCGCCGCGACGATGCGCTGAAGGTGTTCCTCGGGCAGGGTGAAGACCAGGGAGATCGGATGCGTCTGGGTGATGACGACGATACCGGCGGCCTCGCTGGCCTTGACGATATTGCCGACATCGACCTGACGGATGCCGGCCCGGCCGTCGATGGGCGAGCGGATGGCGGTATAGCCGAGATTGACCCGGGCGGCTTCGATCGAGGCCTGGTCCCCCAGCACCGCCGCCTGCAGCTGGTTGACCTGGGCCTGGGTGCTGTCCAGCTGCTGGCGGGCGACATAGTTCTGCTCGACCAGACCGCGATAGCGCTGCAGGTCGTTGCGGGCATTGGCCAGTTGCGCCTCGTCCTGGGCCTTCTTGGCCAGCGCCTGATCCAACGCCGCCTGGAAGGCGCGGGGATCGATCTCCGCCAGCAGGTCGCCGCGGTGCAGCTCCTGGCCCTCGCGGAAGGCGATCTTCTGCAGCTGTCCGTCCACCTGGGCGCGGATGGTAACGGTGTTGAAGGCCTGCACGGTGGCCAGCCCCTGCAGATGGACCGCCAGGTCATGGCGCGCCGCCTGGGCCAGCACCACCGGCACCGGCGCCCCTTTGGCCGCCGTCGGCGGCGGCGCAACCGGGCGCCAGAGCCACCAGGCGACAACCCCGGCAATCAATACAATCAAAAGGAAAAGGCTTTTTGACCGGCGCACAAAAATAATCCTTTCTTATTCCGCAACGGGCTCGCATGTTTTGACGCAAAGTGCAACCACAACCAATCCCTCTCCAGGCATGCAAAGATCGATTTTTCTCTTTGCCGCGTTTGTTCTCGCCCTCAGCGGCTGCAGCGTCGGACCCGACTATCGGCATCCCGAGCTGCCGACCCCGGCCGCATGGAAGCAACCGGGCGCCGGCAACGACTGGCCGCAGCGCGACTGGTGGCAGCGGTTCGCCTTGCCCGAACTGAATGCCCTGATGGAACAGGCGGCCTGGGCCAATCCCGATTTCGGCGCCGCGGTGGCCCGCCTGCGCGAGGCCGAAGCCCAGGTCAAGATCTCCGGCGCGGCGCTGTTGCCGTCGGTACAGGCGACCGCCGGCGCGGCGCGCAGCCGCAGCCTGTCGACGGTTCCCAAGAACGCCTCCAAACCGGTCGGCCAGGACAGTTTCGGCGCCTCCTTGAGCGCCGGCTATGAACTTGATTTCTGGGGCCGCCTGGCCGACGCCCAGGACATGGCGCGGGCCGCCGCCGAGGCTAGCCGCTTCGACCAACAGACCATCGCGCTGACCGTCCAGGCCCAGCTCGCCGACAGCTATTTCCTGGCGCTGGCGCTGGACGAGCGCCTCAAGGTGGCGGCCCGCAACCTGGCCAATGCCCAGGCGACCCTCGACGCGGTGCGCGCCCGCGCCAGCCATGGGCTGGCCGCAGGCCTCGACATCGCCCAGCAGGAAAGCGTGGTCGCCGAACTCCGGGCCGCCATGCCGCCGTTGCGCCAGCAACTGCGCCAGACCGTCAACAGCATGGCCATCCTCACCGGCCAGTTGCCCGACGCCGTGGCGCCACCGTCGCGGACCCTGGCCGAGGTGACGATCCCCGAGGTCGGCGCCGGCCTGCCGTCGGGCCTGCTGGCACGGCGGCCCGACGTGCAATCGGCCGAGGCGCAGCTGAAAGCCGCCAATGCCGACATCAAGGCGGCCGAGGCGGCGATCTTCCCCGATGTCGCCCTGACCGCCCAGGGCGGCGCCCAGAGCCATCAACTGTCGACCCTGCTGGATCCGGCCAGCGTCCTCTATTCGCTGGCGGCGTCGCTGACCCAGCAGATTTTCCGCGGCGGCGCCCTGGAAGGCGGCATCGAGCTGAAGCAGGCCCGCTATGACGAACTGCTGGAAGGCTATCGCAAGGCGGTGCTGACCGCCTTCGTCGATGTCGAAAATGCCCTGGTGGCGGTGGAGCAGGGCAAGGAACAGGAAGCGGCGCAGGCCAGGGCGGCGGCCACCGCCAGGGAAGCCCTGACCATCGCCCAGGGACAGCTGCGCGCCGGCACCGCCGATATCCTGTCGGTGCTCACCGCCCAACGGACCCTCTATCAGGCCGAGGACCTGCTGGTGCAGGTCAGGCTGGCCCGCGCCCAGGCGGCGGTCGCCCTGTTTCGCGCCCTGGGCGGCGGCTGGCAGGGGTGAGGCCGTGATGCGGCCGGCGGCATCACGAACACCGGCGGCATCACGAACTTGCATTCCCTTGTGATGCTACATATAATATCACCATGTTCCGTCTCGTCGTTGATACTGATGTGATGGTCGCTGCGCTTGAAAGTGCGACGGGCGCGTCACGGCAGGTCTTGTTAAGAATATTACGCGGTGAAGCACAGGCACTCCTGTCCACCGCGCTTATGCTTGAATATGAGGCTGTTCTGACAAGACCCAATACGTTGGCGCGAAGCGGCTTAGAAGCGGCGGATATTTGGAAAATACTTGATGAATTTGCCCGCATTTGTTCGCCGGTAGTGTTCGACTACCGATGGCGACCGCTGGCAGCGGATGAGGACGATGACTTCGTGATTGAAACAGCGATTAACGGTGCCGCGGATGCCATCGCCAGCTTTAATGTTCGGGATATTGTAAAGGGCGCGGCAAGTTTTGGAATCGCAGTTGAACGGCCGGCCTTGATCCTAAGGAGGATGCGACAATGAGCGTTTTTGCCTTACGCTTGCCTGACGACCTTAAGGCGGAGGCCGCGGCTCAGGCAGAGAAAGTCGGGCTGAGCCTTAACCAGTACATTGCCTCGGCGTTATCGGCGCGGGTCGGCGCACAGGCGGAAGCCGAGCGATATTTCGCCTTGCGCGGCGCGCGCGCCGTCCCCGGCGAAGCAATGGAGATCCTGAACCGGGCCGGCATCTACAATCCACCCCGCGAGGATGATCTCATCGATTAAAACAGCGTCTCCAGCTGCCGGCGATCGGCGGTGAACCGCGCCGGCAAATCGGCCGCCAGCTTTTCGGCCTGTTCGTTCAGGCCGTCGCGCCAGGCCGTTTCAATGGCCTGACAGAGAGCCGAGATCCGGCTCATGCCGACCACCGCGCAGGCGCCTTTCAGGCTGTGCGCCGCGTCGCAGCGCTCGCCGATGGGCTGACCGGCATCGACAATGACGGGGATCAGCTGCCCGCCGTTATTGGTCAGTCGCCGCAGGATATCCCGCATCGCCTCGGCCCCGATCTGCTCGCGCAATTCGCCGATAACCCCGTGGTCAAACGGCTCCGCCTCAGCCATGTCAGTTGCCGGGAACGTAACAGCGATAGGTCATCAGCGAGTATTCCGGCAAAGCCGACTGCCGCATTTCCTCGGGCCTCTCGCGCGATTGCAGGGCCGCCAGCTTGCCGCGGGACGAACAGTAATAGCGGGCGGCGGTGGCGGCGTCGGCGGTGCTTGGTCCGAGCATGCTGTCGCTGGCCAGAACCACCACCACATCGCCGGCGGTCGATCCGGCCATGCTGCCGGTGGTCGCCTCGGCGCAACCGGCGACAAGTCCGGCCAACGCAATACTGACGATGACGCGATTTTTCACTTTGACCCTCCTTGGTCTCCCCCAGCGCCCCAATAGGGTAGCCTTGCCCCCTGTTGTGCGCAACATCGCTTCTTCCGGAGACCTCCCGGCGACACCGGCGACCCCAGGCGCCATCTCAGCGCGATCGCCGACCAATCCGCAGAGGGGCCATGACAGAAACCAGGGAGCTGTGCATCGGACAATTGCTGCCGCGGGTCACCGCAGAGGCACTGCGCCGGTCCGGCCGGTCCGGGCCATCGGTCCGGCTGGTCGCCTGCGGCGCCTGGGTTCTGTGCGATCCGGCACGACTGGAACGGACAGTGAGGCTGGGGCTGGACAATGCCATGGAGCATGCCTGCGACGGCCGGGTGGTGATCGGCTGCCGCCGCCATGGCGACTGGCTGGCCATCGAAATCTGGAGCGCCGGAGGCGGCGCCGCCCTGGCCTGGCACCAGGCGATCGGCTCCGGCAAGGCCGGGGGTTGTCCCGGCCTGCCGGTGCTGGCCGAGGAGACCGCCGGCGGCGCCTCTCGCTTCGCGGTGCTGGCGCCGTTGGCGCCACCGGCGCCGGCCGGTGCCGCTGCCGCGACGGCGGTGGTGGTGATCGACGACGAAGAAATCGTCCTCGACAGTTTCCGCATGCTTCTCGAGACCTGGCAATTCGATGTCGTCGCCGCCGCCTCCGCCGGCGACGCCATCGCCCTGCTGAACCGGCGCCGCAGCCGGCCGGCGGTTATCGTCGCCGATTTCCGTTTGCGGGACGGCAATGACGGGATCAGCGCCGTCAGTCGTCTGCGGGGCCTGTTCGGCAGGGCGATTCCCGCCATCCTGGTCACCGCCGACCCGGCGGCGACCAGGGCCTCGGCGGCCTGGCGGGCGGCAAACCTGGCGGTGGTGGAAAAGCCGGTGGCCGCGGCCCATCTGCGCCGTCTGCTGGCACGGCTGCTGACGGTTTCCTCACAGTTTTAAGGCCTGCAACAGGGTGGCGTTTTCGCCCATGAGATGGCGGCCGCTTTGCCAGAGCATGGTCAGCGCGAACCACCACCCTTCGAGCACAGCCAATTGAATGCCGATAAGATTGCTGATCAGTGCCGTCATCTGCTGTCTCCATCTGATGGATTCCAGGAAAGTTAACGGCGACGGGACGGTCATGGGGCGTCAGCATTGCGGCTGAACAACGTCCTATTTTGTGTTAGCGTCGTAATCAGAACGTTAACCGCCGAGTGGAAACCATCGACATGGCAACGCATGAGGTACTTGATCGACGGGTCTACGCACCCGGCGAAGTCATCTTCAAGGAAGGTGAGATGGGGCGTCGATGTGCCTATCTGGTGGAGCAGGGCCGCGTCGAGATCAGCAAGAAAACCGCCGAAGGCATGGACAAGGTGCTGGGCTATATTCCGACCGGCGGCGTGTTCGGCGAAATGGCGCTGGTTGACAACAAACCGAGGATGGCCAAGGCGACGGCCGCCGAACCGTCGACGCTGATCATCGTCACCGAGGCGGCTCTGGAAATGAAACTGCGCAAGACCGATCCCTTCATCCGCGGCCTGCTCAATATTTTCGTCCGCAACATCCGGGATTTAACGGACCAGATCATCAACCGGGTTTGACGGCGGGTGATGGGAATGGACGCATGACCGGAGGCCGGGCAAGTTTCGAAATCCAGACGCTGCGAAGCGAGCGCTGGGTCACCGAACAGGTTCGCGAAACCGAAAGCGCCGCCCGGGCAACGGCGAAAACCATCTTTGCCAAACCGCAATGCGCCGGCATTCGCATTCTCAAGAACTGGACCCGCAGTGACGGCACGGTGACGGAAAACGTCATCCACACCGAAACCCGCCAGATCGCCGAACCGAAAGTCGCCATTTCATCGGTCGACGAGGCCCCCTACTGCCGCAAAACGGCAGAATATTACCAGCTTGACAGCCGGATGACGGTCAACCGCCTGTTTCGTAAATACATCGAAAAGGTCTATCTGACTCCGACCGAACTTATGCACAACTATAAGGCATTGAAGAAAGTTCAGGATGAGGACAGCCTGTTTCCGTCAGCCGTCGATCGCGTCGCCACCATCCAGGCCAATACCACCGGTGAAGACGCCAGGATCCGCAAGGAGGAGATCTACCGCGCCGTCGCCAAAATGACCCAGCGGGCCCGCAAGGTCGAGGAAGTCCCCAATCTGCCCAAACTCAAGGGCAATGATTTCGCCAAGGTGATCGACCGCATCGAAGCCGTGGCGCCGCCCGACGAGGTCGACTTCTATAGCCTGGTGGTCCTGTCGCAGGAGCTGACGGAGCACCGCAGCTGGCTGGGCAAGCTCGAGCGCCTGACGTCGCTGACCAACCCATCCCAGCGCGCGGAAGTGCTGGCGCTGCTCGACGGCGTCATCGCCGACCTGTTCGGGGTGCCGACGGCGCTCCAGGACGTGCTCGGCTACCAGCGCAATCTGGCCCAGGCGCTCTGCGCCATTGCCGATCTTTGCGACGGCCGGTTCACCTCGAAGAGCGATGCCAAGGAGCAGATCGACGTCCTCATGCCGCTGATCGCCGACGGTCGGCTGGCCGAGACCCGCCGCTCGCTGATGCACCGTCTGCTGCAGCAGCTGAGCGGCGGCCAGGCACTGAACCGCAGTGAACCGACCCGCGAGCGGGAATCCTTCCGCGAGGTGGCGGAACGGATGTGCCGCTCGGACGGACTGCTGGGCGGGGCGGAAACCGCCGAGGCGCTGACCCGGCGTTATGTCTTCATGATGGAGGAAGGCGGCCAGGCGGCACTCAAGAAGGCCGTCGCCGGCGTGGTGACGACGGTGCCTAATCCGTTGTTCCAGGTCACCTATCTGACCGCCCTGGCGGGCAGCCCCATCGGCCCGGAGGTGATGAAGGAGATCTGCGGCGTGCTGCGCACCGTGCTGGGCGTCCGCAGCATCGACGCCCTCTCCTCGCCGGGTTGGCCGGCCAAGGATAAAATGCTGCGGCTGACCAGGCTCTACGACCTGATCGCCGCCTGCGAAGGCCTGCCCGAAGCCGAGCGGACGGCGATGACCGATACCGTCGACCGCATCCTTGCCGACTTCCTCAAACGTCAGGGCATCATCGAAAAGCTCGACGATCCGGCGGCACCGCTGCGCGATCGCACCACCCGGCTGCTGGAATTCTGCGCCGCCCGCGTCCTTCCCGCCGCCAGCCGGTCGCAAAGCCTGGCCCGGGAGCGGGTGGTGGCGATATTGCGTCAACCGAATTTCGAAATGCATTTTATCGAAGGCATCACCGATCCCCGCCGCTGCGAGGAAATGCTGCGCGGCCTCCATGCCCTGCTGGTACGCGGCGGTTTCCGCTGATCGGCCTATACCGGATTGCAGATTTTCCCGACGCCGCGACCGTGGTCAACTTGCCCTTCCCGTTGACCGAGGCGAGTGGCAATCCGTGGACGGCACCCTGGTCATTGGCATTGGCAATCCATGGCGCCGCGACGACGGGGCCGGACCGGCGGTGGCGGCCCGGCTCGACGGACGGGCCCGGACACTGACCCTGCTGGGCAGCGGCGCCGATCTTATCGAGGCCTGGCATGACGCCAAGCGTGTGGTGGTGATCGATGCCATGCGCTCCGGTGCCTCGCCGGGGACCTTGCGACGATTCGACGCCCAGGCCGGGCCTTTGCCGGCCGGCGCCTTCCGTTGCCTTGGACATCGCTTCGGACTGCCGGAAGCCATCGAGATGGCGCGGGTGTTGGGCTGCCTGCCGTCGCGTCTGGAGGTCTGGGGGATCGAGGCCGGCGATCTGGGACGCGGCCCGGGGCTGACCGCCGAGGTGGAGGAAGCGGTATCCCGCCTCGCCGACGAACTGGCGCCGATGATTTGACCTCAGTGGGCGACGCGCAGCGTCCGCTGAAAGACGGTCAACACTTCATCGAGCGAACCGGCATGATGCAGTTTCCTGGGTCCGCTGGCCACCTCCCAGCGCTCGCCGCCGGCGTCGGTACATTTGCGAATGGTGAACAGGGGATTTTCAAGGGTGTGGCGATAGACCGAAAACTCGGCCCGCCCCGGCCGCTGATCGATAGCGTAATCGCGCCAATCGCCATCGGCGACACGCTGGGCATAAAGCGCCAGCAGGCGGACCAGTTCGGCGCGGACGAAATGCGCCGGTGCCGCCGGCTTGGCGCGACGCGAACCGATGGGTAACACCTGAGCCATGCCGCCGTACCGCCCCAATCCCGGTTAAGGATATATTTCAACAAGCGGCGGCGGACGTCCAGTGGGTTGTCTTAACGCCCGGCGGGCGGTACCTGGTCGACCCTGGTGCCGAACAGGCGCGACGCATCCCGCTCGACCGGCTGGTCATAGCAGGTGACCAGGGCCAGGCTCTTGTAGCAATAGGTGGTCCGCTGCACCATCGGCAGCGCCGGCGGCGGATCCTTGCAGTAATGCTCGCCCATCGAGGCGCGGACAGTGGAGCAGTCCTTGCCGGTGAACCAGGACACCAGATGGTCGTCGACGGTCTTCTGGGTGTTGACGACACTGGCCATGTCGAGGATCGCCACCGTCGGAAAGGCCGGAGCGGCGCCGGCGACCATGGTTTCGGTCGGCCTGCAAGCCCCCAGCAGACCAACGATGCATAAACTGATGACCACCCGCTTCATGACGGTATTGCCCGGACGCGACAGAGACGACATTATTCTATAGTCGAGACAGGGTTAACATTGAGTCAACGCCGCGAGGAAGACGCGGCGTGAAGCGGTGTTTGCCTTGCCACGCAGCCGGCGCTATGGTGGCCGCCGTCCGATGAAACCGGGAGAGCGTAACCCTTGAGCGCCAGCGAAAATCCCAGCGAAGGCGACCTTCTGCTTCGCGAAGTCGATGATGATCTGCGCCACGAACAATATGTTCGTCTGTGGAAGCGCTACGGCAATGTGATCATCGGCGCCGCCCTGGCGGTGGTGCTGGTGGTTGCCGGGTATCAGGGCTGGCGGAGCTGGCAGACCAGGCTGCGCCAGGAGGAATCGAACCTGTTCGCCGCCGCCCAGGACATGCTGGCCAAGGGGGACAAGCGCGCCGGCCTCGACGTTCTGGCCAAATTGGGCAGCGAGGGGCATGCCGGACTGGCCGTCGCCGCCCGCGCCCTCAGGGCCGAAGTCCTCGCCGCGGACGGAGACTCCGGGCTGGCCGTGGCCGCCTGGGAGGAAATCGCCACCTCGGGCGCGCCGTCGCTGTTCCGTGACCTGGCGGTTCTGAAGGAAGCCCTGCTGACCCTCGACACCGCCGATCCGGCACTCATTGAAAGCCGGGTGGCGCCGCTGGCGGCGGCCGACCGCCCCTGGCATTACGCGGCGACCGAAATCCTGGCCATGGCCGCCGGCAAAAAGGGCGACCGTCAGCGGGCCGCCGAACTGTACAAACAGCTTGCCGACGACTTCAAAGCCCCGCAGGGGGTCCGCAGCCGCGCCGTCGACATGCTGGCGGGCAGCCAACCGGCGGCGCCCCCTCCTCCAGTGGAAAAGACCAAAGGTTAATGAGGAATTCCATGATGCGACGTTTCGCCGCCATCGCTGTCGCCTGCACCATGCTTGCCGCCTGCGGAGACAGCTGGCTGGGCGATTCCGCGCCGGCTCCCCTTCCGGGAAAACGCATAAGTGTCCTGAGCCAGGCCAAGTCGCTGGAAATCGATGCCAGCGGCGGACCGATCGTCCTGCCGGCCCCCGAACATGTCGCCGATTGGCCCGAGGTCGGCGGATATCCTCCCCATGCCATGTATCACCTGGCACTGCCCGGCCCGGTGGAACATGTGTGGACGGCCGATGTCGGCACCGGCGGCGACAAACGCCACGCCTTCCTGACCCAGCCGGTGGTAGCCGGCGGCAAGGTGTTCGCCATGGACGCCGAGGCCGTGGTTTCGGCCTTCGATCTCAAGGACGGCAAGCGCCTGTGGCGATCGGATATGGCACCCGAGGATGCCGACGGGGGAAGCTTCGGCGGCGGAATCGCCTTTGACGACGGCCGCCTGTTCGCCACCACCGGTTTCGGTGAGGTGCTGGCGGTCGACGAGAAGGACGGCCATGTGCTGTGGCGCAAGTCGCTGACCGCGCCGTCGCGCGGCGCCCCGACGGCGCGGGCCGGCCGGGTCCTGGTGGTCACCATCGAAAACGAAACTCTCGCTCTGTCGGCCGAGGACGGCCATCAACTATGGCGCCACAGCGGCATTGCCGAACCGGCGGCGCTGATGGGCGGCACCAGCCCGGCGGTGGACGGCAACACGGTTCTCGCACCCTATACCTCGGGCGAGTTGTTCGCGCTGCGGGTCGAGAACGGCACGGTGCTGTGGAGCGACGTGGTGTCGAGCATCCGCCGCACCGATCAGGTCGCCGAACTCTCCGACATCCGCGGACTGCCGGTGGTCGATCGCGGGCATGTCTATGCCGTCGGCAACAGCGACGTCTTCGTCGCCATCGATCTGCGCACCGGGCGCCGCCTCTGGGACCGCGCCGTCGGTTCGGTGCAGACCCCCTGGGTCGCCGGCGATTTCATCTTTGTGGTGAGCAATCGTCCGGAACTGATCTGTATCGACGCCCGTAACGGCCACGCCCGCTGGGTGACGACGCTGCCCGAATGGACCGACGAGGAAGACAAGAAAGGCCGCATCGTCTGGACCGGGCCGGTGCTGGCCTCCGACCGTCTGATCGTTGCCTCCTCCTCCGGCAAGGCCCTGTCCGTCTCGCCCTATACCGGCGCCATCCTTAGCGAGGAGGAGTTGCCGGACGGGGTCACCATCCCGCCGGTGGTTGCCTCGGACACGCTGCTTTTCACCACCGAGGCCGGCGACCTGTTAGCCTATCGCTGATGACCTTCAAGGTCGCCATCGTCGGCCGCCCGAATGTCGGGAAATCGACGCTGTTCAACCGGCTGTCCGGGCGGCGCCAGGCGCTGGTCCATGACCAGCCGGGGGTGACCCGCGACCGTCGCGAGGCCGAGGGCGGCATCGCCGACATGGTCTTCACCATCGTCGATACCGCCGGCCTCGAGGAGGCCAAAGACGACTCGATGGAAGGACGCATGCGCCGCCAGACCGACCGGGCCATGGCGGAAGCCGATGTGGTGCTGTTCGTCGTCGATTCCCGCGCCGGCATCACCCCCATGGACGAAGTCTTTGCCGGTGCCCTGCGCAAGTCGGGGACGCCGGTCATCCTGGTCGCCAACAAATGTGAAGGCCGGGCGGGCATTCCCGGCATGTATGAAAGCTTCTCCCTCGGCCTGGGCGAGCCGGTGGCGCTGTCGGCCGAGCATGGCGAAGGCTTCGACGAGCTCTACGAAGCCCTGCGGCCCTTTGCCGACGCCACCGCAGCCCCCGCGAAGGAGGAGGAAGAGGAGGAAGACGCCCCCGTCGATGAGGAGGCCCCCGACCGCCCCCTGCATCTGGCGATCGTCGGTCGACCCAATGTCGGCAAATCCACCCTGGTCAACAAGCTGCTGGGCGACGAGCGAATGCTGACCGGACCGGAGGCCGGGCTGACCCGCGATGCCATCGCCAGCCAATGGAGTTACGGCGGGCGCGTCATCCGCCTGGTGGACACCGCCGGACTGCGCCGGCGGGCCAACATCCACGACCCGGTGGAGAAGCTGTCGACCTCCAACACCATCGAGGCCATCCGCATGGCCAATGTGGTGGTGGTGATGATGGACGCGGCGGCCATTCTCGACAAACAGGACCTGACCATCGCCCGGCTGGTGGTCGACGAAGGCCGCGCCCTGGTGCTGGCGATCAACAAATGGGACAGCGTCGACAACCGCGCCCTGGCCCTGAAGAAGCTGGAAGACCGTCTGGAAACCTCGCTGCCGCAGGTCAGGGGAGTGCCGACGGTGACCATTTCGGCGCTCAAGGGGGCCGGCATGGACCGCCTGATGGATGCCGTGGTGGATGTCGAGAAGCGCTGGAACCAGCGCATCTCCACCGGCCAGCTGAACCGTTGGCTGGCCGACATGACCGAGCGTCATCCACCGCCGGCGACCCATGGCGGCAAGCGACTGCGACTGCGCTACATGACCCAGGTGCGGGCGCGGCCGCCGACCTTCGCCCTATTCACCCAGCGGGCCGACGACCTGCCGGAAAGCTACACCCGCTATCTGATCAACGGCTTGCGCGACACCTTTGGCCTGGCCGGCATCCCGATCCGTCTCGCCTTGCGCAAACGCCGCAATCCCTATGCGGATGAGGATTGAATAAAGGCCCTCTACCGCCGGTCGCGGAAGAAATTCTTCAGCAGGGCGGCGCATTCGGCTTCTGCCAATCCGCCCACCACCTCGGGCCGATGGTGGCAGGTCGGCTGGTCGAAGATGCGCGGGCCGTGATCGACGCCGCCACCTTTCGGATCATAGGCGCCGAAATGCAGGCGACGGATATGGGACAGGGCGATGGCCGCGGCGCACATCGGGCAGGGTTCCAGGCTGACCCACAGATCGCAGCCGTCCAGGCGGGACTGACCAAGGCCGGTCGCCGCCTGCCGGAGCGCCAGGATTTCGGCATGCGCGGTGGGATCGCGCAGTTCCAGGACCCGGTTGCCGGCCCTGGCCAGCACCACCCCGTCGCGGACGACGACGGCACCGACCGGCACTTCGCCGCGATCACCGGCCGCCGCCGCCTCGGCCAGGGCAAGGACCAGGGGACTATCGGCCAAGGATCAGGCTGATCGACTGCATGGCCGCCTTGTCCGCGTCATCCTCGGCCGGCCGCAATTCGGCCGACAATTGGTTGGGCGGCACGCCGGCGGCGCCCAGGTTGTCGCGCGCCCACAGCACACGGCGGATGGCCAGCTTTTTGGAATGGTTCAGATCTTTCGGATTGGTCAAGGCGAGGATGCAGACCGGAGTTTTTTGTTTGATCACCACCCCGGCCAGGGTATCAAGGCGGCGTTTCTCATCCTCCGGCTTGGCCCCCGGGCCGAAGAAGGTATGGGTGTTTTGTGGCGTTGCCGCCGGACAGTGATGACTTTCCTCCTCGGCGGCGGAAAGGGCCGAGGGCCACCACAGACCACCGGCCAAAGCCATGGAGAACAAAAAGCCCAATACTTTCAGCATATTTTTGACCTTCCCCCGCCGAACAGACCCTGCCATTTTATGACATTTGACACAAGTTACAGCTTATCTTCCGTTTAGTGTAGTTTGGAATTCCCTGATGATTTATTACCCTTCCGCTATATGACGCCACCGACCATCGGAATAACACTGGACCGCGAACAGCCAGAGGCTCCGTCACCCCTGGCGCGCTATACGCTGCGGCGGAACTATGCGGATATGGTCGCCGCCGCCGGTGGTCTGCCGCTGTTGCTGCCGTACCACCCGGATCTGGCGACGGCCTATGTCGAGCGGCTGGACGGTCTGCTGGTCACCGGCGGCGCCTTCGACATCGACCCGGCGCTGTTCGGTGCCGCCGAACGCCATCCCAGCCTGTCGCTGAACATCGACCGTACCGTCTTTGAACTGGCGATGGTAAGACTGGCACTGGAACGCGATCTGCCGATCCTCGGCATCTGCGGCGGCGAGCAATTGCTCGCGGTCGCCTTGGGAGGCACCTTGGTGCAGCATATTCCGGACGAAATCGATACCCCCCTGGCCCATGAACAGGCCAATCCCCGCGACGAGCCAGGTCATCGGGTCAGCATCGTCGCGGGCACCCGCCTGTCGGCCATCGCCGGCCGCGCCATCCTTGACGTCAACAGCACCCATCATCAGTCGGTCAAGAGCCTGCCCGACGGCCTGGTGGTCAACGCCATCGCCGGAGACGGCGTCATCGAAGGCGTCGAACTGCCCGGACGACGCTTCTGCCTGGGCGTCCAATGGCATCCGGAATATGCCGTCAGCGCCGCCGACGGCGCCCTCTTCCGCGCCTTCGTCGAGGCCTGCCGGCCATGACCGACAGCCCCGAAAAAGGTGAACGCATCGCCAAACGCCTGGCCCGCGCCGGACTTTGCTCGCGGCGCGAGGCCGAACGCTGGATCGCCGACGGCCGGGTGGTGGTGGATGGCGTCAAGCTGACCTCGCCGGCGGTGGTGGTGACCGAGGCCTGCCTGATCATGGTCGACGGCAAGCCGGTGGGCGGCCCGGAGCGCACCCGCCTGTGGCGCTATCACAAGCCGCCCGGGCTGGTCACCAGCCACCGCGATCCCAACGGACGGACCACCGTCTTCGAGCGGCTGCCGGCCGAGTTGCCGCGGGTGATTTCCATCGGCCGCCTCGACCTGGTCTCGGAAGGCCTGCTGCTGCTGACCAATGACGGCGAACTGGCCCGTCGCCTGGAGTTGCCGGCCACCGGCTGGGTCAGGCGCTACCGGGTGAGGGTGCATGGCGTTCCCGAGGCGGCGCAGCTCAAGGGGCTGGAGCGCGGCGTCACCATCGAGCGCATCGCCTACGGCCCGATCAAGGCGGTCCTCGACCGCCAGCAGGGCTCCAACGCCTGGCTGACGGTGGCCTTGAAGGAAGGCAAGAACCGCGAGATTCGACGGGTCATGGAACATCTCGGCTGGACGGTCAGCCGCCTCATCCGCATCGCCTACGGCCCCTTCCAACTGGGCCTGCTCAAACCCGGCGAGGTGGACGAGGTCCCCGGCCGGGTCCTCAAGGAACAATTGGGCGGTAAAGATGCGGATCATCGCCGGCCGGAATAAGGGACGGGTCCTCGCCGCGCCGCCAGGCTCGGCGACCAGGCCGACCGCCGACCGGGTGCGGGAGGCCCTGTTCAACATTCTCGCCCATGGCGCGACGGAGCTCGCCCGGGCGGCGGTGCTCGACGCCTTCGCCGGCTCCGGCGCCCTTGGATTGGAGGCGCTGTCGCGCGGCGCCGCCCGGGTCACCTTCCTGGAGACCGACCCCCAGGCGGCGGCGGTCATCGAGGCCAATCTGCGCAAGCTGGGGGCCGGCAGCCAGGCGGTGCTGCTCAAGGCGGACGCCACCCGGCCGCCCAGGGCGGCGGCGCCAGCCACTCTGGTGATGATGGACCCACCCTACAAGAGCGGCCTGGCGACCCTGGCCTTGCCGGCCCTGGCGACGGCCGGCTGGTTGGCCGACGAGACCCTGGTGGTGGTCGAGGTGGCGGCCGGCGAGCCGCTGAAATCCCCGCTGCCCGGCTGGGCGGTCACCGACGAACGAACCTATGGCGCAGCCAGGCTGGTGTTTATCAGGAAACAGCCGTAAGCCATTTTGCCGGATTGTCGATCTGATAATGGATTAAAGAAAGCACGTCTTTGCCCCCTCTCGATACAAACACCGCTATTCTACTCATGAGCGCGCTAAATCTATGCGTCGGCATAGCAACATTTTTATTTGTTGAAAATAATAATAAGATTGGAACGCACTGGTCATTTACACTGGTTTTTTTTGGAATTGCCGGCATTCTTATTTTCTTCCGCGACTTTCTTCCGCCATGGTTTGCAAATGTATTTGCAAATATGCTTGTCGGCGTGTCTGTCGCGCTGACTCACCGCGGCACCTGGCTGATGGTGGGAAAGCCTCCACCGGATCTGACCTACCTGATGGCGGTGCTGATCCTCGGGGCCGTTTTTTACCAGTTCACCTACAGCACGCCGAATATAGCCTTCCGTATTTCCGCGGTTTCCCTCTTCCGCGTCCCATTCTTTGTAAGCGCAATCCTGGCACTGCGGCACTCGCCGTCTTTCCGGCAGCTGCGGGGCACGAAAGCGCTCATCTGTTTGCTGCTGATCGGGGTCTGCTGGTACCTGCTGCGCGGTTTTATTACATTTTCTTCTGAAGAAATGGCTGTGCTGTTTCGCACAGGGCCGATGCAGAGCGGCGCGCGTCAACGATTTTGAGACAGTGTTCCGATCAGTTTAGGCAGCTAATTTCTCGGCGGTATCAGGCGGGTTGATCCAGGCGGCGGTGGGCAGTGCCGGTGCCTGAGGCGCAATC
>DUZF01000010.1 GCA_013349665.1 Rhodospirillaceae bacterium | reverse complement strand
AGGGCAGGGCCGAATTTGCGCCATTGCTGTGTCAAACGGCTTGACCGTAGCGCCGCTACGCTCTGCGCCGTTTTCCTTGCACTGCCGTAAATTCGGTCACCTGCGGGGTGATCCAAATTGATCGCGAACCGCTCTAATCAGTCGATCTGCAGCCTCGCCGATGATTTCCAATCGCCGCACGACAGCGTCCTGACGCATTTCGTCCATAGCAAATTGGTCAGCGCTGACGCCGGCCACGTATCGCTCGACAGCATCCGCATTCTGCTGAATGTCATCCAGGCAAGCATCAACATCAATCCGTCGATCACCGCTGCTCACAATGGCCGCGCCTCGGCGATGACCTCTTGTCGAACCCGTTCCTTCAACCCGGCAGGAGTGTGGATGTCCACGGGTACGCCTATCAGTTTCTCTGCCTCAGCCTGAAAGCGTGCCAAAGCAAAATAGCCGGTGCCGGCATTGGCATCGATCAGCAGGTCGACATCACTACCCTCAACGTCCTCGCCACGGATAACCGAGCCGAACAGCCGAACATTGCTTGCTCCGTGCCGGTGGGCGATTTCAATAAGTTCCTCGCGGTGCCGCGCTATGGCTTCTGACGGTCGCATGACATGCTCCACCTAGACAGAAACACAAACCACATGCCACGGGCGGGGACGCCCGTGCCACTCAGTTTCATCCAGGACGGCGCGGAACCAACAACAACACGCCGAACCAGTGGGGGTCGCTCCCCGGTTCAAATAAAATACAATGGGTCCGCCCGTTTTACGACAAGATCCTGGCGGCACCCGGCGATGGGTCAAAGAGCGCCGGGTCTGAGGGTCTCGCCGTTGCGCAGGCAGTCGGGGGACGCCAGTTCGACGAAAAGTCCGGCCACCGCCTCCGGCGGCGGGTGCTGCGCCGGGTCTTCGCCGGGAAAGGCTTCGGTCCGCATCCGGGTGCGGACCACGCCGGGATCGACCAGATTGACGCGCAGCGGGCTGGTCCTCTCGACCTCGGCGGCCCAGCTGCGGGCCATCGTCTCCAGTGCCGCCTTGCTGGCGGCATAGGCGCTCCAGTAGGGAAACACCCCCTGGGTGACGCCGGAGGTGACGAAAATGGCCCGTCCGGCGTCGGATTGCCGCAACAGGGCGTCGAAGCTGCGGATCAGCCGCCAGTTGGCGGTGACGTTCACCGTCATCACCTCGGTCCAGTCCTTCACCGCGTAATGGCCGACCGGCGACAGGCCTCCCAGCACGGCGGCGTTGCCGACCAGGATGTCGAGGCGCCCGAACCTCTGGTACAGCGCCAGGCCCATCTGGTCGATATGGTCCGGTTGGCGCAGGTCCAGCGGCACCAGGGTGGACGAGCCGCCCATGGCGCGGATGTCGTCGTCGATCTCCTCGAGTGCGCCCTGGGTGCGGGCCAGCAGTACCACATGGGCGCCTTCGGCGGCGAAACGCCGGGCCACCGCGGCGCCGATGCCGCGCGACGCGCCGGTGATCAGCGCGACCCGACCGTCAAGCCGTTTGCCCATCAGTGCCCTTCGGTCAGCAGGGTCAGCGACAACTGCCCCTCGCCGCCTTCCTGGTCGGTCAGCGGCACCGGGTAATCGCCGGTGAAACAGGCATCGCAGAACTGCGGGTAGCGGCTGTCGCGGGCGGTTTCGCCGACCGCCCGGTAGAGGCCGTCAAGCGACACGAAAGCCAGGGAATCGGCGCCGATCAGTTTGGCCATGCCGGCGACGTCGAGACGGTAGGCCAGCAGTTTTTCGCGTTCCGGGGTGTCGATGCCGTAGAAACAGGAATGGGTGGTCGGCGGGCTGGAGATGCGCATATGCACCTCGGCGGCCCCGGCCTGGCGGACCATTTCGACGATCTTTGTCGAGGTGGTGCCGCGCACGATGGAGTCGTCGACCAGGATCACCCGCTTGCCCTCAATCTGCGCCCGGTTGGCGTTGTGCTTCAGCTTGACCCCGAGATGGCGGATGCTGTCGGTGGGTTCGATGAAGGTACGCCCGACATAATGGTTGCGGATGATCCCCAGTTCGAAGGGGATGCCGGCGGCGACGGCGTAGCCCAGGGCTGCCGGCACGCCGGAGTCCGGCACCGGGATCACCACATCGGCGTCGACCCCGCTTTCCTTGGCCAGTTCGGCGCCGATGCGCTTGCGCACCTCGTAGACGCTGGTGCCTTCCATGATGCTGTCGGGCCTGGCGAAATAGATATGCTCGAAAATGCAGAAGCGGCGGCGCAGCTTGGCGAAGGGTTTGATGCTGCGCAGACCGGTATCGTTGATAACCACCACTTCCCCGGGTTCGACATCGCGCACCACATCGGCGCCGACGATGTCCAGGGCGCAGGTTTCCGAGGCCAGGATCCAGGTGTCGCCGCGCCGGCCCAGCACCAGTGGACGGATACCCAGCGGGTCGCGGACGCCGATCAGCGCGTTGGTGGCCAGGGCCACCAGCGAATAGGCGCCCTCGACCTGGCGCAGGGCGTCGATCACCCGGTCCTCCACGGTCGAATACAGGCTGATGGCGATCAGATGGACGATCACCTCGGTATCGGTGGTCGACTGGAACAGGCAGCCGCGGCGCACCAGCTGCTTGCGGATGGTCAGCGCGTTGGTCAGGTTGCCGTTATGGCCGATCGCCAGGCCGCCGAATTCGAAATCGCCGAACAGCGGCTGGACATTGCGCAACATGGTTTCGCCGGTGGTCGAATAGCGCACGTGGCCCACCGCCGCCGTGCCGGGCAGGCGCTTGATCACCGCTTCGCTGCCGAAATTGTCGCCGACATGGCCCATGCCCCGATGGGAGTGGAACATGTCCCCGTCCGAGGAGACGATGCCGGCGGCCTCCTGCCCCCGGTGCTGCAGCGCATGCAGCCCCAACGCGGTCAGCGACGCCGCCCCGGAATGGCCGAAAATGCCGAAGACGCCGCATTCCTCATGCAAATGGTCGTCGTCGAAGGGATTGGTGGTGAGCATCTGCGGTCCCTACTTTCCCGTCGTCGTTTCAATCAGCCTTTCCAGGCTGCGGTTGTCGTATCCCGGCGTCTTTTCACCGGGGCGCGGATCGGCGGATTTCGGTCGCGGCGCCGACAGGCGGTCATAAACATCCTTGGTCTGCTGCAGGTCGCGCAGCGACTCCGAGGCTTCGCGGGCCTTTTCGTCGACATCGGCGAACTGGCTGGGCAACAGCGTCTGCAGCACCCGGGCGCCGAACACCATCAGCGGCCGGGTCTTGGCCTGGCTCAGCAGGTCCGGCTCGTCGGGGGCCATCAGCTTGGTCACCACCATGAAGCACAGGCTGGCCAGCACTAGGCCGCGCACCAGGCCGAAGGCGAAGCCGAGCGAACGGTCGACCGGGCTGATGGCGCTTTTGCGGACCCGCCGGGCGATGGCATGGGTGATGAACGACGAGGCCAGCAGGATGGCCAGGAAGATCCCCAGGCCGCCGGCGATGTCGGCCAAGGTCTGGCTGGCGATGTAGCGATGCACGAAGGGGCGGATCGGCGCCAGGCCCCACAGCGCCCCCAGGCTGGCGGCGATCCAGCCGGCCATTGCCAGGACCTCGTATACGAATCCGCGCATCAGGGCGAAGACGCCGGAAGCCAGCAGGACGAAGACAACGGCAATGTCGACAGGGTTCACGACTGTCCACCCGATCCTGAAACAGCCTTGCCGCCGCGGCGGAACAAGGACACCAAATCCTCAACATGGCCGATATGGCGAATGCCGATCGGCCCTTCGGCGGCGGGCTTGCCGGGCCCCGAGCGCTGATGCCCGGCTGGCACCAGGGCCTGGCGGAAACCCAGTTTTCCGGCCTCCTTCAGGCGGCTGTCGGATTGGCCGACGGCGCGCACCTCGCCGGATAGGCCGATTTCACCGAACACCACGCGGTCGGCATCCATCGGGATGCCGCTGACCGAGGACAGCAACGCCGCCGCCACCGCCAGATCGGCCGCCGGCTCGTTGATGCGCAGGCCACCTGCGACGTTCAAATAAACATCATTTCCACCCAAGGCAAGCCCGCAACGGGCATCCAGCACGGCGATGATCATCGCCAGGCGCCCGGAATCCCACCCGATAACCGCCCGGCGCGGGGTTCCCGGCGCCCCCGGGGCGACCAGCGCCTGGATCTCGACCAGCATCGGCCGCGTCCCCTCGACGCCGGCGAAAACGCAGGCGCCGCTGACATTGCCGCGCCGTTCGGCGAGGAATAGGGCCGAGGGATTGGCCACTCCGGCCAGCCCGCGATCGGTCATCTCGAAGACGCCGATCTCGTCGGTGGCGCCGAAGCGGTTCTTCACCGCCCGCAGGATGCGGAAATGATGGCCGCGTTCACCCTCGAAATACAGCACCGTGTCGACCATGTGCTCAAGCACCCTGGGGCCGGCGATCTGGCCGTCCTTGGTGACATGGCCGACCAGGAACAGGGCGAACCCGCGCCGCTTGGCCAGACGGATCAGTTCGCTGGCGCAGGTTCTTACCTGGGCGACGGTGCCCGGCGCGGAATCCAGCTGGTCGAGATACATGGTCTGGATGGAATCGATGACCACCACCGCCGGCGGCTGGCCCTGGTCCAGGCTGGCGGCGATATCCCTGAGAGACGTGGCGGCGGCCAGTTGCACCGGGGCATTGGCCAGGCCGAGCCGGTCGGCTCTGAGCCGCACCTGGTCGACCGCCTCCTCGCCGGAGATGTAGATGCAGGCGGCGGCGTCGCTCAGGGCGGCGACCGCCTGCAGCAGCAGGGTGGACTTGCCGATGCCGGGATCGCCGCCGACCAGCAGGGCCGATCCCGCCACCAGGCCGCCGCCGGTGACCCGGTCGAGTTCGCCGATGCCGGTGACCAGCCTGGGCGGCGGCGGCGCGCTGCCCGACAGGCCGACGAATTCCAGGCGCCGGCCGCCTTTGCCGCCCAGCCCCTTGGGGACGGAATCGGCGGCGGCTTCTTCGACGATGGAGTTCCAGGCGCCGCAGGCATCGCATTTCCCCGCCCAGCGCAATGTCGAGGCGCCGCATTGCTGGCAGACAAAATGGGGCGAATTTTTCTTCAGTGGCGGATTTCCATCTTGATCGGCCCGTCGGCGCGGCCATGAATGAACTGGTCGACATAGGGGTTGTCGGCCTGGTCGACGTCGGCCGTCGGCCCTACCCAGACCAGCTTGCCGTGATAGAGCATGGCCATGCGGTCGCTGATCTTGCGGGCCGAATGCATGTCATGGGTGATGGAGACGGCGGTCGCTCCCAGTTCACGCACGCATTTGACGATCAGGTCGTTGATGACGTCGGCCATGATCGGGTCGAGCCCGGTGGTCGGTTCGTCGAAGAACAGGATTTCCGGCTCGGCGGCGATGGCTCTGGCCAAGGCCACCCGCTTTTGCATGCCGCCCGACAACTCGGACGGCGACAATTCGGCGACATCCTTCCCCAGGCCGACCTGGGCCAGTTTTTCCAAGGCTTTGCGCCGCGCCGTGCGGCGATCCATGTGGCGTCCCTGCATCAGGCCGAAGGCGACGTTTTCCCACACCGGCAACGAGTCGAACAGCGCGCTGCCCTGGAACAGCATGCCGAATTTCTTCATCACCTCCTCGCGCTGGCGGGCGGGCACGCCCACCACCTCGCGGCCGTCCACCAGTATGCTGCCGCGCTCGGGGCGCATCAGGCCGAGAATGCATTTCAGCGTCACCGACTTGCCGCTGCCGGAGCCGCCGATGATGACGAAGGACTCGCCGGTGCCGATGTCCACCGTCACGCCGTCGAGCACCTTCTTGTGGCCGAAGCTCTTGTGGATGTCGATCAGCTGGATCTTGGGTTGTCTGGTCATTTATTGAAGAACAACGCGGTCAGGATATAGTTGGTGGTGAGGATAAGAATCGACGCCGACACCACGGCATTGGTGGTCGCCTGGCCGACACCCTGGGCGCCGCCCCGCGAATGATAGCCGTTGAAGCATCCCAGCAGCGAAATCAGGAACCCGAACACGGCGGCCTTGACCAGGCCGGACACCACGTCCATGGGCTTCAGGTAATCCCAGCTGCTGTGAATATAGGTGGCGGGATTGTAGCCGAGTTGATAGGCGCCGACCAGGAAGCCGCCGAAAACGCCGATGATGTCGGCCACCAGCACCAGGAAGGGCAGCATCGCCAGTCCGGCGATGAGGCGCGGCGCCACCAGATATTTGAAGGGGTTGGTGGACAGCGTGGTCAGCGCGTCGATCTGTTCGGTGACGCGCATGGTGCCGATTTCCGCCGCCATGGCGGCGCCGATGCGCCCCGCCACCATGAGGCCGGCCAGCACCGGCCCGAGTTCCCGGGTCATCGAGATCACCACCACCGTGGCGACCGCGCCTTCGGCCGAAAAGCGGGCAAATCCGGTATGGCTTTGCAACGCCAGCACCATGCCGGTGAAGATCGCCGTCAGCCCCACCACCGGCAGCGAGAAATAGCCGATTTCCAGCATCTGGGTGCCGATCAGGCGGAAATAGATGGGCGGCCGCAGGCAATGATAAACCGCCACCCCGGCGAAGATCGCCAGGCGTCCGCAATATTGCAGGAAGTCGAGGAACACCCTGCCTACGGTGGCTAAAGGATTCAGCTCAGATACTCCCGATGATAGCGCGGGCCGAGAGCGGTCAAGATCTCATAGCCGATGGTGCCGGCGGCGGCGGCGACGTCGTCGACGGTGTTGCCGGCGCCGATGAGGTCGATCATGCCGCCCGGCTGCGCCTCGCCCGGTGGCGTTTCGCTGACATCGAAGGCAATGAGATCCATGGAAACGCGCCCGACCAGCGGCACTCGCCACCCCCCGAGAAGACCGCAGCCCCGATTGCCGAGGGAGCGAAACAAACCGTCGGCATAGCCGGCGGCGATGATGGCCAGCCGGCCCGATCGGGCACAGCGGTGGGTCGCACCATAACCAACGGTATCGCCGGCGTCAACGTCCCGGACCTGGAGGATTCTGCCTTGCAGGCGAACCACTTGCGCCATCGGATTGAGGCCCTCGAGGCAGGGCCGCAGGCCGTAGAGGGCGGCGCCGGGACGGACCCAGTCGCCGTGCCAGTCGGGCCCGAGAAAAATCCCCGAGGAGGCCGCCAGGCTGGTCTCTATACCGGGAAATCCCCGGGCGGCGGCGGCGAAGGCCTGCAACTGGCGGCGGTTCATCGGATCCGAGGGGTCGTCGGCGCAGGCCAGATGGCTCATCACCAGAACCAGCCCCAGCCTCGCCGCCAGGGCGCGGTCGTCGGCCAGGGCGGCGGCCTGGGCCAGGCTGAAGCCGAGGCGCGACATGCCGGTATCGATATGCAGCGCCGCCGGCAAGGGGCCGCCGGACGCCGCGGCGAAGGCCGCCCAGTCGGCGGCCTGCTCGGGGGAATTGAGCACCGGGACCAGGGCATGGGCGGCGAATTCGCCTTCGCTGCCCGGCCAGGGGCCGTTCAGCACCAGGATCTCGGCGCCGGGCAACAGGGGCCGCAGGGCCACCCCTTCGTCGATGCTGGCGACCAGGAAGCGCCGGCAGCCGGCGGCCAGCAGGGCCGGGGCGACCTGGGCGGCGCCAAGGCCGTAGGCGTCGGCCTTGACCACCGCGGCGGCCCGGCATCCCGCCGCGAGGCGCGCCGACAGCAATCGCCAATTGCCGACCACGGCAGCCAGATCCACCGACAGCCAGGCGCCGGCATGCGCTTTGCCCGGATCACTCACTGAATGCCGGTCCCGCGTGCAGGGTGTCGAGATCGGCGAATTTGGTGTACTGGCCGTCGAAATACAGCCGGACGGTTCCCACCGGGCCGTGGCGCTGCTTGGCGACGATGGCCTCGGCGGTGTTCCACACCTCTTCGCAGCGCTTTTGCCAGGCCGTCTGGCGGGCCGAGAACTTGTCGTCGGTTTCCTCGGGGCGTCGTGCCGGTTCGGCACGCTCGAGGTAATATTGTTCGCGGAAGACGAACATCACCACGTCGGAATCCTGCTCGATGGACCCGGATTCGCGCAGGTCGGCCAGCAGCGGACGCTTGTCCTCGCGCTGTTCGACCGAGCGCGACAGCTGCGACAGTGCCAGCACCGGAACATTGAGTTCCTTGGCCAGGGCCTTCAGGCCGCGGGTGATTTCGGACACCTCCTGCACCCGGTTCTCGGCGCGGCGCGCCGAACCGGACAGCAGCTGCAGATAATCGATGACGATCATGCCGAGGCCGCGGGTGCGCTTCAGCCGCCGCGCCCGCGTCCTCAGGGCCGAGACGGTCAGCGCCGGGGTGTCGTCGATATAGAGGGGCAGGGAGTACAGCTCCTGCGACGCCACCACCAAGCGATTGAACTCATCCTGGTTCAGCTCGCCCTGGCGCAGCTTGTGCGAATTGATTTCGCAGCGTTCGGCGAGAATGCGGGTGGCCAGCTGGTCGGACGACATTTCCAGCGAAAAGAACCCCACCACGGCCCCCTCGATCACCGTTTCCTCGCCGGTCGGCGAGCGTTCGGTGCGATAGGCGCGGGCGGCGGAAAAGGCGATATTGGTGGCCAGGGCGGTCTTGCCCATGGACGGACGGCCGGCGAGGATGATGAGGTCGGATTTGTGCAGGCCGCCGAGCTTGCTGTCGAGGTCTCGGAGGCCGGTGGTAACCCCCGACAGCCGGCCATCGCGCTTGCGGGCCGCCTCGGCCTGGGCGATGGCCCGCTTCATGCTGTCCTGGAAGGCCTCGAAACCGCCTTCGGCCTGGCCGACCTCGGCCAGATCGAACAGCTTCTGCTCGGCCTGTTCGATCTGCGCCTTGGCGTCGTGTTCGATATCCGGCAGATAGGCGTCGTTGACCATGTCCTCGCCGAGGGCGATGAGCTCGCGGCGCATATGCAGGTCGAAGATCAGACGGCCGTAATCCTCGGCATTGATCACCGTCGCCGCGGCCCCGGCGAGGCGGGCGAGATAGGTGTCGCCGCCGAGTTCGGCCAGCCCGGCATCGTCGGAGAGATAGGTCTTCAGCGTGACCGGATTGGCGATCTGGTTGCGGTTGGCCAGCGCCACCGTGGCGGCATAGATGCGCCCGTGCACCGGATCGGCGAAATGTTCCGGGGCGAGAAATTCGGTCACCTTCTCCAGCGCCCGGTTGCTCATCAGGATGGCGCCGAGCAGCGCCTGCTCCGCCGGATAATTATGCGGTGGCGAACGGACCAGCAGGTCGTCGGCCGGCTTGGGGGCGAGGGACAGGGGCATCGGCATGGCGCCATGCTAGCAGATGCGGACGCGGCGGTGCACGGCCAAACATCGCCGCCGGCCTGTGGATAGCGGGAGTTAGGCCTGTGAAGATTGGGGATAACTCATATAGTCGCGTGACCGCGGATAAGGAACCAGCGGCGACATGGGGCCAATCTGGGGGGCCGATGTCGCCGCTGCAAATCCCGGCTGCGAAGGAGAGCCTTCGCCTGGACCGAAGGATTACTCCTCGGCGGCGGGGGCGTCCGTCGTCTCGGCCTCGGCGGTCTCGGCGACCACCGCCGGCGCCTGTTGGCGGGAGGCGCGATCGGCCTCTTCCTGCGACCGGGCGACGGTGACCCTTACCTGCACCGCCACTTCGGGATGCAGGGACAGCTTCAGCGAATAAACGCCCAGGCTCTTGATCGGATTGTCGAGCGCCACCTGGCGGCGTTCCACCGTGTAGCCGGCTTCGATGACCGCATCGGCGACGTCGCGGCCGCTGACCGAACCATAGAGCATTCCGCCTTCGCCGGCCTGGCGGATGATCGCCACGGCGAGCCCGTCCATCTTGGCGGCGATTGCCTGCGCCTCTTCACGGCGCTTGAGATTCTGCGCTTCGAGTTGTGCCCGCTGGGCTTCGAAGCGGCTCTGATTTTCCTTGGTATTACGCAGAGCCTTCTTCTGCGGCAAAAGGAAATTGCGGGCGAAGCCCGGCTTCACCTTCACCGTGTCGCCCATCTGGCCAAGCTTTTCAATGCGCTCAAGCAGGATGACTTCCATCACTCTTCCTCCTGGCCGGCGCCGCTATCCCGCGGCCGCGGCCTGATCCAATGACTTACCAACCCCAATCCGGCAACCGCTAACCAGGCCCAGCCGGACATCGCGAAAAACGTCACATAAAACAACGCCAGCAACAGCCCCATGCGGGGCCGCCCAGCCAGCGTCCGATGGACCAGCGCCAGCCCGGCAAACACATAGGGCCACAGCAGCACCGCCGCCAGGTTGCGCGCCAGATACCCGGCATCGCCACCCGCCCCGGCACCGACCGCCGCCGCCGCCGCCAGCGGCGCCAGCAGCCAGGGCGGCAGGTCGAGCCCACTATAGGCCGGCGTCGGCCGCAAGGCATGACCGGCCCGCGTCACCGTCCACTGTCCCAACACGCCGTTCAGCGCCGCCATCAAGATCCAGGCGCCGCCCAGCATGGCGGGGAACAGGGCGGTCCACCATTTCACCGCCAGACCGCGGCTGTCGGGCGGTATGCCCGGCGCCACCTCGTCGATGAAACGGCTCACCGAATCCCGGATCACCGCTTCGATACCGCCGTCCGGCGTTCCCGCCAGCACCGTCGCCAGCACCATAAGACCGGCGGCGGCCAGACCAAGCCAGGTCACCAGCAGGCCCGGCGGATACCATTCGACAGTACCGTCCGGCGTCTGCCGGCAGAGCAGAGCCTGACGAACGACGATCAGCGCCGGCAACACGGTTACCACCGCGAAGGCCGACGCCGCCCCCGGCACCGCCAGCGCCACCACCGCAAGGCCGGCGGCGGCGGCGGCGGCAACGTCCCGAAGGCCGCGCGACAACCCAACCAAAACCAGCGGCAGCGGTGTTACATAGGCCAGCAGCACACCGAGCACACCGCCGCTGAGGACCGACAGATAGACCAGCGCGCAAACCAAGCCCACCGCTATCGCCAGCCCAATGCCCCTGGCCATCGCCGTTACCGCAGGACCGCCGGGGGGCAGGACCTACTTCACAACGTAAGGCAGCAGGCCCAGGAAGCGGGCGCGCTTGATGGCTTGTGCCAATTCGCGCTGCTTCTTCGCCGATACCGCGGTGATCCGGCTGGGAACGATCTTGCCGCGCTCGGAGACAAACCGTTGCAGCAGCTTGATGTCCTTGTAGTCGATGACCGGTGCGCCATCGCCGGAAAACGGACAGGTCTTGCGACGCCGGAAGAACGGCCGCCGAGCGCCGCCCGCACTGGCGCCGCCACCGGCGGCCGGCCGGGGACCACTCTGAATTTCGCTCATGCCTCGCCTCCTTCGACCGGACGGCGGCCATAGCCACCCCCACCAAATCCGCCTTCGCGGCGCGGGCGATCCTCGCCGTCGCGGCGCGGCGGACGGTCGTCACGCTGGTTTTTGCTCTGCATCACCGCCGAGGGGCCTTCCTCGAGCTTGTCGACGCGCACCGTCAGATAGCGGAGCACGTCTTCATTGATCGACATTTGACGCTCGAATTCCTTGACCGCCGCTGCCGGCGAGTCGAGGTTGAACAGGGTGTAGTGGCCCTTGCGGTTTTTCCGCATCCGGTAGGCGATATTGCGCAGGCCCCAATATTCACGCTTGGTAACCTGGCCGCCCTGGCCGGTGATGATGTTGGCAAATTCATCAGTCAGGGCTTCCACCTGCGGGGTCGCGATATCCTGACGTGCGATGAACACGCATTCGTATAAAGGCATGCAAGCACTCCTTTTGGCTTGTCTCGTCCCTGCCGCCTTGCGGCGGTGGGCATAGCCGGCACCATGCCGGCAAGGAGCAAGAAGGCGCGCAATATACACGAATCCTTTTGCCGTGCAAGGCCATGCGACCAGGGCAAGCGGCGAGGCCGCTTGCCCTGGGATTTTGTTGGCCCCTCAAGCGCCGGGCGCGGGCCTCCGCCCGCTTGGCCCGCACGCTTATAAGGTAAGCAGCCATCACGCGTTCCGCCAATTGCCCTGGCCGGCCGACCGCGCGTGCTTGACAGCGCCGCGAGGCCCTGTATTTCTTGACCCCCTTTTGGACAGCAGGCGGGAGTGGGGATGTCGCGGGCAATGATTTTTCCCGGCCAGGGATCGCAGGCGGTGGGCATGGGCCGTGAGTTGGCGCAGGCCTTTCAAGCGGCGCGCGACGTCTTCGGCGAGGTCGACGAGGCGCTGAAGCAGAATCTGTCGCGTCTGATGTGGGATGGTCCAGATACCGACCTGACGCTGACCGAGAACGCCCAGCCGGCGCTGATGGCGGTCAGCCAGGCGGTGGTCCGCGTCCTCGCCGACCAGGGCAACTGGCATCTCGGTGAAAAGGCGGCCTTCGTCGCCGGCCACAGCCTGGGCGAATATTCGGCGCTGGCCGCCGCCGGCAGCCTGTCGCTGGGCGATACCGCACGGCTGCTGAAGATCCGCGGCCGGGCCATGCAGAAGGCGGTGCCGGTGGGGCAAGGCGCGATGGCCGCCCTGCTCGGCGTCGAAATCGAGATGGCGCGGCAGATCGCCGAGGAGGCGGCGGCCGGCGAGGTCTGCGCCGCCGCCAACGACAATGCCCCCGGCCAGGTGGTGGTCAGCGGTTCCGTCGCCGCCGTCGAGCGGGCGATGGCCCTGGCCGCCGCCAAGGGGTTCCGCAAATCGATGCTGTTGCCGGTGTCGGCGCCTTTCCATTGCGCCCTCATGCGGCCGGCGGCCGACGCCATGGCGGAAGCCCTGGCAATGGTGCCGATGAAGGCGCCGGTGGTGCCGCTGGTGGCCAATGTCACCGCCCAGCCGGTCACCGATCCGGCGGAAATCCGCGACCTGCTGGTGGCCCAGGTGACCGCCACCGTGCGCTGGCGGGAAAGCGTGCTGCTGATGCGCGACAAAGGCGTCGACAGCCTGGTCGAGGCCGGCGCCGGCAAGGTGCTGGCCGGTCTGGCCAAGCGCATCGACCGCGAACTGGCCGCCGTCTCCCTGCAGACGCCGGCGGATATCGAAAGCTTTTTGAAAGGCTGATCCATGTTCGATCTGCAAGGCAAGACCGCGCTGGTGACCGGCGCTTCCGGCGGCATCGGCGGCGCCATCGCGCGGGCGCTGGCCGCCCAGGGTGCCACCGTCGCCCTGTCGGGGACCCGCCGCGAGGCTCTGGACGCCCTGGCCGCCGAGCTGGCGCCGGGGACGCCGGTGCTGCCTTGTAATCTGGCCGATGCGGCGTCCGTCGAGCAGTTGGCCAAGGATGCCGAGGCGGCCCTGGGGTCGCTGGACATCCTGGTCAACAATGCCGGGCTGACCCGGGACGGTCTGGTGCTGAGGATGAAGGACGAAGACTGGCAGGCGGTTCTCGACGTCAATCTCGGCGCCGCCTTCCGACTGTCGCGGGCGGCCTTGCGCGGGATGATGAAGCGTCGCTGGGGGCGGATCGTCAATATCACTTCGGTGGTCGGCGTTACCGGCAATCCCGGCCAGGTCAATTACGCCGCCTCGAAAGCCGGCATGATCGGCATGTCGAAGGCGCTGGCCCAGGAAGTCGCCTCGCGCGGCATCACGGTCAATTGCGTCGCTCCCGGTTTCATTACCTCGGCGATGACCGAGGTGCTGAACGAAGACCAGAAGACCAGGCTGCTGGCCAATATCCCTCAGGGTCGCATGGGCGATGCCGCCGAGGTGGCGGCGGCGGTGGTCTTCCTCGCCTCCGGCGAAGCCGCCTACGTCACCGGCCAGACCTTGCATGTCAATGGCGGGATGGCGATGATTTAGCGCTTTGCTTTGCCTTCCCGAGTGCTGGTCAAGCCCGGAAAATTGTGCTAGGAAACGGCACTTTTGCCCGGACAGGGGGGATCGGCAATGCTCGACCGCCCTGCATTTACCTCCTGCCCAACCAAGATTATTCAAGGGGTTAACATATGTCTGACATCGCCGAACGGGTTAAGAAGATTGTTGTCGAGCACTTGGGCGTCGAAGAGACCAAGGTGACCGAAACGGCGAGTTTCATCGATGATCTGGGGGCCGACAGCCTTGACACCGTTGAACTGGTGATGGCCTTCGAAGAGGAATTCGGCTGCGAAATCCCCGACGACGCGGCGGAAAAGATCCTCACCGTCAAGGACGCCATCGAGTTCATTCAGGCGCACGCCTGAGCCGGTGTCTAATTCACCGACGCAAAAGGACGTAATGCAAGGCATGAGACGGGTTGTCGTTACGGGCCTGGGACTGGTTACACCGCTTGGCGCAGGCCAAAAAGCCAATTGGGACCGGCTGATCAACGCGCAGTCAGGGATCCGCACCATCGATCGGTTCGATGTGTCGGACCTGCCTGCCAAAATCGCCGGCCTGGTGCCGACCGGGGTTGGCGAACCGCATCTGTTTGATCCCGAGACGGTGGTCAGCAGCAAAGATCGCCGGCGCATGGACGATTTTATCGTTTATGCCCTGGCGGCGGCGGCCGAAGCGCTCGAGGACTCCGGCTGGAAGCCCGAGACCGAGGACGAGCGCGAGCGCACCGGGGTCATGATCGGCTCGGGGATAGGCGGACTGCCGCATATCACCGCCGGTGCCCAGACCCTGGCCGAAGGCGGGCCACGCAAGATTTCGCCGTTTTTCATCCCGGCCAGCCTGATCAATCTGGCCTCCGGCCATGTGTCGATCCGCTATGGGCTCAAGGGGCCCAACCATGCCGTGGTGACCGCCTGTTCCACCGGCGCCCATGCCATCGGCGATGCCGCGCGGCTGATCATTTTCGAGGACGCCGATGTCATGGTGGCGGGCGGTGCCGAAGCGGCGGTCTGCCGCATGGGGATGGCCGGCTTCGCCGCTGCCCGCGCCCTGTCCACCGCTTTCAACGACACCCCGGAGAAGGCCTCCCGTCCCTGGGACAAGGCGCGTGACGGCTTCGTCATGGGCGAGGGCTCGGGCGTGGTGGTGCTTGAGGAATACGAGCACGCCAAGCGTCGCGGCGCAAAGATCTACGCGGAAGTGATCGGATATGGGATGTCGGGAGACGCCCATCACATCACCGCCCCGGCCGAGGACGGCATGGGCGCCTTCCGGTCCATGCGCAATGCCATCAAGCGTGCCGGCATCAATGTCGAGGACGTGGATTACGTCAATGCCCACGGCACCTCGACCCCGCTCGGCGATGAAATCGAATTGGCCGCGGTGAAGCGACTGTTCGGTGATCATGCCTACAAGCTGTCCATGTCGTCGACCAAATCGGCGATCGGTCATCTGTTGGGCGCCGCCGGCAGCGTCGAGGCGATCTTCTCCATCCTCGCCATCAATCACGGGGTGGTGCCGCCGACACTGAACCTGGACAATCCGTCCGACAGTTGCGACCTTGATCTGGTGCCGCATTTTGCGAAGGAGCGAAAGGTCAGGATAGCCCTGTCCAATTCCTTCGGCTTTGGTGGAACCAACGCGTCGCTGGTTTTCCGGGCCGTCTGACAGTTTTATGAAGCGCTGGCTGGTTCGCCTGGTCGTCGCCGTGGTTCTGGCGGCGGCGGTTGCGGGCGGCGGTGTGTTGTGGGTGAACCACCGTATCGCCATGCCCGGGCCGCTGTTGGAACAGACATCGGTGGTCATAACCAAAGGCATGAATACTCAAGCCATCGCCGGTCTGCTGCAGGAGTCCGGGGTCATCGAGCAGAGCTGGCCGTTCCTCGCCAGCCATTGGTTGAGCGGGCGCCATCCGCTGCAGGCCGGCGAATACGCTTTTCCCGAACATGCCAGCATGGCCTCGGTGATCGACATGATGCGCCGCGGCCAGGTGGTGGTGCATAAGATCACCGTCGCCGAAGGATTGACGGTGTTTCAGGTCATGGCGCAAATGCGCCAGGTGAAAGGTCTGTCCGGCAATCCGACGATCCCGCCCGACGAAGGCAGCCTGTTGCCGCAAACCTATCGCTACTCCGTCGGCGACAGCCGTGACTCGGTGCTGACCCGCATGGCGCAGGCGATGAATGACAGCCTCGACGCCTTATGGCCGAAGCGGGCGGCCAACCTGCCGCTGACCAACAAGATCGATGCCCTGGTGCTGGCCTCCATCGTCGAGCGGGAGACCGCCATCGCCGAGGAACGTCCGCATGTCGCAGCGGTTTTCCTCAATCGTCTGACCAAACACATGAAGCTGCAGTCCGATCCGACGGTCATCTACGCCGTCAGCAACGGCGAAGGCGTGCTGGACCGGCCGTTGAGCCAGAAGGATCTGGCGGCGCCCAGTCCGTTCAACACCTATCTGGTGGAAGGACTGCCGCCGGGACCGATCTGCAACCCAGGCGAGGCCAGCCTTGCGGCGGTCCTCCATCCGGCGGACAGCGCCGATCTCTATTTCGTTGCCGACCATAGCGGCGGTCATGTGTTCGCCAAGACCCTGGCCGAACACAATCATAATGTCGCCCGGTTGCGCCAGATGGAGCAGGGCCAGCTGCCGTCGCCGACGGAAAAGAAAGTTAAATCAGCCCGTTAGGAGCTAGCGAGCGAGATGGACCAGCTGATTTCCGGATACCGTCGGTTCCGTGAGGGCTATTTCCAACCCAACCGCGCGTTGTTCGACCAGTTGGCGCAGGGGCAGGCGCCCAAGGCGATGGTCATCGCCTGCTGTGATTCGCGGGTCGATCCGACCCTGATCTTCGACGCCAGTCCGGGAGAGATCTTCACCCTGCGCAATGTCGCCAATCTGGTGCCGCCCTACGGCCCGGATGAGTTGTGCCACGGCACCAGCGCCGCCATCGAATTCGGCGTGCGCGGCCTCGGGGTAGCCCATATCATCGTTCTCGGCCATGCCTCCTGCGGCGGCATCCAGGCTCTGATGGGGGCGCATGACGGTGATTTCATCGGGCCCTGGATGCGTATCGCCGAACCGGCGCTGGAGCATGTGCAGGCGGTTGCCGGGCATCTGCCGGCGGACCGGCAACGGCGTCTGTGCGAACAACAGACGGTGCGCATCTCGCTGGCCAATCTGCGCAGTTTCCCCTGGATCGCCCAGCCCATGGCCGAGGGGCGGCTGCAGCTTCACGGTTGTTATTTCGACATCGACGGCGGCGAACTGCAGATGCTTGACGAGGCGACCGGCGAATTCCGGGCGGTGGATTAAGGCATCATATTGGCGTTCAGATGGGCCATGATCCACAGGGATCCGGCCACCACCAGACCGACGATCAGAACCCCGAAGGCGACCGCCAGCACATTGTTGGTGTTGTCCGGTCCAGTGGTGACATGCAGGAAGAAAACCAGGTGCACGCCCATTTGGGCGATGGCGAGAACCGCCAGGCCGACCGCCACGCCCGGCGCCCAGAGCACCGAGGTGGTGGCCACCCAAAAGGAGGTGGCGGTCAGCAGGGCCGCCAGGCCGATTCCGATGAGGTAAGCCCGCAATTCGCTTTGGCCCGGACCTTCCCGGCTATCGCCGGGGGCGCGGTCGCGCGGGGTGTCATCCATCGATGGAGCCCATCAGATAGACGATGGAGAACAGGGCGACCCAGATTATATCAAGGGCGTGCCAGAACAGGCTGAAGCACAACAGGCGGCGCTGCACAGAAGGACGGAAGCCCTTTCCCGCGACCTGGGCCATCATCACCGCGAGCCACAGCAGCCCGATCCCCACATGGGTGCCGTGGCAACCGACCAGCGTGAAAAAGCCGGACAGGAAGGCGCTGCGCTGAGGGGTGGCTCCCAGGGTGAGCATGGCGGCGAATTCGCGGATCTCCATGGCCAGGAAGGCCGCGCCGAGCGCAAAGGTGACGGCCCCGCCGAGCCAGGTGCCGGTGCGGTTGCCCCCATTGACCGCCAGGGTCATCAGGCCGCAGGTGAAACTCGACAGCAGCAGACATCCCGTCTCGATGGCCACAGGGGTCAGGTGGAACAGCTGAGCGCCGCCCGGTCCGCCGGCGGTGGCCCGGGTGAGCACCGCGTAAGTGGCGAAAAGCGCCGAGAACATCACCATGTCGCTCAGCAGGAAGGTCCAGAACCCGTAGCCGACGACGATCCGCTTGTCAGGCGGCAGGCCATGCCGACCAGGGGCGATCGCCGCGATGGTGGTCATCCCTTGGGCTCCGACGGATGGGTCTGATAGTATTGGGCGATGACATCGCCCGGAATTTCGCTTTCCGTCATATCGCGCCAGGCGAAGGCCAGCATCGTCACCAGGGCGCCCAGCAGGCCCAGGCCTGCCATCCACCAGATGTGCCAGATCAAGGCGAATCCCGTGAGCACCGCGAAAAAGGCGGTGACGATTCCTGTTGGGCTGTTTTTCGGCATTTCAATCGATCGGTAAGCGACCGCTTGCGCCGGCCCGGCATGGCCTTCTCGCGCCATTTGCTTCATCCGCCAGAAGGCGTCTTCGCCGTCGACGACCGGCAGCTCGGAGAAATTCCAGGCCGGCGGCGGCGAGGGCGAGGCCCATTCGAGGGTACGCCCGTTCCACGGGTCGCCGGTGGTGTCCAGCCGAGAGGCACGGGTGCGGATGGACACCATCAGCTGGATCAAGAGGCAGGCGATGCCGGCCACCACGATCAGGGCGCCAAGCGCGGCCAGTTCGAGCCATGGCTGCCAGGCGACGGTCTGGTAATGCTGCAAACGCCGGGGCATTCCCGCCAGCCCCAACCAATAAAGCGGCATGAACGCCAGGTAGAAACCGATCAGCCAGCACCAGAAGGCGGCCCTTCCCCAGCCTTCGTCGAGGGTGAAGCCGAAAGCCTTGGGAAACCAGTAAGTGTAACCGGCAAAGACGCCGAAGATGACGCCGGCGATGATCACATTATGGAAATGGGCGACCAGAAAGACGGTGTCGTGGACGATGAAATCGATGGGGGGGATCGCCAGCATCACCCCGGTTGCCCCACCGAGAACAAAGGTCACCATGAAGCCCGCGGTCCACAGAATCGGCACGGACAAGCGCAGGCGCCCCCCATAAAAGGTGAACATCCAGTTGAAGACCTTCACCCCTGTCGGCACGGCGATGATCATCGTCATGATGCCGAAGAAACCGTTGACGTCACCGCCCGCCCCCATGGTGAAGAAATGGTGCAGCCAGACGATGAAGGAAAGAATGCAGATCGCCATGGTGGCGCCGACCATCGAGCGGTAACCGAACAGCGGCTTGCCGGAAAAGGTCGCGGCGACTTCCGAAAATACTCCGAATACCGGCAGGATCAGGATGTAGACCTCCGGGTGTCCCCACACCCAGATCAAATTGACGTACATCATCATGTTGCCGCCGCCGTCGACGGTGAAGAAATGGAAGCCGAGATAGCGGTCGAGCAGCAGCATGGCGAAGGTCGCCGTCAGCACCGGAAAGGCGGCGACGATCAGCAGGTTCGAGGCCAGTGCCGTCCAGCAGAACATCGGCATGCGCATATAGCCCATGCCGGGGGCCCGCATCTTGAGGATGGTGGTCATCAGATTGATGCCTCCCAACAGCGTCCCGATCCCGGAGATCTGCAGCGCCCACAGGTAGTAGTCGACGCCGACATCGGGCGAGAACCGCAGTTCGGCGAGGGGCGGATAGGCCAGCCAGCCGGTGCGGGCAAAATTGCCGATCACCAGAGACAGGTTGACCAGCAGCGCGCCGGACGCGGTCAGCCAAAAGCTCACCGAGTTCAAGGTCGGGAAGGCGACGTCGCGAATACCGAGCTGGAGCGGCAGGACGAAATTCATCAGCCCGACGACGAACGGCATCGCCACGAAAAAAATCATGATGGTGCCATGCGCGGAGAACAGCTGATCGAAGTGTTCGGGCGGCAGATACCCCTGGGCGGACCCCGCCGCCAAAGCCTGTTGGGCGCGCATCATGATGGCGTCGGTGACGCCGCGCAGCAGCATCACCATCGCCAGGGCGCAATACATCACGCCGATGCGCTTATGATCCACCGAGGTCAGCCACTCGCGCCAGAGATAGCGCCAAAGTCCTTTCACGGTGATGCCGATCATCATGGCGAGGATCGCCAGGATCATCAGGCCCGAGGCGATCATTACCATCGGTTGGTCGACGGGAATGACGCTCCAGCTGAGCTTACCCAACATCGTCAGCGCTCCCTGCGAAGCTCGGAGCGGAGGATCGTCTCGAACAGCCCCGGGCTGACGGCGCCATAGGCATAAGGCGCCACCGCCTGGCTGGGGGCGGCGAGATCGGCATAGGTGTCGGGGTCGAGGGGGCGGCCTTGGCCGCGAATGGCGGCGACGTCATGCTCGAACCGGTCCGGCGGCAGGGCCTCGACAGTGAAGCTCATGGTGGCGAAGCCCTCGCCGCTGAATTGGGTAGACAGCCCCGCATAGGTCCCCGGCCGGTCGGCGAGCAGGTGCAGCCTCGTCACCATATGCGGCATGACGGCGATCTGGCTGCCCAGCCGCGGCACCAGGAAGGCATTCATCACCCCCGATGATGTGAGCTCGAGGCTCAAGGGCGTGGCGACGGGAACGATCACCCGGTTGACGTCGGCGATGCCCTGATCTGGCAGAATGAACAGCCATTTCCAGTCCAGCGAGACCACCTGGATCCGCAGCGGTTTTCCCGAACCGGCGAGCGGCTTGAACGGATCCAACTCATGCGCCCCGATCCATCCGACACTGGCGAGCAGAAGGATGGTCATGGCCGGAATCGACCAGGCGATCAACTCGATCCGCCCCGAGTACTGCCAGTCCGGCAGATAATGCGCGCGTTTGTTGGCGGATCGGAACCACCAGACGAAGCTAAGCGTGGCACCGACGGTTGGCAGGATGATCGCCGCCATGATGGCGAGTGAATCATAGAGGATGGTCTTTTCGGCAATGGCGATGGGTCCTTGCGGATCGAAAAGACCGTCAGAGCAACCGCTCAGTTCCGCCGCGGAGATCACCCCAAGGATCCGTCGCGGCCAGGTCGGGGCGATCATGCCCTGCATCACCGGCCCCCCGTCACGGGACATGTCTGCTCGTGGCCGCGTGATAGACGATGAGGACGATGACGGCGCCGATGACGGCGACAAACAGGCTCCACAGATTAAAGCCGGTGACGCCGCTGCTGCCGGCAAAGTTGAAAATCGACCCTCCGACCAGAGCGCCGACAACGCCGAGCACAATATCGAGCACCAGGCCTTCGCCCGTCTTGTTGACGAGCTTGCTGGCGATGAAACCGGCGACCAATCCGAGCAGAAGCCAGGCGATGACAGACATGGTTCCTCCTTTACCCACGTATGTCTCTGTCATGTATGGATGGCCGGGCAGGCAACGACCGCTCCAATAGTGCAGATCGGCGAATGGGAAAGACGGGGTTACACCATAGAAGCCTACGCGAACCAATCTCCCACCTTGATGTTTCCTTCCTATCGACCGGGTGCCGGGCGAGCCGTCACCCCCGCATTCAATGGGAGGTCCAGATGCGTAACCACTTGTTCACAACGGCGGCTGTCGCAGGCCTGCTTTTCCTGCCGGTGGTTGCTCCCCTCGCCCAACAGATGGGCGGCTCGGAGGCGCTGTCGTCGCAGCGGGGAGCCTTTTCCAATGCCGCCCATGCCAGCGACATCATCGGCAAATCCGCCTATGGCGCCAACGGCGAGAGCATCGGCTCAATCAATGACCTATTGATCGACTCGAAGGGGCAGGTCGAGGCGGCGATCGTCGATGTCGGTGGCTTTCTCGGCATGGGGCAGCATTCTGTGGCTATCAATTGGGATCAGATGAAGGTCACGCCCAGCGACAGTCGGGTCATTGTCTCGATGACCAAGGACCAGTTGAAGGCCGCGCCGGAATACAAAAAGTCCGCCCAGGCTAACGTCCCAAACGACAAGCAACAGGCCAAAACGCCGGAGAATAGTTCGCGATAAAGGTGGTCACGGCCGGTCGCCCGACGCGGGCGCCGGCCAGTCCCCGGATGTCGGGAGCTTACACATGGACAAGCGCAACCGTCGCCTGGGGAGACATCAGGCGGAAGGTAAAGCTCTCTTCGATCGCTTCCAGTTCCTCGATCAGCGAGGACATCGCCCGATGCCGGTCGATTGCCTGCGGTCCCAGCGCCGTTGCCTCTTCATGGAGGGGTTTGTTGGTCATGGTGACACCATTCCGTCGCGCATTTCCGATGGTCGCCCGGCATCGCCTGCCGCCCCCCTGATCATCTCCGGGTCAGCAGTTCAACCCGCGACGCGGCCGATGGTTCCGCCCTGTCGCTTGCCTGGTGATCAAAGATTGGGGAACCCGGGCCCAAGTCTCTCCGTTGACGGCTGAGAGGGCATTCGGAGGACTGAGCCATGGCCGATACCGCCGCCGGCATTCTGATCGACGCCATCCATGATTGGGGGGTCGACGTTATTTTCGGCCTGCCGGGAGACGGCATAAACGGGATCATCGAGGCCCTGCGCAGCCGTCAGGACAAAGTGCGCCTCGTCCAGGTGCGCCACGAGGAGGCGGCGGCATTCATGGCCTGCGGCTGGGCGAAGCTCACCGGGCGGTTGGGCTGCTGTCTGGCCACCTCGGGACCGGGGGGCGTCCATCTGCTCAACGGTCTTTACGATGCCAAACTCGACGGTGCGCCGGTTCTGGCCATCACCGGCATGCAGTTCCATGACCTGACGCAGACCTTCGCCCAGCAGGATATCGAGTTGGACAAGCTGTTCATGGACGTTGCCGTCTACAACAACCGCATCATGGGGCCGGCCCATGTCGAAGCCGTCGCCGATCTGGCCTGCCGTTCGGCTTTGGCGCGCCGGGGCGTCGCCCATATCACCATGCCGGTCGACATCCAGGATTTGACCATCGCCGGCGACCATCCCAGCCGAAGGAACCGGCCGCATCACACCTCGGACGTCTTCGCCCGGGCGGCCGGGCTGCCTCCCGATTGGGCCATCGAACGCGCCGCCGAGGTCCTCAACGCCGGCCGGCGGGTGGTCATCCTGGCGGGGCGCGGCGCCATCGGCTGCGCCGACGAATTGGAACAGCTCGCCGAATGCCTCGCCGCGCCGATCTGCAAACCGTTGCTCGGCAAGATGTGCGTGCCCGATGCCAGCCCCTACACCACCGGCGGCGTCGGGTTGTTGGGGACCACGCCTTCCTATGAGGCCCTTGAGCAGTGCGACACCCTGTTCATCGTCGGCTCGACCTTCCCCTATATCGAGTTTTATCCAAAGCCCAGCCAGGCCCGCGGCGTCCAGCTCGACGTCGACGGGCAGCGCATCGGCTTGCGCTATCCGGTGGAGATCGGGCTGGTCGGCGATTCGCTGCAGACGCTGCGCCGGCTGATGCCGTTGCTGCGCTACAACGGCGAGCGCGGCTTCCTGGAGCGCGCGCAGGAAGGCATGCGCCAATGGCGGCGGCTGATGGAGGACCGGGGAACCCGTCCCGACAAGCCGATGAAGCCCCAGGTCCCCGCCTGGGAACTCGGCAAGCGGTTAACCGATACGGCCATCGTCTGTTCGGATTCGGGCACCGTCGCCACCTGGTTCGCCCGCCAGATCCCCATCCGCAGGGGGCAGATGTGCACCCTGTCGGGAAATCTGGCGTCGATGGCCAACGGCTTTCCCTATGCGATCGCGGCGCAGATTGCCTATCCCGATCGCCAGGTGGTGGCGTTCGTCGGCGACGGCGGCTTCACCATGCTGATGGGCGAGTTCGCCACCTGCGTCAAATACGGGCTGCCGGTCAAGGTGGTGGTGGTCAAGAACAACACCCTGGGTCAGATCAAGTGGGAGCAGATGGTCTTCCTCGGCAATCCCGAATTCGGCTGTGATCTGCACCCCATCAATTTCGCCGCCTATGCCCGCGCTGTCGGCGGGTCGGGGTATCGCATCGAAGACCCGGCCGAGGCCGGCGCCGTTCTCGACCAGGCGCTGGCCGACCCGATGCCGGCGATCATCGAAGCCGTGGTGGATCCCGACGAGCCGCCGCTGCCGCCGAAAATCACCGCCGAGCAGGCGCTGAAATTCGCCGAGGCGATGGCGCGCGGCACCCCGCATGGGGGCCGTATCGCCCTGACCGTCCTCGCCGACAGGATCCGCGAGATCATCTGACATGGACCGGACGCCAACCATCGACGACGTCTCGGCATGCGCCTACCGCATCCCCACCGATGCGCCCGAGGCCGATGGGACTTTGGCATGGACGTCGACGACGGTCGTCGTGGTGACGGCGACGGCTGGCGGCCGCAGCGGCCTTGGCTACAGTTATACCCATGCAGCGGCGGCATCACTGATCAATACCATGCTGAACGGCGTCGTCGCCGGGGGGGACGCCATGGCGGTCGCCACCGCCTGGCAGGCGATGATCCGGGCGGTGCGCAATATCGGCCTGGAGGGCCTCGCCGCCACGGCGATTTCGGCGGTCGACATCGCGCTTTGGGACCTCAAGGGCAAGCTGTTGGATCTGCCGCTGGCGCAATTGCTCGGCCCGGTCCGCTGGCGGGTGCCGGTCTACGGCAGCGGCGGCTTCACCAGCTACCCCTTGGACAGGCTGGAAGGCCAGCTGGCGGGATGGGCCGGCCAGGGCATCCGCATGGTCAAGATGAAGGTCGGCAGCACCCCGGACCAGGACCTGGCGCGGGTCTCGGCGGCCCGCCGGGCCATCGGCCCGGCCGTGCAGCTGTTTGTCGACGCCAATGGCGCCTATGACCGGCCGCGGGCGCTGGCCATGGCCGAGGCCTTTTCCGGTGAAGGGGTGGTCTGGTTCGAGGAACCGGTCTCCTCCGACGACCTCATCGGCCTCGGCCTGATCCGTGACCGGGCTCCCGCAGGCATGGCCGTCGCCGCCGGCGAGTATGGCTATACCCCCTGGTATTTCCGCCGCATGCTGGAGGCGGGCGCGGTCGACGTGCTGCAGGCCGACGCCACCCGCTGTCTGGGCATCAGCGGTTTCCTCAAGGTCGGCGCCGTCTGCGAGGCCTTCGGTCTGCCGATGTCGGCCCATACCGCGCCGTCGATGCACCTTCACCCCTGTTGCGCGCTGCCGTCCCTGCGGCATATCGAATGGTTCCATGACCATGCCCGTATCGAAGAGATGATTTTCGACGGCACCCCCATCCCGCGCGACGGGGACTTGCAAGCCGATGCCGGCCGGCCCGGTCTGGGGCTGGAATTGAAACAGGCGGATGCCGCGAAATGGATGATTTAGCCATGCCAGCATTCTCCCGCGCCGCCGCCGCCAGATTGGCCGAGGACCTGACCAGCCGTATCAGCGGCGAGGTGCGGTTCGATGACGGCAGCCGCGCCTTGTATGCCACCGACGCGTCAAACTACCGTATGCCGCCGATCGGCGTGGTGGTGCCCAAGACCATCGACGACGTGGTCGAGACGGTGGCCCTGGCGCGGCGCCATGCAGCGCCGATCCTCTCCCGTGGCGGCGGCACCAGTCTGGCCGGGCAGACCTGCAACACCGCCGTGGTCATCGATTTCTCGAAATATCTCAACCATATCATCGACATCGACGCCCGCGCCGGGCGCGCCTGGGTCGAGCCGGGGGTGATCCTCGACACGCTGCGCGACGCCGCCGAACGACACCACCTGACCTTCGGCCCGGATCCGTCAACCCATGACCACAACACCCTGGGCGGGATGATCGGCAATAATTCCTGTGGCGTGCATTCGATTATGGCGGGGCGGACCTCGGACAATGTAGAGCAACTGGAAATCCTCACCTATGACGGGCTCAGGATGTGGGTCGGCCCGACCGGCGAGGAGGCGTACCGGCGGATCCTCGCCGAAGGTGGCCGCAAGGCCGACATTTACCGACGGCTCAAGGACCTGGTCGAGCGCAATGACACTCTGATCCGGCTGCGCTTTCCCGACATCCCCCGCCGGGTGTCGGGCTTCGCCCTCGAGCAGCTGCTGCCCGAGCAGGGGTTCAATGTCGCCCGCGCCCTGGTGGGCAGCGAGGGGACCTGTGTCACCGTGCTGCAGGCCGCCCTGCGCCTGGTGCCCAGCCCGCCGCATCGGGCGCTGGTGGTGCTGGGCTATCCCGACATCTACCAGGCCGCCGATCATGTGGTGGAAATCAGGGGTTTCGGCTGCATCGGGCTGGAGGGCATCGATGACATCCTGATCGCCGACATGCGCAAGAAGCACATGCATCCCGAGGACCTGGCGATTTTGCCGGAGGGCGCGGGGTTCCTGCTGGTGGAGTTCGGCGGCGACTGTCCGGAAGCGGCCCAGGCCCAGGCCCGCGCCATGATGGCGGCCTTGGCGTCGGCGTCGGCCGCTCCCAGCATGAAGCTTATGGACGATGCGGCGGAGAGCCGGCGGCTGTGGCAGGTTCGCGAGGCCGGGCTGGGGGCCACCGCCCGCATTCCCGGCAAGGCCGACGCCTGGGAGGGCTGGGAGGATGCGGCGGTCCCTCCGGAAAAGCTGGGACGCTATTTGCGCGATTTCCGTGCCTTGCTGGATCGCTATGGCTATTCGACCTCGCTCTACGGCCATTTTGGTGACGGCTGTGTTCATTGTCGCATCGATTTCGACCTGCGCAGCCAGCCGGGCATCGCCAAATGGCGCCGGTTCCTCGACGAGGCGGCCGATCTGGTGGTCCGCCTCGGCGGTTCCCTCTCGGGCGAACATGGCGACGGGCAGTCCAAGGCCGAGCTGTTGCCGCGCATGTACGGCGCCGAACTGGTCGAGGCGTTCCGCGAGTTCAAGGCCGTCTGGGATCCCGAGAACCGGATGAACCCAGGCAAGGTGGTCGATCCCCATCCGATCACCGCCGATCTGCGCCTGGGTCCCGCCTATCCGCAGAGGGAGCCCAGTCCGGTGCTGGCCTACCAGCATGACGACGGCCTGTTCAGCCGCGCCGTTCTCCGTTGCGTCGGGGTGGGAAAATGCCGGCGTCTCGATGGCGGGGTGATGTGTCCCAGTTTCATGGCGACGCGCGAGGAGCAATATTCGACGCGCGGCCGCGCCCGCCTGCTGTTCGAGATGATCCACGGCGACATCATCACCGACGGATGGCGGTCCGAGGCGGTGCGCCAGGCCCTGGATCTCTGCCTGTCCTGCAAGGGCTGCAAGGTCGATTGCCCGGTCGGCGTCGACATGGCCGCCTACAAGGCGGAATTCCTCAGCCATTATTACCAGGGCCGGCGTCGCCCGCGCGCCGCCTATTCCATGGGGCTGATCCATTGGTGGGCCCGCGCCGCCGCCTGGGCGCCGCGGCTGGCCAATGCCCTGGTGCGGGCACCGGCTCTCGACCGCTTGCTCAAGGCGGCGGGAGGCGTGGCACCGGAACGGACCATCCCCGCCTTCGCCGATCAAACATTCCAGTCGCTGATGCGCCGGCGCCACCCGGCCGCCGGCGACAACCCGAGCGTGGTGCTGTGGCCCGACACCTTCAACAATGCCTACCACCCGGAAACGGCGCTGGCCGCCGTCGAGGTTCTGCAAGCCGCCGGCTACCGCGTGGTGGTCCCCGATCAGCCGCTATGCTGCGGTCGCCCGCTTTTCGCCTGGGGCATGCTGGAAACGGCCAGGAAGCAACTGGCGGCGGCGATGCGCGCCGTCATGCCGGCCATCGACCGCGGCGCCGCCATGGTGGTGCTCGAACCCGCCTGTCTGGCGTCGTTCCGCGATGAACTGACCGAGCTGTTTCCGCGCGACCAGACGGCGCGGCGGCTGGCGTCCCGATCCTTCCTGCTGTCGGAATTCCTCGTCGGCGAGGCGCGCTGGCAACCGCCCGGCCGCCTTGACGGCAAGGCCCTGGTGCATCTGCATTGTCACCACCATGCCCTGTTCGGCGCCAAGAGCGAACAGGCCCTGCTTGAGCGGCTCGGCCTCGCCTGTCACGTCCTCGACAGCGGTTGCTGCGGCATGGCCGGGTCCTTCGGCTTCGAGCGCGAGCATTATCCGCTGTCGATAGCGGTCGGCGAAAGGGCTCTGCTGCCGGCGGTCCGTGCCGCCGCCGCCGATACCGTCATCGTCGCCAACGGCTATTCCTGCCGCGAGCAGATTGCCCAGGCTACCGGCCGGCGGGCTGTGCATAGCGCCGAACTGGCGGCGCGCAGCCTGTGACGGGTGAGAAATGGCCAAGGCGCTGGAAGATTACGCCCTGATCGGCAATACCCGCACCGCCGCCCTGATCAGCCGTGACGGCTCGGTGGACTGGTTTTGCGCGCCGCGCTTCGACAGTCCGGCGACCTTCTCGGCGCTGATCGGTACGCCGGCCGACGGTTGCTGGGTGATGCGGCCTGTCGGCGCATGCCATGCCAGCCGGTCTTATCGCGGCGACACCCTGGTCCTGGAGACGCGTTACCGGGCGCCGACCGGGGTGGCGGCGGTGCTCGACTTCATGCCGGTTACCGAAAATGACCTCTGCGCC
>DUZF01000009.1 GCA_013349665.1 Rhodospirillaceae bacterium | reverse complement strand
GCCGGCGGTCAGCACGTCGTCCCCGTCCGCCTGGAATAAAGCAGCCACGCGGCGCAGCTCGGCAGCCGTATCAGGCAGCGGCGCCAGGGCCGCCAGCGTCTTGCCGGGAAAGGGACCGCCGCCGCGGCACAAACCCGTGCCGTCGCCGCTGTCCGGCGTCTCGACCCCGGAGAACCGCGGATTGCCGATCCCGAGAAACGCTCTGGTGGCCTGCGAATTCGAGGCGTGGCGATGCAACTGGTCGAAGGCGCTGGCCGACGGCCAGTTGGACAAGGCGAACCGATCGATCAGCCAGACCGGACGGTCGTCGCCGGACTCCGGCGCGGCGATTTCCAGGGCCGCAAGCGGAAAGCTGGCCAGAGACCCCGACACCGCCAGATGCAGGTGGCGAACCGAAGCCAGGGCCTGCTCGAGCGAACCGAAGACCTGCCGATACAGGTGATGGGCCAGGGCGTGATCATAAGGGGCAAGCCGTCCACCGCGGATGACCATGGCGTCGCGCAGTTGCTTGACCGCGTCATCGACGGCCACGGCCGACATGTCGATCTTCTCGACGACGACGGCGGTCGGCGTTACCAGGCCGACCGCACCGAAGGCCGAGCCGAGAACGACGGTGAGGAATCCCTCGCCGTCGGTCAGCCGGGCGCGAATATTCGCCACCGTCGCCGGCGGCGGCGACAGCAACCGCGCATAGTCCGGAAAGCTGCTGCTCAAATTCTGTCGCAGGCTGCCCGCCTCGCCGACCAGCGCCCGGTATTGCTCGGCAAGCCGTCGCTGATGAGCCGGATCGCGCTGCTCCGGCAGCCTCGCCACCTCCTCGGCCAATTGCAGGCGGATTTCGCCGGCGGCCCCCTCAACCCGCTGCAGATCCTGGATGGCCCCGGCCATCCTCGGATCATCCGCGGCGAAGCGCACCACCGTGCCGGCGAGGATGCCGGCGCTGCCGCCGGTTTGCACCCTCTGCAGGGCCAGAAACTGCTCTTCGAGGAGTTGGCCGCGGTTTTCCGGTTGCCGGGCCGCCGCCGCCAGGGAATTGGACAGAAAGTCGGCGATCTCATCAAAAGGCAGTTGGTTTGCCGCCTGCTGCGGCAGGTTCATCATCGCCAGGCCCTGGCGAAAAGTTTCCTCGGCCCCGGCGACATTGCCACTTGCCAGGTAGTAACGGCCGAGGGCGAACAGCGCCAGGGCGGTCGGCTGACTATCGCCGAACAGGTCGCGGCTGCGCGCCGTCGCGTCTTTCAGCAGCGTCTCCGCCCTCTCCAGATGCCGATCGCGGGTTTCAATCTCGCCGAGGACCGTCATCATCCGCGGGCGCCACCAGGCCGGCAGGCGCGGCCAGCGTTCGAAAATGCGCCAGGCGCGCGAGCCCGCCGCTTCCGCCGCCGCCAGATCTCCCGAACGGTAGCAGGCCTGGGCTTCGATCATCAGGCTATGCGCCAACTCGCCTTCCGCCAGCATCGGGCTCAATGTTCCCGCCGGCGCCGCTTTGGCACGCGCCGCCGCCTCGGGACCGCCGGCGCTGTCGGCAAGTTTTTGCCGAAGGGCCGTGGCCCGCCGGGCGAAGGTCCGGGCGGCGGCAAATTGACCCTGGTTCATCGCGTCGATGGCGAGATAGGCGACAAACCGCGGCTCGATCAACGGATCCGGCGATTTCTGCACCACCGAGGCGGCGTGTTCGAACAAGGCTTTGGCTTCGCCAAAGCGCCCCTGATCGCTGACCTCCAGGGCCAGATTGATCAGGATGTCGGCAAATTCCGGATCATCGCTCCGGGTCAGCCGGGTATCCATCGCCAGGGCCCGCCGATAGGCCGCCTCGGCCTCGGCATGGCGGCCGAAACTATTGAGCCTGTGCGCCAGCTCGACGATCCCCTCAATGCCCGGCTTACTCCCGGCGACGGCTGCGGGGTCGGGAAGCTTCTCAACCGGCAGGCCTTGCGCCGCAACTCCGCCGCAAGGGAAGATTGCCAAACCAACAAACAGAGAGACAGCAGTAATTGCGCCTTTTATCATCCGAAGTCTTGGTATCTAAATAAAAACTCTTAGTGATCACTATATCATCCATTTGCATTATTTTCCGTATATGACTGAAGATAGTATACAAAAAGCCATAGGTATTTCTTTTGGGAAGGATGACACCCTGTCCCTACTGAAAATACCGTTGCGTCGCTGGAGAGGCAGGCGATTGTGGTGCGACACCGACCCAGTCAGGGTCGCACCACAAATTTTATCGGAATATTATCGTTCGACACACATGGCGATGCCCATACCGCCGCCGATGCACAGGGTCGCCAACCCCTTCCGGGCGTCGCGCCGGGCCATTTCATGCAGAAGCGTGACCAGCACCCGGGCCCCGGATGCGCCGATCGGATGACCGAGGGCGATGGCGCCGCCATTGACATTGACCTTGGAGACATCCCAGCCGAGATCGCGGTTGACGGCGATCGCCTGGGCGGCGAAGGCCTCATTGGCTTCGATCAGGTCGAGATCATTGACGGTCCAGCCGGCTTTCTTGAGGGCGGACTGGGAGGCCGGAATCGGACCGCTGCCCATGATCGCCGGATCAACACCGGCCTGCGCCCAGGAAACAATGCGGGCCAGCGGCTTCAACCCGCGACGCTTGGCCTCTTCGGCCGACATCAGCAACACCGCGGCGGCGCCGTCATTGATGCCCGAGGCATTGCCGCCGGTGACCGTGCCCTCCTTGTTGAAGGCCGGCTTCAGCTTGCCGAGAGCCTCCAATGTGGTGCCATGGCGCGGATGTTCGTCGGTCTTTATCACATCTTCTCCCTTGCGGGTCTTGATGGTCACCGGAACAATCTCCTCGTCGAACTTGCCGGCCTTTTGCGCCGCCTCGGCCTTTTCCTGCGACGCGAGGGCGAAGCGGTCCTGCTCGTCGCGGGTGATCTGCCATTTCTGGGCGATGTTCTCGGCGGTGACACCCATGTGGTAGCCTTGGAAGGCATCCATCAGGCCGTCGCGCAGCATGGTGTCGACCAGTTCGGTGTTGCCCATCCGGGTCCCGGACCGCAGATAGACGGCGTGCGGCGCATTGGTCATGCTTTCCTGGCCGCCGGCGACGATGATGTTGCCGTTGCCGCCGGCGGCAATCGCCTGCGCCGCCAGCGCCACCGAGCGCAGGCCCGAACCGCAGAGCTGGTTGATGGTCCAGGCCGGCGATTCCTGCGGCACACCGGCGGCGATGGACGCCTGGCGGGCGCCGTTCTGACCGATGCCGGTGGTCAGGATCTGGCCCAGGATCACTTCGGAGACGTCGGCGGGGCTGATCTTCGCCCGCTCGATGACCGCCCGGATGGCTTGCTTGCCCAGGTCGACCGACGACAGGGCGGAAAACACACCATTGAAAGTACCGACAGCGGTACGGGCAGCGGAAACGATGACGACATCGGTCATGGCATACCTTCCTTTTAGGCTAATTGCAGCGCGGCTCCTGACCAGACGATCAGGGCGAGAAAAAACGGATGCTAAGGCTGACGGAGAAATGGAACAATCTGTGATGTATCCTGTCAAGGACTGTTCAAACACCGCATGGCACCCGTTCCCAACAGGCATATCCCGCATGCAAAACTGCCGTCACCGATGGTAAGGAATACCGGAAATATCGACGGAAGTGGGATGGACCATTGGCGGGAAGCCGCCCTGTTGCTGGTCGGGCATGGGTCCAGCCGCCGGTCCTCGGCAAGGGAAGCCACCGCGCGGCTGGCCGACATCATCCGCGAGCGCCATCTGTTCGCCGAAGTCCGCGACTGTTACTGGCGGGAGCCCCCCTTCCTGTCCCTCGACCTGGTGTCCGCCAGACGGGTCTATGTGGTCCCCAATTTTGCCGGCGAGGGTGTTTTCACCCGTGTCCTGCTGCCGGAAAAACTGGGACTGTCCGGCCCCCGGACGCGTCTCGGCGATCGCACCGTCGTCTACTGCCAACCGGTCGGCAGCCATCCCCGTCTGGCCGATCTGCTGCATCGCCGGCTCCTCGACCGCTGCCACGACGAGGGCATTGATGCAGGCGGCGCCGCCGTGCTGGTGATCGCGCATGGCTCGAGGTCGGCCGAGCCCAGCCGGACGCCGTTGGAGGTGGCCGCCAGACTGCGCCGGTTCGGCAGTTTCGCCGAGGTGGCGACGGCCTTCATCGAGCAGCCGCCCTTCGTCGCCGACTGGCCGGGACTGGTGGCCTCGCCGGTGGTGTTCGCCGCGCCGCTGCTGATCTCCGAGGGCATGCATGCCCGGGAAGACCTGCCGCCGCTGTTCGGCCTGAGCGAACCCAGCGGCGGACCTGTCGGCGTGGCGGGACGGACAGCCTGGCTGTTGCCCGGCATCGGCCGCGACCCGGAGGTGGTGTCCCTGATTCTTGAACAGATTGCCGCCGCCGACGACAGGGATGATTCCGCCGCCGGCAAATGATAGAACCCAGGAAAGCTTTGGGGAGCCGGCTGGTGAAATTCGCCCTTCTGGTTAATGACGCACCGTTCAGCCGTCAGGCCGCCGCCACGGCGCTGGCCTTCGCCCGCGCCGTGCTCGAACGGGGACATGAGGTGACCCAGGTCTTCTTCTATTTCGACGGCGTGCTGAACGCCAACCGGCTGGCGGTGCCGGCCGCCGACGGCGTCGACCTGGCCGCCGAATGGTCGTCGCTGGCCGCCAACGACCATGTCGATCTGGTGGTCTGCGCGGTCGCCGGACGGCGGCGGGGACAGCGCGAGGCCAACCTGACCCCCGGCTTTCGCCTGTCCGGCCTCGGCCAACTGGCGGAAGCCATCATGCTGGCCGACCGGCTGGTGACCTTCGGCGGATGAGCGGCATGCAACGCAAAAAGATACTGTTCGTGTTCCGCCGCGCCCCGTTCGACGGCAACCGCCCGTCGGAACTGCTGGACGCGGCGATGATGGCGGCGGCCTTCGGCCAGGAGGTCGAACTGGCCTTTCTTGACGACGGCGTCTTCCTGTTCAGCGCCGACCCACAAACCATGAAGGGACAATTCGACGAGCTTGGCGACAGCGACATCGACCATATCTGGGTCGAACGGGACTCTTTGGTCGAACGCCGGCTGACGCTGCCGGCGGGCCCGCTGCCCCTGGACCTCCTGGACAGGTCCGAACTGACGCGCATCATCGCCGGCGCCGACGCCGTGGTCAGTGGTTGAAACCGCCATGCACGCCCTGCATATCGTCAATAAATCGGCCTTTTCCGCCACCACCCTGGTCAGTTGCCTCGAGCATATGGCTGAAGGGGCCGGCTTGCTGCTGATCGAAGACGCCATCTACCCGGTCTCTGCCGATCATGCCCTGGCGCCGCGTCTCAAGGCGTTGGCGGCGGAAGCGCGTCTTTTCGTTCTGGCGCCCCATATGGTTGCCCGCGGCATCGGCGTCGAGGACCTGCCGGCCGGGATACGGCTGATCGATTACGGCGGCTTCGTCGATCTCGTCGCCGACCATTCGCCCATCCAATCATGGTTCTGAATGATGAATGAACACCCCTTCGCACCGTTTATCCGTATCCTCGGCAAGGGGCCGCGACTGTCCCGTCCGCTGACCCAGGCCGAGGCCGAGGCCGCCGCCGGCATGATCCTCGACGGAGCCGTCGAACCGGTGCAGTTGGGAGCCTTTCTCTGCCTGCTGCGGGTGCGCACCGAAACAGCCGAGGAAGTCGCCGGCTTCGCCCAGGCCATACGCCGCAGACTGGCCCGCCCGGCCGACCTGCCGGCGGTCGATCTCGACTGGCCGTCCTATGCCGGCAAGAGCCGGCGGTTGCCGCTGTTCGTGCTGGCGGCTTTGCTGCTGGCGGAAAACGGCGTGTCGATCATCATGCATGGGTCGGACCCCCATACCGCCGGACGCCTCTACACCGAGGAGGCGCTGGCCGCCCTCGGCCTGATGCCGGCCGGCGCCGCCGACACCTTGGCGGCTCAACTGGGCCGCCGGAATTTTGCCTATGTCGGGCTGCGGACCCTCTCCCCGCGGCTTGAGGAGGTCATGGGGTTGAAGGGGCTGCTGGGGGTCCGCTCGCCGCTGCATACGGTGCTGCGCAATATCAATCCCTTCGACGCCAGGGTGTCGCTGATGAGCGTCTTTCATCCGAATTACCGCGCCATTCACTGCGCCGCGGCGCGGCTGATGGGTCAGGCCGAGGTCGTCTGCTTCAAGGGGGACGGCGGCGAGGTGGAACGCCGCCCGGAGAAACCCTGTCTGGTCGAGGGACTGCGCGGCGGCGAGGCCTTCCAAGAGGAATGGCCGGCCTGGGACATCGCCGCCCCCCCGGCCGAGGAGGACCTCGACCCGGCGCAACTCGGCCGGCTTTGGCGGGGCGAAATGGCTTTGGACCATGCCGAGGCCGTCGTCGTCGCCACCGTCGCGGTGGCGCTGAAGGCGCTCGGTCGGGCCGCCTCGTTTACCGCGGCCGAAGAGCAGGCCCGAAGTCTATGGCGCGAACGTCAACGCACGGCGTTGTTTGCCTGATCCGACATCCCTGCTATCAATGGCACTGAGCAGCCGCAGCAAGACAGAATTCATGATCACCATCGAGCATCTCAGCCATATCTACCCGGGAACGCGCAAGACGCCGCCCCGCAAAGCCCTCGAAGACCTCAGCCTGGACGTCCGCCAGGGTGAGTTCTGCATTCTTTCGGGTCCCAACGGCAGCGGCAAGTCGACCCTGTTCCGCATCCTGTGCGGCATGGTCCTGCCGTCCGCCGGAAAGATCACCATCGGCGGCCACGACCTGTTCGCCGCGCCGGCCGAGGCCAGGCGACTGATGTCGGTGGTCTTCCAGAGTCCCGCCGTCGACAAGCATCTGACGGTCGCCGAAAATCTGCGGTTGCATGCCGATCTCTACGGCATCGGCGGCGCCGCCTTCAATGAACGCCTGGACGAGGCGATCGGCTGGACCAAGATCAAGGACCGTCTGGACGAAAAGGTGGATACCCTGTCGGGCGGACTGGCGCGTCAGGTGGAATTGGCGAAATGCCTGCTGACCCGTCCGCAGATCCTGTTGCTCGACGAACCGACCACCGGGCTCGACCCGGCCAGCCGGCGCGACTTCGTGCACACCTTGCAGGAGCTTCAGGGCCAGCGGCGGATGACCGTGCTGATGACCAGCCATGTGTTTTCCGAGGCCGAGACCGCCGATCGGGTGGCCATCATGAAAGGCGGCCGGCTGCTGGCGCTGGATACGCCGCAGACTCTCAGGGCCGGGCTCGGCCGGGAAATGGTTGTGGTCAAGACCCGCCACCCGGAAGACCTGGAAAAACGGATACTCGCCGAAATGGGCTGGCATACCCGCCGCCATGGCGACGAGTTGCGCCTGCCGGAGACCGAAAACGGCGCCGGCCTGCCTATTCTTGAGCGGATGCTTGAACTTTATCGCGACGACATCGAAAGCATTTCCATCAAGCAGCCGGAACTCGAGGATGTGTTCATCCACCTGACCGGCAGGACGGCGCAGGAAATCGAATCGGAAACCTTGGAGGGCGTTGCCCCATGATGCGTGTCGCCTTCGCCCTGGCGCGGCGGGAATTCGTCCGTTTCATGCGCCAACCGCAGCGCGTCATCGGCACGGTGGCGCAACCGGTTCTGTTCTGGCTGTTCCTCGGTTCGGGATTCAGTTCGTCTTTCCGGGCGCCGGGAATGGAGAATGTCAGCTATCTCGAATATTTTTATCCGGGCGTCATGCTGATGATGATGCTGTTCGCCAGCATTTTCTCGTCCATCACCATCATCGAGGATCGCGACGCCGGTTTCCTGCAAAGCGTGCTGGTGGCGCCGGTGCCGCGCCTGGCCATAGTGCTGGGCAAAGTGTTCGGCGGCACCGCCATCGCCCTGGTGCAGACCATCATCTTCACCCTGGCGGCGCCGTTCCTCGGCCTGTCCCTGGGGATCGGCACCCTGGCCATGCTGATGGCGGCCTTCGTCCTGACCAGCATGGGCTTCGCCGCCATGGGGTTCTTCTTCGCCTGGAGCATGCGCTCCACCGCCGGCTTCCACGCCATCATGATGGTCTTCCTGATGCCGCTGTGGATGTTGTCGGGGGCGCTGTTCCCCATCGAGCAGGCACCGTTCTGGCTGCATGCGCTGATGACCATCAATCCGGTCGCCCATGCGCTGGTGCTGCTGCGCGATCCGTTTTACCTGACCCCGTCGCAGATGCTGGCCGACCAGCGTTATCTGGTGGCGCTGGCGGTGACCCTGGCCTGGACCGGGCTTTGCCTGGCCGGATCCATGCGGCGGGTGGAAAAACGCGAACGGGGTGTCAAATCGGCAGGTTGACGTCGATCAGCACGGCCACGAACAGGCCGACCAGATAAACCATCGACTCGAAGAAGTTGCGCCGCGCCAGCAGCTTGCCGGGAGCCCTCGCCAACCGCCAGTTGCTCCATAGGAAATGGGCTCCCAGCAGGGCGGCACCGATGCCGTAGATCCATCCCATCTTGCCGAAGAACAGCGGCAGCAGGGACGAGGCGACCAGCAGCGCGCTGTTGCCCAGGATGATGTGGGCGGTGGCCCGATCGCCCTTGACCACCGGCAACATCGGCACACCGGCCGAGGCATAGTCCTCCTTGAGCAGGATGGCCAGGCTCCAGAAATGGCTGGGGGTCCATAAAAACAGCGTGATGGACAACAGGAAAGGCAGCAGCCAGCGGCCGGGATCGACCGCGGCGCCGCCGGCCAGCACGGCGAAACTGCCGGCGGCGCCGCCGATGACGATATTGAGCCAGGTCCGCCGCTTCAGCCACACCGTATAGACGACGGCGTAAAAAAAGGCGCCGAGGAACAGATGCAGGGCCACCACCAGGTTAAAATAGGCGGCGGCCAGCCCGCAACCGGCGACCAGCAGGCCCGCGGCCAGCCACAGCACCCGGGCGGGTCGGAGCAACTGGCCGCTGGCCAGCGGGCGCTGCCGGGTCCGCAGCATCAACCGATCGATATCGCGGTCGTAAAAATGGTTGAACACCGAGGAACTGGCCGAGCCGAGCAGCATCGCCAGGGCCAGCACCGCCACCTGCAGCGGATTGATGCGGTCCGCCACGGCGACATAGCCCATGATCGCCATCAGGGCGACCATCGCGCCGATGCGAAGTTTCAATAACTGGACATAGGATCGGGCGGTCATGCCGTTTGGACAGACATCGGCGATTAGCTCCGGCATCACAGGTGGGCCCCCTCAGGCTTCAGGAGGGTACAGATGGTAAACCATAACGTAAACGGCAAGACCGGTCACCGATACATAAAGCCATATCGGCAGCGTCCAGCGGGCCAACCGCCGGTGCTCGACGATCATGCCGCGACGCCCGCGGCGAAAGGCGAAGACCACCATCGGTGCCACCGCCGCCGCCAGCACCGAATGGGATATCAACATGGCGAAATAAATCGGACGGATTACACCCTGACCGCGAAACACGAAGACCGGAGCGGTGAAATGATGCAGCAGATAGGCGATCAGGAACAACCCGGAGGCGATCACCGCCGCCGTCATCACGCGGCGATGCAGAAGTGGACGACCGAGTTTGATCAGTACAAAGCCGACCAGAGCCAGCAATCCGGCCAAAGCATTCAGGGCGGCGGTGACATGCGGCAGCAGGTCGGACATTGAGATTTCCCGGGACAACAAAAACGGCAACACGCGTCTGAGAATAAATTGCAGACTTGCCTTTCCATGTCTCGCGCAAAAAGGCAAGATGCAACGACAAATTGATTGTTCCTGCGTCGGTAAGGGAGGCAAACGGCATGATCACCAGTACCGTCATGGGCCTGAAGATACAGCATCTGCCGGTGCGTCGGCTGACCGCCGACGACCCGGGGCGCTGGCTGGCGGCCGGTTGGGCCGACTTCCTCCGCGCTCCGGCCCTGTCCCTGACCTATGGCCTGGGCCTGGTGCTCACGGGATACCTGATTGCCATGATCCTCGTCGGCATGGACCTGGAAAGCCTGCTGCCGGTCACCACCGCGGGCTTTTTCCTGATCGCGCCGATCCTGGCGGTCGGCCTTTACGACATCAGCCGGCGCTATCAGAAGGGAGAACCGGTGTCCCTGGCCACCACCCTGGCCGCCTGGCAGCGCAACCCGACCGGTTTGGGAACCATTGGATTAATCCTGATGCTCTGCGTCGCCGCCTGGATGCAGGTCGCCATCCTGATCTTCATGGCTTTCTATCATTCCGCTCCGCCGCCGATGGAGGATTTCATTCACGGCGTGCTGATGTCGCAACAACTGATCCCCTTCCTGCTGGTCGGTAGCGCCGCCGGCTATGTTCTCGCCTCAGCCGTGTTTGCCCTGTCGGTGATCTCCATTCCCATGCTGCTGGACTCCGAGGTCTCCGTCGGCACGGCCGTATTCACCAGCATCGCCGCCGTGCGGAAGAATTGGGATGTGATGTTTACCTGGGCCGCCACCATCGTTTTTCTGGTCGGAATCGGGCTGGGGACGATGTTCGTCGGACTGGTGGTCACCCTGCCGCTGGTCGCCTACGCCTCCTGGCACGCCTTCCAGGGAACCGTCGAATAGTGCCATCCGGATGCCCGGGCCGTTCAGTCACCTCATCCGCCGCAGGTCCCGCAGCAGGTGCCTTCGTCGCGGAAGGCCATGGCGGTCCTGGTGATCCTCACCCGCCACAGGTCCGGGCCCTTTTCATTATGCGCCCACTCGAATGTGCCTTGGCGCTGCGCGATGAATTGGCGGTAAAGAGGGACGGGGTCATGGTCGTTGACCAGCAGGAACGAGCCCCCCACGGCTAATTGGTCGAAAGTATCGAAAACCATCGAGTGGCGCTCCCAGGGCGCGATGGTGCGGATATCAAGAACGGCGGCGGTCATGATTGTTCTCCAGTGCGACGCGACGGTCCTGAAGATAGGCCGCGGGAGCGGACGCCGGCTTTGAGCTTGGTCAAGCCTCCGGTTTACGGATGACATAACGGAACACGCCGTCCTGCCGCGTCTCGGTCGATACCAGCAGACAGCCGGTTTGCCGGCAAAAGGCCTGAAAATCCTTTACCGAGGACGGATCGGTGGCCAAAACGGTCAAAGAGGAACCGCCTGGCAATGCCTTCAGCGCCTTTCTGGCGCGAAGCACCGGCAAGGGGCAGAGCAGTCCGCTGGCATCGACGATAGTTTCCGACATGGCAAAAACAATTTAGGACGTTTGCCCCCGCCCTCAACAAAAAAATGGACCGGCTCCTATGCTGTTCCCTCACTGACGGTCAGGTTCACCGCCGATATCCGCCCGCGATCGCCTCTGGCGAGGTCATATCCCACTTTCATCCCTTCATTCAGGGAGTGCATCCCCGCCCGTTCAACCGCCGAAACATGGACGAAAACGTCCTTTCCCCCATCATCGGGCATGATGAACCCATATCCCTTGGTGGCGTTGAACCACTTCACCGTTCCAGTAGCCATCGTAATCTCCAGTCTTCGTCGCGTCGTCAGAGGGGCGCTCTGCCGCCTCGCCGGGGCGCCGGCGGATCGGCTGAGATGTGGCCATGTCACCGCCCCCCCTCAAGACGTCCGGCTCTCCCTCCCTCGCTTGCGACGACGACAAGACAGCCTGTCCATTTTGGTCTATACGCCATCATTACTGCTGCATAAGCGAACAGCGCCTAAGGATGATTTGCCTCACCTTCCAAAGGGAGTAGCTTGACTGGACTCTTACGCGACGGCGGCGATGGCGGACGAAATCTCCCGGGGAATGAAAAGACATCCAAAGGGGCCTGACCCGAGAGGCGAAGGCGAACCGGAGATTCTTCGCGTCAATCGCGCCCTGGCGACGCTCACCCATGCCACCGAGGCGCTGATCCGCTCCACCGACGAGCAGCAACTGCTCAACGAGATCTGCCGTATCGTCGTCGAGGTGGGGGGCTATGCCTTTGCCTGGGTCGGATATCTGCAGCACGACGAGGAGCGGTCGATCTGGCCGGTGGCGCAGTTCCGCGACGACGAATACCTCATCCACGCGCGCACCAGCTGGGGCGAGGGCGAAAACGGTCAGGGGCCCGCCGGCATGGCGATCCGCACCGGCCTGCCGCAGGTTTTCCAGTTCGCCGGCCAGGCGGAGGCTGCCTCGCCCTGGCGAAAGGCGGCGGCCCGCCGCGGTTTCCAGGCGCATCTGGCTCTGCCTCTGCGGGTCGAAGGCCGCATCATCGGCGTGATCAATCTCTATTCCACCGATGCCGCGGCCTTCGATGACGAGGAGTTGCCGCTGATGGCCAATCTGGCCCACAATCTCGCCTATGGCATCGGCATGCAGCGCATCCAGTTCGAGCGCCGCCGCGCCGAGCGGGAACTCAAGGAGTCGGAAGGCCGCTATCGCTCGCTGGTCGAACTGTCGCCGGACGCCATTGTGGTGCATACCCAGGAAATCATCATCTTCTCCAATTCGGCGGCCGATCGGCTGTTCCGGGCGACCGCCGAACTGCCGCTGCTGGGCAAACGCATGCAGGACCTGGCCCACCCCGAGGACAGCCCGCATTTTAGCCGCCCGGCGGCGGCCCCGCCGGGCGGCGTCGTCGAAGAGCGGTTGGCACGCCTGGACGGCAGCTTTTTCGTCGCCGAAGTCAGCGAAGCGCCGGTGATCTTCCACGGCGTTCACGCGCGCCAGGTGGTCATCCGCGACGTCACCGAACGCAAACATGTGCAGGAACAGCTGATCCAGGCGGCCAAACTGGCGACGCTGGGCGAAATGGCGGCCGGAATGGCGCATGAGCTCAGCCAGCCGATCAACATCATCCGCATGGCGGCAGAAGGCACCTTGTTGATGATCGACCGCAAGAAGGCGCCGCCGGAGTACCAGGTCAAGCAATTCGCGCTGATCGCCGACCAGGCCGGCCGGATGTCGGAAATCATTGATCACATCCGCATCTTCAGCCGCAAAGATGCCGGCGCGGTGTCGGTTTTCGATGCCTTCCATTCGGTGCGTCTGGCCACTGAAATGATGGGACCGCAGCTGTTGTCCAACGGCATCGAGATCTGCCTAGACCTGCCGTCGCAGGCCTGCCCGGTGCGGGGCCGACCGGTTCAGATGGAACAGGTGATCCTCAATTTGCTGTCCAACGCTCAGGACGCCGTCCTGGCGGCGCGGCTGGATCCGGCGAAACCAAACATCAACAGGATCGACGTCCTGGGGGTGATCATCGACGACGCTTTTGCCAGGTTCACAGTCAGCGACAGCGGAATCGGCATTCCCGCCAATCAGCTCGACCGCGTCTTCGAGCCGTTTTTCACCACCAAGGAAATCGGCCGGGGAACCGGGTTGGGCCTGTCGGTAAGCTTCGGCATCATCTCAGCCATGGGCGGCCGTCTGGAAGCTCACAACCGCCCTGGCGGCGGTGCGCAATTCGTCCTTGTCCTGCCGCTGGTAACCGAACGCCTGAGCCGGATGCCGGCCTCGGCACTGGACCGTCCCGGCCGGACCAGTTTGCCGGCCGGGTCCAAGGGACGCCACATCCTGCTGGTCGATGACGAACCGGAAGCCCTGCGAACCATGGGCGCCTATCTCGATGAGCTGGGTTACCGGGTCAGCCGGGCCGAAAGCGGCAATGCCGCCTTCGATCTCTACCGCGCCGATCCCGCCGACCTCGTCGTTACCGACATCCGCATGCCCGACGGCGACGGCGAAGACCTGGTCAGAAGGCTGCGGAACCAGGCGCCGGCGCTGCCGATAATCGTGGTCACCGGACATATTGGCATGACCGAGAAACTGGAGGCCGACGCCGCTAAACGAATCGCAATATTGAAAAAACCGATCAGCCTGAGCTTGATGGCCGACACCTTGGAGCAACTTCTACAAAGGCACTGAATATTTTCGATTCCGGCGCGCACCCTTCTTTAGTATAAGGGGACGAGCCTGAGCATCGGGCTCACGGGGAAATTTTATGCAAATCCTGGTTGCCGACGACCACAACCTTGTCCGCGATGGTTTGAAGCCGTTCCTTTATGAGCTGGATCCGGACGCCAAAATCCTGGACGCAGCGAATTTTGACGACGCCCTCACCCAGGCAAAAACGGCCAGTCAACTCGGCCTTGTGTTGTTGGACCTCAAGATGCCGGGAATGAATGGCCTGCAGGGGGTGGAGGTCATGCGCCGGCTGCATCCGACAGTGCCGGTGGTCATTCTGTCGGGCCATGTCGAACGCAATGAGGTTTTGGCCGCGGTGCGCGCGGGCGCCGCCGGCTATATACCGAAGACCATCAGCGGGACGGCACTTACCAATGCGCTCCGTCTGGTCCTTGCCGGCGAATCCTACCTGCCCCCAAGCATCCTTCTGGATTCCGGCCCCGTCGAGCGCAAAGCGGCAATGACCCCGCTATCCTCGCTGTCGGTACGCGAACGGGAAATATTGGGATATCTGATCGAAGGCGAGACAAATAAGGAAATCGCGCGGCGTCTCGACCTGCAGGAGATCACCATCAAGATCCACCTGCGCAACGTGTACCGGAAGATCGGTGCCGTCAATCGGGCCCAGGCCGTCCGCATCGCCATGTCGGCCGGATGGCCGATCGCCCCCGCCTCAACCTGAAGGCCCGTTGGGAAATAACTGCGTCGAAGCGATTATTTCCCAACAAACACTTAGGGCAACGTCAGACCGAACGGCAGACGGGTCTTGGCGTCACCCGTCACATCCTCCAACTGAGACCGGGTCATCCCCTTGGCCGCGGCCAGATCCGCCCCGGCCAGCCGAGCCCCCAGGAGGTTGGCGCCGGTAAGATCGGCGTCGGCAAAGGTCGAGCCGGAAAGATCGGCCCCGGCCACGTCGGCGCCTTTGAGATTGGCGCCGTCGACTGAGCAACCGACCAGCCGGGCATGGCGCAGACGGCTGACCGCCAGATTGGAGCCGCTTAGCCGGGCTCCCACCATATCGGCTTCCCGCAGGTCGGCACCGTGTAATTGAGCCCCGGTAAGATCACAGGACGACAGATCGGCACCGCGCAGATCCGCCGAGGTCAGCTGCGCCTCGGTAAAATCGCGGGCCGACAGGTCGGCGCCGCGGAGCATCGCCCGTTTTCCGTCTTCGCCGCGGCTGGTGACCCATAATTCATGGGTCGCCAGGACCTCCTCCAGGGAAATGCCGGGAGGATCGTCAGCCGGCACATCCTGTTTCAGCGGCTTGCCCCGGCCGGCGGCCTCTTTGCGGCCGCGATCGTCGGGCGGTTCCGCCATGGCGGGATCTGGGGCCGGGGACTTTTTCGCCTTGCGGGGCGCCTCGACGGTCTCGAAGCCCATCTGGTCGGTGGAGGCAGTAGTCTCCACCACCTCCAACCCGCCCGAGGATGTCTTGGGCGGCGGTGCACCGGACACCTCAAGGCCCAGGCCGCCGCCGCCGGTCCGGCCGGATGCCGCCGCCACCGCCGAGCCGGTGCCGGGCCGCCTGGGGCCAACGCCCTGGCCGCCGGTTGCCTTGTCTGGCGAGGCCTGCCGCGGCGGTTCAGCCGAAATCGGCGCGGACGCCGCGGGGGGGGAGGCAGGAGCAGCGGGCGGCGCTGCAACCGCCTCCGGTTGCGGCCGGGCTTCCGCGGCCGGCTGACGGGGCGCCTCGCGCCGGCCGACGCTGATCAGCTTGGGGCCGGCGAGAATACCGGCGATGATCGCCACCATGCGCTCACCGGTCAGCGGCTTTTTCATCACCCCATGAATACCGAACTCGCAGGCCCGCTCCAGCATCGCCATCTCCGCCGACTGCACAAGCGCCACCACGGGAATGTCGGGGCATGGACTGCGTCCGGCGCGGCGCAGAGACTTGATGAACATCAGATTACCGATGTCGTCGTCGACCAGTTCGATAAGGGCGATGTCGATGGGATGCAGCGCCAGAAGGGGCATGGCCTCCTCGCAGGACGCAAGGCTGAAGGCATCCCGCACCTGTTGACGCCTTAAGACGCCGCGGGCCCAAAAGCGGAACTGGTCGTCACGATCGATGATGAGAATTCGGCGATGTGTCCAGGCTTCAGACACTTGGATAACCCGTTGCGATAAAAAGCAGGCCGGTTCGCCGGCCAATTGCCCCAGTCACTCCATCGTCACCGTCGGCGCAAATTTGTAGCCGTAGCCATGGCTGGTCAGGATGATGGTCGGCGATTTCGGATCGGTTTCCATTTTCCGGCGCAGGCGACTGACCAGGACATCGATCGTGCGGTCCACCGGTGTCCAGAACTGACTGCCGATGGCATCCAGCAGTTGGTCACGCGACAACACCCGTCCGGCGCTGTTGACCAACGCCGTCAGCAGGTCGAATTCGGCGCGTGTCAGGCTGATCTCGCGGTCCTGGGCATTGGTCAGACTGCGCTTGGCGAGATCCATCGCCCAACCGTCGAAGCGGCGGATTTCACGGCCGCTGGAAGCGTCGCGCCGGGTCCCGCGGGACGGCGCCAGCCGACGCAGCAAATTTTTGACCCGCGCCACCAGCTCCCTGGGGAAAAACGGCTTGGTGACGTAATCGTCGGCGCCCATTTCGAGGCCGATCACCCGGTCGATGTCTTCCTTGCGCGAGGTCAGGATGATGATCCCGACATCGGACTTGGCCCGCAATTCCCGGGCAATGAACAATCCGTCCTCGTCCGGCAGATTGAGATCAAGGAGGATCAGGTCAAAATTATAATGCGCTATGAGGTCAAGGGCCTGTGCGCCAAGTTCCGCCGTGGTAACGCGATAACCCTCAGCTTCTAAAAGAGAGGCTAGTAACGCGCGGGTCGCCGGCTCGTCCTCCAGTACTAGAACATGGTAATCCCGACCCATCAACAGCTCCCGAAAACGATTCCTCAACCCACGGATGTGCTTTTTTTATCGAAAAATGACTTTGGGCACTTCAACCAGCGGAGTATGCCACCGGGGTACATTCATGGCAAGCAGGCGCGACGGTGAAACCTAAATTAACACGATGTATCACCCATTGTTCAAAAATTCGAACTGCGCGAATATTTTACGATATTGTAAAATCTCATTCCTTGTTTTGCGCAGAGGCGAACGGTCAATAAAGAAAGCGCGCTCGGATGGTCCCTTCCATCGCCTGCAGTTCCGCCATCAGCTTTGATTCGTCCACCTTGCCGTCGACATCCACCACTACATATCCGACCTCGGCGTCCGTCTGCAAATACTGAGCGGAAATATTGATGTTTCGCGACGAAAAGACCTCGTTCAACCGGCGCAACATACCGGGAACATTGGCGTGAATATGCAGGAAGCGGGTTTCTCCGGCTTTGACCGGCAGCGACACTTCGACAAAATTGACCGCCCCCACCGTCGACCCGTTATCGGAATATTTGATCAGCTTTTCCGCAACTTCGAGGCCGATATTGGCCTGCGCTTCCTGCGTCGAACCGCCGATATGGGGGGTGAGGATGACATTGGGCAGGCCACGCAGCGGCGAGACGAATTCCTCGTCATTGCTGGCCGGCTCGACGGGAAAGACGTCGATGGCGGCGCCGAGAAGGTGACCGCCGGCAAGCGCCTTGGCCAAGGCGTCGATAACCACCACATTGCCGCGCGAGGCATTGATCAGATAGGAGCCTTTGCGCATGAGCGCCAACTCCTCGGCCCCGATCATGTTCCTGGTCTGTTTGGTCGCCGGCACATGCAGCGAAACCACATCCGACTGCCGCAGCAGGTCTTCCAGGCTGCCGCAGACTTGCGCATTGCCGAGCGCCAGCTTCTTTTCGATATCGAAGAAGCGCACCTGCATTCCCATGGCCTCGGCCATCACCGAAAGCTGCGTACCGATATGCCCGTAGCCGACGATGCCAAGAGTCTTGCCCCGCATCTCATAGGAATCGCGCGCGGTTTTCATCCATTTGCCGGCATGCGCCTGGACCGATCGCTCGGGGATGACACGCAGCAGCATGACCATTTCGCCGATCACCAGTTCCGCTACCGAGCGGGTATTCGAATAAGGTGCGTTGAAGACCGGGACACCGGCGCGGCGCGCCGCGTCGAGGGACACCTGATTGGTGCCGATGCAAAAACAGCCGACACAGAACAGCCGGTTGGCGGCCTTCAGGACTGCCTCGGTAACCCTGGTGCCGGAGCGGATACCAAGAATGTGAACGCCCTGGATGCGCTGGATCAGTTCGCCCTCGTCCAAGGCATGGGGCAGGGCCTCGATCGCGCTGTAGCCGCGCGCCTTCAGTTCGGCGATGGCGCTGTCATGGACGCCTTCCAGCAGAAGGATGCGGATCTTGTCCTTCGAAAGAGAATGTTTGGCCAAGGGAAATGCCTCGAGTTGCAAGATCGACGACGGAAATGAACTGCCTCGGACTTATAAGGGACGCCCGGGGTATCTGTACAGTGACAGCGGAATCAGATGAAAAAATGAGCAGACTTGACATTAGCATGAAAATTATGCAATCTGGTGTTCATGGTGAGATCGAGGCTCTGCTTGCACAAGCTGTAGGCAGAATATTTGGTGTTTGCCCTCTTTTTGTGCAAATGCATTTGCACACTCCCCGCGCTTTCGTGTTAACCCGTTGGAATTCAAGCGACCTCCCCTTCTGTGGGGCTGTGGCATATCTCTTGATTGCGTCCGCGCACGGTCTCAAAAATCTGGCCTGACTTCACGGGGGGATGATGGAAACGACAGTTGCGGGGATTGACGTCCTATTTGTACTTCTGGGCGCGGTGATGGTGCTCGCCATGCATGCCGGCTTTGCTTTCCTTGAAGTCGGCACGGTCAGACGCAAGAACCAGGTGAATGCCCTGGTGAAAATCATGAGCGATTTCGCCGCCTCGACCTGTGCCTATTTTTTCATCGGCTACAGCATTGCCTATGGCGTTGATTTCCTGGTTTCGGCCAAGGTGCTGTCCGGCTCGGTGGCCGGCGGTTTCGCACCGAAGGGCTATGACCTGGTGAAGTTCTTCTTTCTCGCCACCTTTGCCGCCGCCATCCCCGCGATTATCTCCGGCGGCATCGCCGAACGCGCCAAATTTTGGCCGCAGCTTTGCGCCACCGTCATCCTGGTGGCGGTCTGCTACCCGCTTTTTGAAGGCATGACCTGGGGCACCCGTTTCGGTTACCAGGACTGGATCCTGGCCACCTTCGGGGCGAATTTCCACGACTTCGCCGGCTCGGTGGTGGTGCATGCCTTCGGCGGCTGGGTCGCCCTGGGGGCGGTGGTCACCCTGGGGGCGCGTCGCGGCCGTTACCGCAAGAACGGCAATGTGGTGGGCATTCCGCCGTCCAACATCCCCTTCCTCGCCCTCGGCGCCTGGATCCTGTCGGTCGGCTGGTTCGGCTTCAATGTGATGAGCGCGCAGAAAATGGACGGCCTGTCCGGGCTGGTGGCGCTGAATTCCCTGATGGCGATGGTCGGCGGCATCCTCTCCTCCCTGGTCTACAGCCGCAATGACCCCGGTTTTGTGCATAACGGCGCCCTGGCCGGACTGGTCGCGGTCTGCGCCGGTTCCGACGTCATGCACCCGATCGGCGCCCTGGTCACCGGTGGAGTGGCCGGCATCCTGTTCGTCTGGGCTTTCGAGACCTGTCAGAACCGTTGGAAAATCGACGACGTGCTGGGTGTGTGGCCGTTGCACGGCTTCTGCGGCACCCTGGGTGGCATTGCCTGCGGCGTTTTCGGCCAGGAAGCCCTCGGCGGCATGGGCGGCATCAGCCTGGCGGTGCAACTTTTCGGCACCGTGACCGGCGTGGCCATCGCCGTCGTCTCGGGCTTCGTGGTTTACCGACTGCTTGACATTAGCCTCGGTCTGCGGCTCGATCCCGACCAGGAATTCCGTGGCGCCGACCTTTCCATTCATCATATCGGCGCCTATCCGGAATCCGACGTGCCGACCTATGGCGGCGACACAGTCGGAATCGGGGAAGACGAAGAAGCGCCGATATCGGCAAGGGTTGGATGACTGAATGACCAAATGTCCCTGCGGCAGCGGCCGCCTCCTTGAGGACTGTTGCGGACCGCTGCTCGCCGGTGCCCCGGCGGCGACACCACAAGCCCTGATGCGGTCGCGCTATACCGCCTATGTGGCTTGCGATGTCGATCACCTTGAACGCAGCCTGGCGCCGGAGGCCCGCACCGACCATGACCGCAAGGCCGCCGAGCAATGGTCCAGGTCGGTGGAATGGCAGGGCCTCGACATCCTCTCCTGCGACGGCGGCGGCCCCGGCGAAGACACCGGCCAGGTGGAATTCGTCGCCCGCTTCCGCCAGGGAGGCTTCGACCAGACCCATCACGAGACCAGTCGGTTTCGCCGCCACGACGACAGCTGGGTCTATGTCGACGGCAAGGTCCACATGAAACCTGTCGTGCGGGCGACGCCGAAGGTCGGACGCAATGATCCCTGCCCCTGCGGCAGCGGAAAAAAATACAAGGCCTGCTGCGGGCGCTAACCTTCTTAAACGGAATCTTGACCAATTGCGCCTAGTGATAATGACTGGCGGCATGCCGCTGCCGGTTGGATAAACCTATGACCAAGCGCCAAAGCCCTTTTCCCAGCGCCCGTGCCGACGCGGAAATCGCCGAACGCGGCGAAGAGACGGCGCAGACCAGATCTCCCGCCTTCCGTCTGGCTTTCAACGACGAAGACTTCATGCTGCGCGACGATCTGCGTCCGGTCCGGCTGCAGTTGGAGCTGCTGAAGCCGGAACTGTTGCTGAAGGAACAGAAGATCCGTTCGACCATTGCCATTTTCGGCAGCGCACGGATTTGCGACCCCGCCACCGCCGAGGCCCGGCTGGCGGCGGCCGAAACCGCCGCCCGCGCCGATCCCGGCGACGGCGACCTGGCAGAGACGGTAGCCATCGCCCGACGCCGCCTTGCCAATGCCCGATATTACGCCGAGGCGCGCCGCCTCGGCCAGATCGCCTCGGCGGCCACCACCGCCGCCGCCGAATGGGATTTTGTGGTCTTGACCGGCGGCGGCCCCGGAATCATGGAGGCGGCCAACCGGGGCGCGGCCGACGTGAATGCCAAGTCAATCGGCCTCAATATCGTGCTGCCGCATGAACAGGCCCCCAATCCCTACGTCACCCCGGAACTGTCGTTCCGCTTCCATTACTTCGCCTTGCGCAAAATGCATTTTCTCAACCGGGCGAAAGCCCTGGTCTGCTTCCCCGGCGGCTTTGGCACCCTGGACGAAATGTTCGAGGCGGCGACCCTGATGCAGACCGGCAAGATCAAACCGATCCCCTTCCTGCTGTTCGGCAAGGAATACTGGGAGCGGATCCTCAATCTCGACGCCATGGTCAACGAAGGCATGATCGACGCAAATGATAAGGCGATCTTTCAATACGTCGAAACCGCCGAGGAGGCCTGGCACCATATCGCCCGCTTCTGGGGACTCTAGGTTTGTCCCTCGCCGGGCGCAGGCTCCGCCTGCTTGGCCGCCGCCTCAATGGCGGCTGAGCGCGATCCAATCAGAATACATCGCGCTCTAACACCCCTTCCACACAGGCTGGCGCTTTTCAATGAAGGCGTCGATGCCTTCGGCGGCGTCGGCGGTCATCATGTTGGTGGTCATCACTCCGGCGGTGAAGGCATAGGCCTCGTCGAGACCCATTTCCATCTGGCGATAGAACGCCTCCTTGCCGATCGCCAGGGTGATCGGCGATTTGGCGGCGATCCCCGAGGCCAGCGCCGCCACCTCCCGATCGAGTTCCGCCGCCGGCACCACCCGGTTGACCAGGCCCATGGCCAAGGCCTCCCGGGCCTCCACCGGCCGCCCGGTGAGCAGCATATCCATCGCCTGCTTGCGTCCGACCACCCGCGACAGGGCGACCATCGGGGTCGAGCAGAACAGCCCGATATTGACCCCCGGGGTGGCGAACTTCGCCCCTTCGGCGGCGACCGCCAGATCGCAGGAGGCCACCAGCTGGCAGCCGGCGGCGGTGGCCATGGCATGGACCTTGGCGATCACCGGCTTGGGCAGGCGAACGACCGTCTTCATCAATTCGGCACAGCGGGCGAAGACCGCCTCATAGGCGTCACGCCGCGGCTGCGAGCGCATTTCCTTGAGATCATGACCGGCCGAAAACGCCGGACCGGCGGCCGCCAGCACCACCACTTTGACCGCCGGGTCCTGGCCGGCGGCGACCAGGGCTTCGGTCAAGGCCTTCATCAGCCCCATCGACAGGGCATTGCGGGCCTCCGGCCGGTTCAGCGTCAGGGTGCGGACACCGGCCTCGTCGGCGGTGAGAACCAGGGACTGGTCGGCGCTGCTATGAGTCATGGTCGTCTCTCCGGACAAATTCGGCTATAGTGTAATCGTCTTGCCGAGGGAATGAAAAGACCATGAGCGGCTGGGGCTGCCCCCATGAGGACAAAGGGATTTGCCAACGCCTGAAGGGCCGCCCCTGCGACCCGGGGATCAAGGGCTGCGTGCTGCATGGCCGCTTTCGCTTTGCCGATGACGCAAAGAATCCGCGCCGTCCGGAACCCGAGAAGCCACCGTCAATGACGGATGATCTGGCTTAGAAACTGGCGGGTGCGTTCCTCCTGAGGATTGCCGAACAGTTCGGCCGGCGAATTCTTTTCGACGATCTGGCCATCGGCCATGAACACCACGGTATCGGCGACGGTGCGGGCAAAGCCCATTTCATGGGTGACGCAGACCATGGTCATGCCGTCATTGGCCAATTCGACCATCACGTCCAACACTTCCTTGATCATTTCCGGGTCGAGCGCCGAGGTCGGTTCGTCGAACAGCATGATCGACGGACGCATGCACAGGCTGCGGGCGATGGCCACCCGCTGCTGCTGGCCGCCGGACAGCTGGGCGGGATATTTGCGGGCATGGTCGGCGATCTTGACCCGTTCAAGATAGGTCATCGCCAGCCCCGCCGCCTCGGCTTTCGGCACCTTTTTGACCCAGATCGGCGCCAGGGTCAGATTTTCCAGCACTGTCAGATGGGGAAACAGGTTGAACTGCTGGAACACCATGCCGACGTCGTGGCGCACCGCCTCGACGGTCTTGAGGTCGCTGGTCAGTTCGATGCCGTTGACGGTGATGGTGCCGGCCTGATGTTCCTCAAGCCGGTTGACGCAACGGATGACGGTCGATTTGCCCGATCCCGACGGCCCGCAGACCACCACCCGCTCGCCCTTGCGGACGTCCAGGGACAGGTCATGCAGCACATGAAAGCTGCCGTACCACTTGTTGACGTCTTTCAGCGAAATGACGATCTCGTCGTTCATGTCTAACTCCGGCGCCGGTCGCGATCGAGGCGGCGTTCAAGATACTGGCTGTAATAGGACATGGCGGCGGTAAACACGGTGTAGATCAGCGCCGCCACCACATACCCTTCGATATAGAAGGCCCGCCATTGCGGATCCGACAGCGCCATCTTGGTGCTGCTCAGCAAGTCATAGAGGCCGATGATGACCACCAGCGAGGTATCCTTGAAAGTGGTGATGAACTGACCGACCAGGGGCGGAATGACCAGGCGCAGGGCCTGCGGCAGGATGATCAGGCGGGTCTTTTGCCAATAGGACAGACCGAGGGCATCGGCCGCTTCGAATTGACCGCGGGCGATCGCCTGCAGGCCGCCGCGCACGTTCTCGGCGAGATAGGCGGCAGTGAACAGGATGATCCCAGCCTGCGCACGCAGCAGCTTGTCGACGGTAATGCCCTCCGGCAGGAACAGCGGGAACATGATCGAGGCCATGAACAGCACGCTGACCAGGGGAACGCCGCGCCACAGCTCGATATAGGCGACCGAGGCGGCGCGCACCGCCGGCAACCGCGACCGCCGGCCAAGCGCCAGCAACAGGGCCAGGGGGAAGGACAGCACGATGCCGGTAGCCGACAGGATCAGAGTCAGCGGCAAACCGCCCCAGCGGTCATTGGAGACATAGGGCAGACCAGGGACGCCGCCCCACATCAGGATCCCCACCAGCACCAGCCCGCCCGCCCACATCCAGATCAGCCAGCGACGCCAGCAACTGGGATGGGCGGAGGCCAGCATCATGACGACAAACACCACGATGGCGGTCAGCGGCCGCCACTGTTCGTCATAGGGATAGATGCCGAACAGGATAAGTCGGTATTTTTCGGTGACGAAGGCCCAGCAGGCCCCGCCGGAGGCGCGGCAGGCGGCCGGATCGCCGCTCCACACCGCTTTGACCAGGGCCCAGTTGACCGCCGACGGCAGGACCTTCCACAACAGCCAGGCCGCCAGCAGGGTCAGCACCGAACTGCCCGGCGACTGGAACAGGTGGCGCCGCGACCAACGCCAGGGAACGGTCAGCAGACCGACGGTGGGCTCGGTCGTCATGGCGCGCCTCCCTTCAGGGCGACGCGCTGGTTGTACCAGTTCATGAACAGCGACAGGGCGAGGCTGATGACCAGATAGATGGCCATGATGATGACCACCCCCTCCACCGCCTGGCCGGTCTGGTTGATCGCCGTATTGGCGACGCTCACCAGATCGGGAAAGCCGATCGCCACCGCCAGGGTCGAATTCTTGGTCAGATTGAGATACTGGCTGGTCAGGGGTGGAATGACCACCCTCAGGCTCTGCGGCAGCACCACCAGCCGCAAGGTCATGGCGCGGCTCAGGCCAAGTGATCGCGCCGCCTCTGTCTGCCCATGCGGCACGGCGAGTATGCCGCTCCTGACGATCTCGCCTATAAAACCGCCGGTGTAGAAGACCAGGCCGACCAACAGGGCGGCGAATTCCGGGGTCAGGGTATAGCCGCCACGGAAATTGAACCCGGCCAGGACCGGCACATCGAAGGCCAGGCTGCCGCCGCCGGCCAGAAAGGCCAGCAACGGCAGTCCGCACAGCATTGCCAGAGACACCCGCAAGACCGGAAAATAGCGGCCCGTGCGCTCTTGGCGCCGCGCGGCCCATCGTCCAAGGGCGACACTGACCGCCGCCGCCAGCAGAAAGGCACCGGTCACGACGAACCAATGGCCGTCCCAGACCGGTGACGGGATCTTCAGACCGCGATTGCTGACGAACACCAGGTCCAGGACATTGATCGCCTGGCGCGGCACCGGCAGACTCTCGGTAATCAGCTGATACCAAAAGAACAGCTGCAGCAGCAACGGCACATCGCGGACGATTTCGACATAGACCGCGGCGACGCGGGCGACGATCCAGTTGGCCGACAGCCGGGCGATGCCGGTGACGATCCCCAGAAGCGTCGACAGAATGATGCCGACCACCGACACTTCCAGGGTATTCAGCAACCCCACCAGCAACGCCCGGGAATAGCTGTCGGTGGGCGCATAGTCGATGACATGTTCGCTGATGCCGAAGGAGGCTTCGCGATCGAGAAAACCGAAGCCGGTGGCAATATGACGGGAATTGAGGTTGGTCAGCGTATTGCCGACCAGGAACCAGCCGACCGCCACCACCAGCAACAGCAGCAGGACCTGATAGAGATAGCCGCGCGCCCGTTCGTCATTCCACCAATGGTGGGCCGGCCGGCCGGATGCGGCGGATGGACGCGCGGCTCCCATCGTTGGTTAGCGGACCGGGATGGCGTACATCATCCCGCCTCGGGTCCATAACGCGTTAAGCCCGCGGTCCAGTTTCAGTTTCGAACCGTGACCGACATTGCGTTCGAAACTTTCGCCGTAATTGCCCACCTGCTTGATGATGTTGTAGGCCCATTTGTCGTCGACCCCCAGGCCCTTGCCCATGCCGGCGGTGACACCCAGCAGGCGCTGCACATTGGGATCGCTGCTCTTGGTCATGTCGTCGACATTGGCCGAGGTAACACCGCGTTCCTCGGCCTCGATCATCGCCTGGAAGGTCCATTTGACGATATTGAACCATTGGTCGTCGCCCTGGCGCACGGCGGTCGCCAGCGGCTCCTTGGAGATGCGCTCGGGCAGGATGACATAGTCATCGGGGTTCGGTGTCTGGTTGGCACGGATCGCCGCCAGTTGTGAACCGTCCGAGGTCATGGCGTCGCAACGACCGGAGACGAAGGCATTGGCCGCCTCCTCGAAGTTCTCGATGGTCACCGGCTTGAGCTCGATCTTGTTGGCCCGCGCGAAATCCGCCAGATTCAGTTCGGTGGTGGTACCGGTCTGCACGCAGACGGTGGCCCCGTTCAAATCTTTGGCGCCCTTCACCCCGAGTTTCTTGTTCACCAGGAATCCCTGCCCGTCATAAAAATTGACGGCGGTGAACAACAGGCCACTGGCCGTATCGCGGGACATGGTCCAGGTGGTGTTGCGGGACAGCAGGTCGATTTCCCCCGACTGCAGGGCGGTCAGGCGCTGCTGTGCCGACAGCGGCACATAGCGGACTTTCTTGGCGTCGCCGAACACCGCCGCCGCCACGGCGCGGCAGACGTCGACGTCGAGACCGGCCCATTCACCCTTGGCGTCCGGAGCGCCGAAGCCGCCCAGCCCGGTATGCACCCCACAGGTCACCGTCCCCCGGGCCTTGACCGCGTCGAAGGTCTGGCCGGCCTGGGCCGGCAGAGAGACCGCCGCCGTCAGGCAAACGGCAGCGGCGGAAAGAAAATATTTCATGAGTTGCACTCCTTCATGGCTTGGGGCACCGCGGGGCGACCTTCGGGCTATGATGAAATACTCCTCGTTGCCTTACAAGAGGGCGTCACCCGGTTATCAGGGTCCTTGGCCGGGTTTTAGCCCCGGGCCAGACTTTAGGCTGAACCCGCATATACTGCGAAGGATAGGGGGGCGGCACCCCCAGGGCTTCGGCCGCCCGCCACACCCATCGCGGGTCGTCGAGAAAGGCCCGGCCAAGGGCGACCAGGTCGGCGCGTCCATTGACCAGCACCGCCTCGGCCTGATCGGGGTCGGTGATCAGCCCCACCGCCCGGGTCAGCAGGCCGGTTTCCCGGCGGATTTTCCAGGCCAGATCGACCTGGTAGCCGGGCCGCGTGGGAATCTTGGCCTCCGCCAGGCCACCCGACGAGACGCAGACATAATCCACGCCTTCGCTCTTGCAGGCGATCAGATACTCCACCGCTTCTTCCGGTGTGAACCCGCCGTCCAGCCAGTCGCTGGCGCTGACCCTGATGCCCAGGGGCTTACCGCTGGGCAGGGCGCGGCGCACGGAACGGACGATGGCCAGCGGAAAACGCATACGGTTTTCCAGCGAACCGCCATAAACGTCATCGCGCCGGTTGGACAGCGGCGAGAGGAACTGATGCAGCAGGTAACCGTGCGCCGAATGCACCTCGACCATGTCGGCTCCGGCGCGGTCGGCCCTGCTCGCCGCGTCGGCGAAGGCCTGACGCAGGCGATCGATGTCATAGGGGCCGATCTCCGCCGGCGCCGGCCAACCGTCGGCGAACGGCACCGGCGACGGCGAGATGGTCTGCCAGCTGCCCTCGGCGGCACTCAGAGGTCCGCCGCCGTCCCACGGGCGCTGGGACGATCCCTTGCGGCCGGCATGAGCGATCTGCACGGTGATCCGGGCCTTGCCGAATTGCCGGATGGTCTTGATCAGACGGGCCATTGCCTGTTCGGCAGCATCGGAATAAAGGCCCAAATCGTAGGGGGTGATGCGCCCCGCGGCTTCAACCGCCGTCGCCTCCAGCACCACCTGCCCCGGTCCCGAGGCCACCAGGGCGCCGTAATGCTGCAGATGCCAGTCGCCGGCGACGCCGTCGACGGCACTGTACTGGCACATGGGCGCAACGACGATCCGGTTGGCCAGTTCCAGGCCCCGGATCGTCAAAGGTTGAAACAGTCGAACATCCTTCGCCATCAATACCCCTCCGTCCTTTGGCGCCGCATGATAGACATTTATGAGCCAAAGGGCGAGAGGCAGGCCGTTGATTCGAAGTCGTCGATTTACGGCAAATCAAACAGCAGAAATTCGCTGGCGGAGCTTGCGGTAATATCGACAGCGCCGACCTTTTCTATAGCGACGCCGTCACCCGCCGCAACTTGCGCGCCATTGACCGACAAGGCGCCGGAAATCAATTGCATCCAGGCACCGCGACCGTCGGCGAGAGGCAGGGACAGGGACAGTCCGGCCTCCAGGCAGGCCGCGTAGACGGCGGCGTCCTGCTGGATGACCAGTGATCCTTGGCGACCGTCGCCGGTGGCGATGGGGCATAGTCGGTTGTGCTTGTCCTCCGGCGTAAACAGCTTCTGCCGATATCCGGGCGCCAGGCCCTGCTGCCGCGGCAGGATCCAGATCTGCAGCAATTTTACCGCCTCGCCGGCCGAGGGGTTGAACTCGCTGTGGCGGATGCCATGCCCGGCCGACATGTGCTGCACCTCGCCCGGACGGATCACCCCATGCTCGCCGGTACTGTCTCTGTGCTCCAAGGCGCCCTCGACCACATAGGTGACGATCTCCATGTCGCGGTGGCCATGGGTGTCGAAACCGGTTCCGGGTTCGATCACGTCCTCGTTGATGACCCTCAGCGCCCGGAACCCCATATGCCGCGGATCATAATAGTCGGCGAAGGAAAACGAATGATGGCTCTGCAGCCAACCTAAATCGGCATATCCGCGTTCCTTGGACGGTCTGACAGTAACGGTCATGGCTGGTCTCCAAAATGCAAACTGACGCCGATGATTTAACTTGCGACAGGCGAGGAAACAATAGATCTTAATTACACATCACAATCCCTATTACAGCAACAATCCCGGAGGCAAAGTGGATCGCCTCGACTCCATGGAAGCTTTTGTCCGCGTCGCCGAAATCGGCAGTTTTTCAGGCGCGGCTCACCGCCTGGGGATTTCCAAGTCGGTGATCAGCCGGCAAATCTCGGCTCTGGAAACCAGGCTCGGCGCCCGGCTGTTCCATCGCACCACCCGCAGCCTGAGCCTGACCGAGGTCGGCCTGGCCTATCTCGAACGCTGCCAGCGCATCCTCTCCGACATCGAGGAGGCGGACGGGTCGGTCAGCGCATTACAGGCGACGCCGCGCGGGCGCCTGCGGGTCAACGCCCCGATGAGCTTCGCCATTCACCATCTGGCACCGCTGGTCCCGTCCTTCCTCGAGCGTTACCCCGAGGTCGACCTCGACATGGAAATGAACGACCGTTACGTCAATCTGATCGAGGAAGGGTTCGATCTTGCCATCCGTATCGGCCGCCTCGAGGACTCGAGCCTGATCGCCCGCCAACTGGCGCCCTCGCGCCTGGTGCTCTGCGCCAGCCCCGACTATCTGCGGCATCATGGCAGGCCGGAAACGCCGGACGACCTGGCGACACATTGCTGCCTGACCTACAGCGCCCGGACGCTGGCCAGCGAATGGCGGTTCCAGGACAGCCGGGGCAAACGCTGGACGGTGGAGATCAAAGGGCGCCTGAGGGCCAATAACGGTGACCTGCTGCGCGAAGCCGCCCTGGCCGGCATAGGTCTGGTGCGGCTGCCGACATTCCTCTGCGGGCGCGATCTGCAGGCCGGGCGACTGGTCAGCCTGCTGACCGAATACGTTCCTCAGGACATGGCCATTCATGCCGTCTATCCGCACAACCGCCACCTGTCGCCGAAGGTGCGGGCCTTCGTCGATTTCCTGGCCGGCGAATTCGGCCCCCGCCCCCACTGGGATCTGATCGAGTAACGGCCTCTGACTCTAATTGAGATACGCGTGAAGCATCGCTGCACGCGACCCGCCGTTGAGGCGGAGCCAAGGGCGCGGAGAGCCCGCCCGGCCAGGGGCAA